>JAESUH010000217.1 GCA_016763155.1 Rhizobiaceae bacterium
GCGCAGGCAAGTTGGGCTTTCTTAGCCGGCTCAACGATTATTCATCTGTTCTATTATGTATTTTTGGTGGCTTCTTACCGGTTCGGTGACTTAAGTCAGGTCTACCCCATATCGCGCGGTATATCGCCGGTGATCGTTGCTACTGCCGCGTGGTATTTTGCCGGCGAAGTAATGTCTACAAAAGCCTGGATCGGTTTATTCTTGATTACCGGCGGCATCGCCATTATTTTCTTTGCCCGGCTGAAAGGGCACTCCAACTGGAAGGCGATTACGGCGGCCCTTTTTACCGGGCTGACAATTGCCTGTTATACGGTCGTTGATGGTTTGGGAATTCGGGCATCTGATAGCCCGCTTGGATATATTGGCTGGTTATTTGTGCTGGAGTTTATTTCCAGCATCGCGATTCTCTCCTATCGCTGGCGATCTCTGACACGAATATCATTCAAGGTTTATGGCATTGGGACAATTGGCGGCGTGGTCTCAGCGATTGCTTATGGATTGGCGATGTATGCGCAAAATCTGGCACCCTTGGGGGCTGTTTCAGCGATACGGGAATCAAGCGTTCTTATTGCTGCTTTGATCGGTGTAATCTGGTTCAAGGAACGCCCGTGGAAGCCACGAGTAATTGCAGCTCTGGTGGTCGTTTCAGGGGTGATAATTCTGGCCACAAGTTAAGGTCATGCACAGGACCAATAAAACTACCACAGAACTATTGAATAGGACTGACAAAGAGTTAAGATATATTTTTCAGCACTCCAGGGAGGAATGATAAATGAAAAAATTACTGTTAAGTCTGGGACTCGGGGCCACATTAATGATGGCTGCAGCACCAGCAACTCTTGCAGGCGAATTGACCGTTTATACGGCTGTTGAGGCGGAAGATCTCAAAAAATACGCTGCAAAATTCAATGAAGACCATCCAGATATCACAATCAAATGGGTTCGCGATTCCACCGGCATCGTAACCGCCAAATTGCTGGCTGAAAAAGATAATCCGCAGGCTGATGTGATCTGGGGACTGGCTGGCACTTCGCTGCTATTGATGAAGAGCGAAGGCATGCTGGAAGCCTATGCTCCGGCAGGCCTTGATAAGCTCGACAAGAAATTTGTCGATTCATCCAACCCTCCAAGCTGGGTAGGCATGGATGCATGGGTGGCCGCGGTTTGCTTCAACACTGTGGAAGCTGCGAAGATTGGTTTGACCCAGCCGAAGAGCTGGAAAGACCTGCTTGACCCTATGTATAAAGGCCATGTGATCATGCCGAACCCGAATTCATCGGGTACCGGATTTCTGGACGTTTCCAGTTGGATACAAATGTTTGGTGAAGACGATGCATGGAAATTCATGGATGGCCTGCACGCCAATATTGCACGCTACACCCATTCAGGTTCCAAGCCTTGCAAACTGGCAGCCGCTGGCGAAATTCCGATCGGTATTTCCTTTGCATTTCGCGGCGCCAAATCTAAAGCCAAGGGCGCGCCGATTGAAATCATCGTGCCTGAAGAAGGTGTTGGCTGGGAAATGGAAGCAACAGCAATTGTGGCCGGCACTGACAATCTAGCCGACGCCAAAACATTGGTTGATTGGTCTGTGACCAAGAAAGCCAACGAGATGTACAATGCCGGTTATGCGGTTGTTGCTTACCCTGGCGTTGCAAAACCTGTTGAACATTTTCCGGCAAATCTGCTGGAAAAAATGATCGATAATGATTTTGAAGCCGCTGCCAATAATCGTAAGAAAATACTTACTGAATGGCAAAAGCGCTATGACGGTAAGTCTGAGCCAAAAGGTTAGTCAAAATTTGAAAATCACGAAAAGGGGCATTTGTTTGCCCCTTTTTGATATTTAATAAAAACAATAATGGGTGACGGGGAAATGGGCGAGAAATCAGACCGTAAACAAGCGTTTTTGCAGGTGCGAAACCTGACGAAAATGTTTGGCTCATTCACCGCGCTCAAAGACATTTCGCTTGATGTTGCAGAGAAAGAATTCATCTGTTTTCTGGGGCCATCTGGTTGCGGCAAGACAACTTTTTTGCGCGCTATTGCCGGGCTTGATATTCAAACCGCAGGCACCATCAAACAGGCGGGCAAAGACATTTCTAACCTGCCACCGGCGGAGCGTGACTTTGGAATTGTGTTTCAATCCTATGCGCTGTTTCCCAACCTCACCGTGAACCGAAACGTTGCTTATGGCCTTGAAAGTGCGGGCGAGGGAAAAGAGACCATTAGTGCCCGGGTAAACGAACTTCTGGAACTGGTCGGATTGGCAGATCAGGGCGATAAATATCCGGCGCAATTATCAGGCGGGCAGCAGCAGCGTATCGCGCTTGCCCGTGCGCTTGCCACATCACCGGGTCTGTTGCTGCTTGATGAGCCGCTGTCAGCGCTCGATGCGCGGGTGCGTACCCATTTGCGCCGTGAGATTAAAACTCTACAGGAAGACCTTGGCATCACCACCATCATGGTCACCCATGATCAGGAAGAGGCGCTGACCATGGCCGATAAGATCGTGGTGATGAACCACGGCACCATCGAGCAAGTGGGAACGCCGTTGGAAATTTACCGCGAACCGGCAACCTTGTTTGTTGCTGATTTTGTTGGCGAGATGAACCAGATACCTGCCGTCTTGGGCACAAAAGGCACTGTGAACATCAACGGAATTTCTCTTCAATGCAATTCTTTCAAAGGGAAAAAGGGGTCGTCAGGCATCGTCACTATTCGGCCGGAAGACATTGTTCCGATAAAAAAATCCGCGGCGGCAAAAACCAAGAATATCATGGATGTGACCATCTCGGAAATGGAATTTCTCGGCTCGTTCTGGCGTGCCACGCTGAGCAGTAAAAAGCTGGGAGACACCTCACTGATCGCTGATTTTTCTGCTAATGCTGCCCGGCGATTATCGCTTGTCGAGGGGGCCTCGATCAGGATAGAATTGCCACAGGATGCCCTTCGTTTTTATGAAGATGGCGCTTAGAGATGGCGGATACTTCGACCCTTTCCGCTCCTAGAATCAAGCCGAAAGTCGGGCGTGACGACCGGATCATGCGGGCGTTCATTTTGGTCATCGGGCTTTATCTCGTGGTCACGCTGGCCCTTCCGCTTTATACGATGCTTTCCAAATCATTCAATACCTACTCCTTTGATTTGACCCGCTTTGAAATTCAAATTGATAAGGGCGATGGTTGGGGTGAAACGATCACGCCGCAAACCCTCAATGAAGCGACCGGGAAATATAAACCGGAAGATTTGAAAACATCATCTGATGGCCGATTATCGGTTGTCAGTATGATTGAGGGTTTTAGCTTTCGTGCAAAAACTCTTTACCGATTGCGCAATATCGAAGCAGGTGGCGCGTTTCTTTCCGGTAGCGAACGTGTGACCGATAGTGAATGGCACGAATATACCAGCAATGAATTTCGCCGCGTGGTGCTGAAACCGGTTAAGGCGACAGGGCTCGACAATTTCGTTCAATATTTTTCCAATCCGTCCTTGTTCAATTCGATTTTCAATTCGCTGTTCATTGCCATCACCACAACGATCATCACCATCACGCTGGCCTTCACCTTTGCCTATGCGCTGGCGCGCAGTCGCATGCGCTATAAGGGGTTGTTTCGCGTTATCGCCATGGCGCCGATTCTGGTGCCATCCCTGCTGCCCGGCATTGCGCTGGTTTACCTGTTTGGCAGGCAGGGCATGTTGCATGATTTGATGGGAGATCAATCGATTTACGGGCCTATCGGAATCATTGCCGGGTCGGTGTTTTTCACTTTTCCCCATGCAATGATTATCATTCAAACGGCGCTTTCGATTTCCGATGCTCGACTTTTTGAAGCTTCCGATGTGCTTGGGGCCAGCAAGACCAAAACCTTTTTCACGGTCACCCTGCCGGGTGCTCGTTATGGCCTGATCTCGGCAAGCTTTGTGGTTTTCAATCTGGTGATTACCGATTTTGGCCTGCCCAAGGTGATTGGCGGCCAGTTTAATGTGCTGGCGGTAGATATCTATAAGCAGGTGATTGGCCAGCAGAATTTTGAGATGGGGGCGGTTGTTTCCGTGGTGCTCTTGATTCCTGCTTTGCTGGCATTTTCGATCGACCGAATTATGCAAAAGAAACAGGTGGCATTGTTGTCATCGCGCTCTGTTCCCTATGAACCGAAGGTTAATAAACGCTTCGACCGGATCATGTTCTCTTATGCTCTATTGGTCGGTGGATTGATTGTCGGGACGCTGGCGGTTTGCCAATATGCGGCGCTGATAAAATTCTGGCCCTATGATCTCACTTTGTCGCTTACGAACTATGATTTTGATGTGATGGATGGCGGCGGCTGGGGTTCGTTTTATAATTCAATCAAGCTTGCCATCATGGTCGCAATCATTGGCACGGTGGTGGTTTTCACCGGGGCCTATATGGTGGAAAAAGCTCCCGGCTTCGGGCTTGGGCGCGGCATATTCCAATTTTTGGCGATGCTGCCCATGGCCATTCCCGGCATGGTGCTGGGCCTTGCCTATATCTTCTTTTTTAATAATCCGGACAATCCGTTCAACTTCATTTACGGCACTTTGGCCATATTGGTGATTTGTACGGTGACCCACTTTTATACGGTCTCACATCTCACGGCGCTCACAGCGCTCAAGCAGATGGATAAGGAATTTGAATCGGTTTCAGCTTCCCTCAAACAGCCGTTTTACAAACTATTTTCGCGGGTCACGGTGCCCGTTTGTCTGCCAGCAATTTTGGATATTTCGATCTACCTGTTCGTCAACGCGATGACCACTGTCTCTGCGTTGATTTTCATCTATAGCCCGGATACGACGCTTGCCTCCGTTGCTATGCTCAACATGGATGATGCGGGTGACATTGCACCCGCAGCTGCCATGGGCATGATGATATTTTACGCCAATTCGCTGGCGCGCCTGATACATCACTTTGCGTCCAAAGGTTTGTACGCGAAAACTCAGGCTTGGCGAAAGCGATAGGATATTTCTTGGCTCACGGCGTATCCTCGACATTCTAAGTAGCATGTCTTCGACATGACGCTCGGGCCTCCGCATGGGCGGCGCAGCTAGCGCCGGGCGGCTCTTCGCCACCTCGAACGTATCCATTTAGTAAAATGGATACGTTCGGAAGCTGAATTAGCTTCCCTGACGTGCTGCCGTTTGTGCTTCAACCACGGCCAGTGCCGTCACATTCACCACGCCGCGTGTGGTAACAAATGGTGCCAGAATATGGACTGGAGCTGCTGCACCCAACAGGATTGGGCCGATGTGCAGACCGTTGGTCATAACCTTGGCCACATTGAGCGAGATATTGGCTGAATCGAGATTTGGGAAAATCAGAAGATTTGCCTCTGCTTTCAATTCCGAGTTTGGCATGATGTTTTCGCGATGTATCCGGGATAAAGCAGAATCCGCATGCATCTCGCCATCCACTTCCAGTTCCGGATCGGCTTCTTTGATCAATGCCAGTGCTTCACGCATTTTTAGCGCACTTGCAGAATCCCTTGAACCGAAATTGGAATGGGATACCAGCGCAACGCTTGGCTTGATGCCGAAGCGCTCGATTTCGCGGGCGCACAGAATACTCATTTCCGCCAACTCTTCTGCAGTGTGATCTTCGTTGACATAGGTGTCGGCAAAGAAGGTGGCGAATTTCTGGGTGATGAGCAAGCTCATAGCGGAGAAATCATGCACCCCATCAGCCTTGCCGATGATCGTGTTGACGTGGCGCAAATGCTTGGTGTAGCGACCTTCAAGGCCACAGATTACAGCATCCGCATCGCCGCGTTTAAGAGCAACACAAGCAATCACAGTGTTATCGGTACGAACAATCGTACGCGCAGCTTCTGTACTCACACCAGCGCGGCAGGCAAGCTCTGCATAGGTTTCCACGTAATCACGATAGCGATCATCCTGTTCCGGATTGATGCATTCAAAATCCGTACCGGGTCTGATTTTCAAACCATATTGCTCCAGTCGGTGCGTAATGATTTGCGGGCGGCCAATCAGGATTGGTTTGGCAATGCCATCTTCGAGCAACACTTGAGCCGCACGCATGACGCGCTCATCTTCGCCTTCTGCAAAGATTACTCTTGTTTCGGGGCCAGATTTTGCCGCAGCAAATAGTGGCTTCATCACGATGCCGGAGCGGTATACGAAGCGATTCAGGCGATCAAGATAGGCGTCCATATCTTCAATTGGTCGTCTGGCAACACCGCTATCCATAGCAGCCTGCGCAACGGCAGGTGCGATGCGCAGAATCAGGCGCGGATCAAACGGCGAAGGAATGAGATAGTCCAGCCCGAAGATTGGTGCTTCGCCGCCATAGGCCTGCGCCACCACATCTGAACTTTCTTCACGGGCAAGTTCGGCAATGGCGCGAACTGCGGCCATTTTCATTTCTTCGTTGATTGCTGATGCACTCACATCCAGCGCACCACGGAACAAGAACGGGAAACACAAAACGTTGTTCACCTGATTGGGATAATCTGAGCGACCGGTACAAATCATCGCGTCAGGCCGAACCTCACTGGCATCTTCCGGCAGAATTTCAGGATCAGGGTTGGCCAGAGCCATGATCATTGGTTGCTTAGCCATGCCTTTGACCATTTCCTTGGTCAGTACACCAGCAGCGGAGAGGCCCAAGAACAGATCAGCATCAGGCATGCAATCGGCCAGAGTACGACAATCGGTATCCTGCGCATAAACCTCTTTCCATCGATCCATCGTGCTCGGATTGCGGCCGGTATAAACCGTACCCTCGCGATCATTGACCAGAATATTTTCGCGTTTCGCGCCAAGCTCCACCAACAAATTAAGGCAGGCAAGGGATGCTGCGCCTGCGCCGGAAGCAACAATTTTGATGTCTTCAAGTTTTTTGCCGGAAAGCTCAAGCCCGTTAAGAATGGCGGCGGCAACGATGATGGCCGTACCATGCTGATCGTCGTGGAATACCGGAATATCCATTTTCTCGCGCAATTGCTGCTCGACTTCGAAACATTCAGGAGCCTTGATGTCTTCAAGGTTGATGCCGCCGAAAGTTGGTTCAAGCGCGCCAATCACGCTTACCATTTCATCGACGGTTTTTGCGTCGATCTCGATATCAAATACGTCAATGCCTGCGAACTTTTTGAACAGTACGGCCTTGCCCTCCATCACTGGTTTGGCTGCGAGCGGGCCGATATCGCCAAGTCCCAAAACAGCGGTGCCGTTGGTTACAACGGCAACCAGATTTGCCCGGATCGTATAATCTGCTGCCAGCAGAGGGTCTTTTTCGATTGCAAGACAGGGGGCCGCAACGCCCGGAGAATATGCAAGAGCCAGATCGCGCTGATTGCCCAGCGGCTTTGTAGCCGTAATTTCCAGCTTGCCTGGCTTTGGATATTTGTGAAAATGGAGAGCGGCCTCTTCCAGATTACCGGTATCAAGCTTGGTCGTTTTCGGGGTCTTGCTGTTCATCGTCGGGGCTTTCAAAATTATGGGCAAAATTACGGGCAAAATTACGGGGCTTAAACCCTCAAAAATTCACTGTTCAGTTTTTTGCGGTTGATTGCAAATTTCTACTACTAAAGGATGTAACTGTTTTCTGTTTCGCCAGTTTAGGCAAGAGCCAAAATGCGTTTGGCTTGAATGGTCGCACAAAAAATCCAAAATTAACAGATATTCAGTTAATTTTTATCGGTAATTTTCGATAGTATCAACATCACAAAATAGAACCGAATCATAAATGAAACTGCTTCAAAAAAACCGTCATAAAATCATCATGCAATTTAATCGATTGAACTTTTTTGAAGGGCAAGCCAGCTGTTGCAACGACCGCTTAAACGCAGTATTGCAAGCGCAATTCAGCAATTTTCCTATGAGCATGTGCTCTACTGCCAATGATAAATTTGGCCCAACCCTTAAGGAATAACGGCATGACAAAGTGGGTTTATACATTCGGCGACGGTAAGGCCGAAGGTGCAGCCGACATGAAGAACCTTCTTGGAGGCAAGGGCGCGAACCTTGCTGAAATGAGTTCTTTGGGAATTCCGGTCCCTCCCGGACTGACGATTACCACCGAGGTTTGTTCTGCCTATTACGATGACAACAACACCTATCCAGCTGAACTTGAAGGTCAGGTGGATTCGGCGCTTGAAGCAATTTCCACCATAACTGGTAGGAAACTTGGCGATCCATCGGCCCCCTTGCTGGTTTCTGTGCGCTCCGGTGCAAGGGCTTCCATGCCCGGCATGATGGATACGGTTTTGAACCTCGGGCTGAACGACGAGACCGTTGAAGCGCTGGCCGCTGAATCTGGCGATGCCCGCTTTGCCTATGACAGCTATCGCCGGTTTATCCAGATGTATTGCGATGTGGTGCTTGGGGTTGAACATGAATTGTTTGAAGAAATTCTGGAAGATGCCAAGGCTAATAAGGGCTTTGAGCTCGATACAGAACTAAGCGCCGATGACTGGAGAGCGGTTATTATTCGCTTTAAAAAACTGGTCGAAGCAGAGCTTGGTGAAGCCTTTCCGCAAGACCCTAAAAAGCAACTCTGGGGTGCCATTAGCGCCGTCTTCCGCTCATGGATGAACCAGCGTGCCGACACCTATCGGCGACTGCATAATATCCCTGCAAGTTGGGGTACGGCTGTTAACGTACAGGCAATGGTGTTTGGCAATATGGGCGAAAGTTCCGCCACCGGCGTTGCCTTCACCAGAGACCCTTCCACGGGCGAAAACCGGCTTTACGGAGAATTTCTGATCAATGCTCAGGGCGAAGACGTGGTGGCGGGCATTCGCACGCCGCAGGATTTGACCGAAGAGGCCCGCGAAGCTGCATATTCTGACAAGCCCTCGCTTGAGACTTTGATGCCGGAAGCGTTCGCGGAATTTGTGTCTCTGGCCAACAAGCTGGAAGTGCATTACCGCGATATGCAGGATATCGAATTCACCATCGAGAAAAATAAATTATGGATTTTGCAGACCCGTTCCGGCAAGCGCACCGCCAAAGCTGCCTTGCGCATGGCGGTGGAAATGGCTGAGAGCGATTTGATTTCCAAACCCGAGGCGGTTGCAAGGATTGATCCTGCATCCCTCGATCAATTGCTCCACCCAACCATCGATCCGGCAGCAAAGCGCGATGTGATCGGCAAGGGCCTGCCAGCATCCCCTGGCGCTGCCACTGGCGGTATCGTGTTTTCCTCTAATGAGGCAGAACAGATGAAGGCGCAAGGCAAGCCGGTTATTCTGGTTCGCATTGAAACCAGCCCGGAAGACATTCATGGCATGCATGCGGCCGAAGGCATTCTCACCACCAGAGGCGGCATGACTTCGCACGCAGCAGTGGTAGCGCGCGGCATGGGCACCCCTTGTATTTCGGGGGCCTCCAGCGTCAAAGTGGATTACACCAATGAAACGCTTGTGGCCGGTGGCCGTAATTTTGCCAAGGGCGATATCATCACCATTGATGGCTCTAATGGCCAAATTTTGGCGGGCTCCGTTGATATGGTGCAGCCGGAACTATCAGGCTATTTCGGCACCATTATGGAATGGGCCGATGGCAGCCGCCGCATGAAAGTGCGCACCAATGCCGATACGCCAGCAGATGCACGCGCCGCACGTTCCTTTGGCGCAGAAGGTATCGGCCTTTGCCGCACGGAACATATGTTCTTTGACGGTGATCGGATTATCGCTGTGCGCGAAATGATCCTTTCAGAAGACGAAGCAGGAAGACGCGCAGCACTTGATAAACTGCTGCCGATGCAGCGCTCGGATTTCACTGAATTGTTCGAAATCATGGCTGGCCTGCCGGTAACCATCCGTCTGCTTGATCCGCCTCTGCATGAATTTTTGCCGAACACTGATGAAGATATTGCGATAGTGGCAAAGGTGATGAATGTGGACCCGGCGAAACTTCGTGAGCGCGTAGAATCCTTGCACGAGGTAAACCCGATGCTTGGCCACCGCGGTTGCCGTTTGGCGATTTCCTATCCCGAAATTGCCGAAATGCAAACCCGCGCCGTCATCGAAGCTGCGATTGCTGCGGAGAAGAAAACCGGCGAGGCAATTGAACCTGAAATCATGGTGCCTTTGGTAGCGCTGGAAGAAGAGTTCACCTTTGTCAAAGATTTGATTGACCGGGTCGCACGCGAGGTTATCGAAGAAGCGGGCGTTGATTTGAAATATTCCGTTGGTACGATGATTGAACTTCCCCGCGCTATTTTCCGGGCCGGTGAAATCGCTGAGACGGCAGAGTTTTTCTCCTTCGGCAGCAATGATCTCACCCAAACTACCTTCGGCATTTCAAGAGATGATGCGGGCTCGTTCCTCGGCACCTATGAGGCACAAAACATCATCGAGCGTGATCCGTTCGTAACCATCGATATAAAAGGCGTCGGCGAACTCATGCGCATCGGCGCAGAACGCGGCCGCGCCACCCGCCCCGACATAAAACTCGGAATTTGCGGCGAACATGGCGGTGATCCGGATTCGATTTTCTTCTGCGAAACGCTGGGGCTGGACTATGTTTCGTGTTCACCGTTCAGGGTGCCAATTGCAAGGCTGGCTGCGGCGCAAGCGACAACGAAGAGGTAATTCCTTAAAATGTTCTGGCGCGCCAAACCGACTATCGACAAGGATGACGAGGGTTGGCAGCTTGAGGCATGGGGTTGGCTATTGGAAAATCTGGGAGGTGTTGAGGGGCTAAAAAGTTACCCGGCCTTAAAGCCTTCGCAAGCCGATTTCCCGCCTTCTGGAAAAAAACAAATTGCACATGCCGAATTTGTGTTTGAGCAAGTTGCCTCTCGGCTTAATGTTGACCCTGGCGATTTTGAACTGGCGCTTCAAGACGAGGATGTTGATCCGATAGTTGGTCCGCTGGCTATTGTCGCAAACGTGCCAAATACTCCTCTTGGCACATATCAACTTGATGGCAATCACAAACACATAATTACCGTCAATCCCAGCAGCCTTAAAGATTTAGAACAATTAATTGCCACCATTGCTCATGAGATTTGTCACCCAATTCTTCTCACCTTTCCTGAAGCCCCTCCGGGAGGAGCGGAGGCCGAGGAATATGCAACTGACCTTGCGATGGCATTTTTCGGGTTTGGTGTATTTGGCGGCAATTCTGCTTTTGTTCATAATCAATTCAATGATAACGCGACCGGGACGCAGGGATGGTCAATCAGCCGCTCGGGATATCTCACGCAGAATGAATGGGGCTATGCATTAGCCCTCCGGCATTTGCTAACGCAAGCACCGGAAGAAAGCTGGTTAGAATATCTGGTCGAAGGTCCAATGATTAATTTTCAAAAGAACCTCAAATATCTCAGGAAGAATATGGATATTGTTGAAGATCTACGTCAACGATTTTCTTGATTGTAACATTCCTCCCTTTGCGTATAGATTACGCTAATGAAAACAACGTCCAATTCCCAAATGGAAGTTCGCATCTGGCGCGGTAAGGCTGAGGGGGCGTTTTCCTCTTATCATGTGCCGGTGCGCGACAATCAAACCATATTGGATGTGGTGACTGAAATTCAACGGGAGCAGGAACCTGCTCTGGCTTATCGTTTTGCCTGTCGGGTCGGGGTTTGTGGCTCCTGTGCCATGACCGTGAATGGCAAGCCGCGCTGGACTTGTCGTACCCATGTTACCCGCGTTGCCCATGAGGGCGTGCTGACGATTGAACCTTTGCGCAATCTGCCTCGTATCAAAGATCTTGTTTGCGATATGGGCGATTTTTTTCAAAAATGGCAAAAGGCTGGCGGCAAGCATTCGGGTTCGCTCACGCGGGCGGATAAGCCTGCGCTGGTTGATATAACCAACCCCGCGCGTGTTACTGCCAATGCAGCGATTGAATGTATCAACTGCGCGATCTGTTATAGCGCTTGCGATGTGGTGGCGTGGGATAAGGATTATCTTGGGCCTGCTGCGCTTAACCGCGCTTGGACGCTGGTCAATGACGAGCGTCATAGCGAGCGCGAAGAAACCTTTGATAAATCCTTTGGCGAAGGGGGCTGCGGTTCTTGTCATTCTCAGGGGAACTGTACGCGCCACTGTCCCGTGGAAATTAGTCCGTCTGAAAGCATTGCCGGGTTGAAACGGGCTGCGTTTTCCGGCTTGCCGAAAATGGATGGCAATTGATGGAGCGTACTCTTTTCAAAGCCCAGCGTATCAGCGCGATATTATTGGCGCCGTGGGTGCTAATCCATCTGGGGCTAATTCTTTATGCGGTACGTGGCGGATTGACCGCTGCTGAAATTCTCGATCGGACGCAGGGCAGTCTCTTTTGGGGATTGTTTTACGGCAGCTTCGTGCTGCTGGTGACCGTTCATGCGCCGATTGGCCTGCGCAATATTTTGCGCGAATGGACACCGCTGAAAAGCGATAACATTAACCCGATGTGCTTCATGTTCGGGCTGTTTATTTTGGTGATGGGCATTCGCGCTGTCGCGGCGGTGGTAGGATGAACAAACTTGGTTTGGGCAAACACCGCCTTCACAAATCTTACTTCGCATTTCTTGGCCACAGGCTTTCGGGACTGGCGCTGGCGATCTTTTTGCCGTTTCATTTTCTGGCCCTTGGGCTGGCGATGGAGGGGGATAATGCCCTCGACCAAATGCTTGCGTTTACCGATAACCCAATCGTGAAATTTGCCGAATGGGGGCTGGTGATTTTGCTGGCACTGCATTTCTCTTTCGGGCTGCGTGTGCTGCTGCTTGAATTCACACCTTGGCCGAGCCGCACTGACCCGAGGCTCGGCTGGATACTCCCCGGCCTGTTTGCTGCGGCTTTCATTGGGTTAATATTTATTGTGCAGGTGATGTGATGCAGATTGAACGTCATGAGACGGATATTCTGGTGCTTGGCACGGGCGGCGCGGGGTTGTTTGCAGCGCTCCATGCCAAGCAAACTAACCCTGATGTGAAAATCACCATCGCTGCCAAAGGCTTGCTTGGCAAAAGTGGCTGCACCCGCATGGTTCAGGGCGGCTACAATGTGGCGCTGGCTGATGGGGATTCCGTCGAGCGCCATTTCATGGATACGATTGTCGGTGGCAAATGGTTGCCACGGCAAGATTTGGCATGGAATTTATGTGTCAAAGCGGTAGAGCGCGTTCAGGAACTTGAAAATGAGCTTGGCTGTTTTTTTGATCGCAATACCGATGGCAGCCTGCACCAAAAAGCCTTTGCCGGACAAAGCTTTGACCGCACGGTACACAAGGGTGATCTCACCGGCATTGAAATCATTAACCGGCTAATGGAACAGGTCTGGGCTCTGGAATTTGATGCGCTGGAGGAACACCGCGCTATTGAACTGATCCCGGCGAAGGATGGTTCAGGTATTTCCGGTGTGCTGCTGGTTGATGTCCGTACGGGTGGCTATCGTTTTGTGAAAGCAAAAGCGGTGTTGCTTGGCACCGGGGCCGGGCCGACCATGTATCTCTATCACACACCATCGGGGGATAAATCCTGCGATGGGTTGGCGATGGCGCTGCGTTATGGCCTTAAATTGCGAGATATGGAGATGGTGCAATTCCATCCGACCGGACTGCTTGGCGGGCCAAATACGCGCATGACCGGCACGGTTCTCGAAGAAGGCCTGCGCGGAGCCGGAGGGCATTTGCTCAATGGGGACGGTGAGCGTTTCATGCAGAATTATCACCCCAATGGCGAACGGGCGACACGCGATATTGTTTCGCGCGCGATCTATTCCGAAATGCGCGATGGGCGCACCACTTCCATGGGCGGTGTCTATATCAAGATGGGTCACCTTGGACCGGAAATGGTGGCGAAGAAATTCCCCGGCATGGTCAAGCGTTGTGCCGATTGCGGATTCGATCTGGCGGGAGGCCTAGTGGAGGTGGTTCCGACCGCGCATTATATGATGGGCGGCGTCGAATTCGAGATGGATTGCTCCACCGCCTCGCCGGGGCTTTATGCGGCCGGTGAGGATTGTGGCGGTGTGCATGGGGCCAACCGGCTCGGCGGCAACGGGGTTGCTAACTCCACTGTCTATGGCGGCATTGCTGGTGAAACCATGGCTCGGTTTGTTGCCAAAGAGGGTGTTTTGCGCGATCCGGATGAGAGCATTATCGATCAAGGCATTGCACGAGCCGAACGGCCCTTCGGGCAAAAATCCGGCAATCTGAATGCTTTACGCGAAAACCTTTGGCAGGATATGTGGAATGAGGTGGGCATTATGCGCACCGCCGATAGTCTTGCCAAAGGCCAACAGGCGCTCTCGCAGCACCGGCAAGAACTTGTAAAAACCGGACTTGCCGATGGCGACCGTGCTTTTAATCTCACATGGCATGACTGGTTGAATATGGACAGCCTACTCGAAATTTCTTCGGTGATTACCACCGCTTCGCAATTGCGCGAAGATAGCCGTGGCGCGCATTTCAGGGAAGATTTTCCTGATACGGGCGATCTCGATACGACCAAATATACGCAAATCCATCTAAAAGGTGATACGCTCGAAACGGATATGGTTCCGGTGGAATTTACAATCGTGAAACCGGGCGAATCCCTGATTGATGATGAGGCAGGAGCACCTCCCAAATGATACTGATAGAAACCCTCGAAGAGGCCGCATACGAAATCACAAAGAAGGCGGCCATTGATATTCCCGAGGACTATTATACCGGCATTCGCGGTATGATTGATCTGGAAAAGGGCGACCTATCCTCCTTCGTATTGGAGGCCATGTGCGACAATTGGGAGGCAGCTACCGCTGATCGGCGGCCCATGTGTGCTGATACCGGTCTGCCGCGTTACTATGTAAAAATGGGCGATGATGCGTCTTTCAGTGGTGGCTTCACCGGACTGGAACGCGCGCTTCGTAGCGCCACGGCTCGCGCCACCCATGATGTTCCCCTGCGGCCAAACCGGGTGCATCCGCTTTGGCGCACGGAGCATAATAATAATGTAGGGCTGAACGCACCGGAGATTGACTGGTCGTTTGAGCCTGGTGTGGACTGGATTGATATTACCACCGTGCAAAAAGGTGGTCTGTTTGGCACCGATTACCGGATGCTTTTCCCCGGTGATGGCATTGATGGCATCAAACGGTTTTTCCTTGATACGTTGATTGCCTTCGGCAAGCGCGGTCTCGCCTGTCAGCCAGCAATTGTTGGCGTGGGCGTTGGTGGTTCGAAAGATACCTGCATGCAATTGGGCAAGCAGGCGGCATGTCTGCGCACAGTTGGCAACCGCAATCCTGACCCGAAAATTGCCGAGCTTGAACTGGAACTCAAAGATCTTGGCAATTCTATCGGCATGGGGCCGATGGGTTTTGTTGGTTCTTCGATGGTTGTTGATTGTCATATCGAAGCGGGTTTTACCCATACGGGCGGGATGCCTGTGAGCATTCACACATTTTGCTTATCATCGCGCCGCGCCACGGCTCGTATTCATAAAGACGGCAGCATTGAATACAGAACGAACCCGGAATGGTTCACCCCTTATATGAGACGGGAGACGATAGATTGGCCCACACCCTTAAGCAAGTCAGCCTGAATATTCCAGCAAGCCCGGAAGATATTGCAGCGCTGGAAATCGGTTCCATCGTATTCCTCAACGGCGTGGTCTATACCGCCCGCGAGGGGGTTTACGACATGGTGATGAATAAGGGCCGTGTGCTTCCCAATGACCTTAAAGAACTGACCAATGTCAATTTTCATTGTTCGCCAGCTGCTGCATCCAATGAGGATGGCAGCTATAGGATTGGCGGCGTTACGGCCACGGCCAGCTTCCGGTTTTCAAAGCAAATGCCAGATTGGCTTGATCTTACCGAAACCAAAATCATCATCGGCAAAGGCGGCATGCGCAAGGAAGATTACAAGAACGTGCTTGCTCCGCGCAAAGTGGTTTATCTTTCTACGGTTGGTTACGGCACCGGTGCCTTGCTCGGGCGCGGGGTGAAAAATGTGCATGCGGTGCATTGGCTCGATGAACTAGGAATTGCTCAGGCA
This sequence comes from Rhizobiaceae bacterium, assembly GCA_016763155.1. Classification (GTDB taxonomy): domain Bacteria; phylum Pseudomonadota; class Alphaproteobacteria; order Rhizobiales; family Rhizobiaceae. The sequence continues at coordinate 15,964 of JAESUH010000217.1, forward strand.
CTGTGGATGTTTCAGGTGGAAAATTTCGGTCCGTTCATTGTCGATAGCGATATCGAAGGCAATTCCTTGTTTGTTAATCAGGGTGAGCTTGTAAACAAGAATATAGACAAGCTTTATGAAGATCTCAAAAAACCAGCGCTGCATCGCTATGGCGAGACAGATGATCGCAAAGACGAATTGATGTAAGATGATGAGATAACTCGGCATCTTAACCCTATTGTTCTGAATCTGTATCTCCACCTGAATCCGCTTGACTGACCGTCATTTCGCAATAGTATCTTCATTATTCTAAATGGGAGGAATAAAATGAAGAAGACTCTTTCTTTCGCAGGGGCGCTCACCGCAGCTCTTCTTGCGACGACAGGCATTGCAGCTGCAATGGATTGTGGAGAGATCAAGCTGGGTTCAGCAATCTCGCTCACAGGCAAATATTCATCGGCGGGCATTCATGCTCAGCATGGTTATGAATTTGCCATTAAAAAAATCAAAGACGCCGGTGGCATTAAATTTGGCGGTAAATGCTATAATTTCAACGTCATCTACTATGATGATGAGTCCAAAGGCGATCGTGGTGCAACCCTTGCCGAGCGTTTGATCAATCAGGATAAAGTTCAATATATGCTTGGGCCTTATTCATCAGGTCTCACCAAGGCGATTGCGCCAATTACTGAGAAATACAAAATTCCGATGGTTGAAGCAGAAGGCGCGTCGCGCTCACTGTTTAACAAAGGCCGCAAATATCTGTTTGCTGTGCTTTCAACCTCAGAACAGTACCTAGCCTCTGCGATTACTCTTGCAGGCGAGCAGGCTGTGGCCAACGGTGGAAAAGCAAGCGACGTTAAAGTCGCGATTGCCGTTGAAAACGACCCGTTCTCACTGGATATTCGTGCCGGTGTTCTTGCTGACGCTAAAAAAGCGGGCATGACGGTTGTGATCGATGAAAAATTGCCTCGTGATCTTTCCGACATGGGCGCGATCCTGACCAAAGTAAAATTGCTTAAGCCAGACGTGCTGATCGTTTCCGGTCACACAAAAGGTGCTGCAACTGCAGTTCGTCAAGTTGGCGAAATGAAGATCAAGGTGCCAATGTTTGCAATCACTCATTGTGAATCAGCAGACGTTGTTGGTAAATTTGGCGATTATGCCAATGATGTTTTATGTGCCACCCAGTGGGCTGAAACTTTGACCTATAAAGACGATATCTTTGGCTCAGCGGCTGAATATAACAGCGACATCAAAGCAAAAGTTGCACATTACTCTGACCGTTCGGTTCCTTACCAAACTGCTCAGGCTTCTGCTGCGGTTTTGGTTTTCAAAGATGCATTTGAGCGCGCTGGTTCCCTTGATAAGGAAAAAGTGCGTGACGCGATTGCAGCGACTGATCTTGCTACTTTCTACGGCCATATCAAATTTGCCCCTGAAGGTAACAATATGGCGAAACCAATGGTTTTGCGTCAGATTCAGAACGGCGAATATAAAGTGGTTGCACCAACTGCTTTTGCTACCGACAAGCTGAATTGGCCTCGCTAAGCTAGAAAATCCCGGCAATAATCAGCCGGAACATCGGGGGCCTTTGATGATCCCCGATGTCATTTTTTAAGATGTATGTTGCTCAAAAAAAACAAGCTGGAATAACCGGCTGAGAGCGCATTCAGGGGAACATTATGAATCAGATTTTCTCAAACATCTCTTTGTTGTTTGAATTTCCAGTCGTCAATATTTCAATTCTACTTGAAGGTTTGATGATCGGCTCACTATTCGCGCTATCTGCCTACGGTTTGGCATTAGTATGGGGCGTAATGAACGTCAAAAACCTTGCACAGGGCGACTTTGTGGTTGCTGGCGGTTACGTTTCCTGGTTTTTCTCCCAATATGGCATGCACCCGCTTTTCGGCGTCCCGCTGGCATTTGTAATAATGTGGGGCATTGGCTGGGTCATTTACAAAACAGTTATTTCCCGCGTGATCGAACGCGATCTCTTCACCTCGCTTCTTGCCACATTTGGTCTGGCAATTATGATGGCGCAGTTGATGAATTTGATGTTTGGTTCCGATACGCAAAGTATCAAGCTGGAATTTGAAACCCTCTATTTCTTCGATGATTTTGTAAGCATACCCATCGCTAAACTCATCGGTGTCATCATGGCCCTGTCATTGGCAGCTGCCGTTATCACTTTCATGAAAACCAGCCGTATGGGCCAGGCGATCCGCGCTACAGCGCAGGATGCACGCGCTGCACGGGTGATGGGAATTGATACGGAAAAAATTTACGCCTTCACATTCTCGCTCAACTCCGCAATTTGCGGTGCTGCAGGCGCGATCATCGTGATGGTCTGGCTGATCCAGCCATTCTACGGCATCACCTATTCCATTCGTGCCTTTGTGATTGTGACGGCAGCAGGCCTTGGCAATCTGCCGGGCGTGATTGCAGCAGGCCTCGGCATTGGCGCGCTGGAACAATATGGTTCGCACATTTTCGGCATTGGCTATCAGCAGGCAATTGCCGTGTTGCTGTTGCTCTTTGTTCTATTCATCCGACTGTTGCAACAGCGCCGGTCCCGACAGGCATTGCGGTAGGAGGCGATCATGATTACTCAAAAACCAATATTTTACGCAGGCCTTCTTGCGCTTATCATTGTGTTGCCATTTCTGTTTCCAACATATGGCGTACAACTTGCGGCCATGTGGCTGATGATTATTGTCGCCATGACATGGGATATGACCGGCGGCCAAATGGGCTATAATTCCCTGGGCAATATCTTCTTTTATGGCACCGGCATGTATGTGGCGGCACTGGTGTTCATTGGCTTCTCCCATGATATCGGCCAGTATACCGATGCATCTGGCGGCGGATCGTTCCAGTTTACCGATGCACAGTATTTCACCGGGCTTTTCCTCGGACTTATTGCGGCAGGATTCTTTTGTGCTGTAAGCGCTGTCGTCATTGGCATGCTGATCTTTGGATTGCGCGGGCCTTATTTTGCCATTGGAACGCTAGCCGTGGCGATTGCTGCAGGTGAACTGGTATCCAACTGGGACTGGGTTGGTGGCGGTCAGGGCATCGCCCTACCAATTTATCCGGGTGACATCGATGTGGGTAAGAAGTTCTTCTACTTCATGTTTGCCGGGCTCGGGGTCAGTGTATTCATATTCTTAAAATGGCTCTACACCACGCGCTTTGGTGCTGCGATTAATGCCATTCGTGATGACGAAGAAAAAGCAGAAGCCATGGGCATTCATACCATGTGGTACAAACTCACCACATGGGCGATTTCAGCATTCTTCGTGGGCATTGCAGGCGGGTTATCAGCCTTCCAGCTAATCCACTTCGAACCTCTTGAGTCGGCTTACCAAACCATCAACCTTGGAATTTTCATGGTGGTCTGCGTTTTATTAGGCGGCAAAGGAACCCTTTGGGGACCGGTTATTGGTGCGATTGTATTTCACCTTTTCAAGGAAATCACATGGGCTTATTTGCTCGGTTGGCAATGGGTGGCACTTGGCGGCCTGATCGTTGTTACCGTGGTTTATTTTCAAGACGGCTTTATGGGCTGGCTTAAACATCAAAAACCGGAATGGTTTGGCATTCGTGTGGAAGATAGTTCCACAGGAAAAGCGGGGACAGCCGAATGACCAAAATTATTGAAGTTAGCAATGTCTCCAAATCTTACGGCGGTGTGATCGCCAATAAGGATGTATCACTGAGCGTGAAAAAGGGCACCATTACCGGGCTGATTGGTCCCAATGGTTCCGGTAAAACCACCCTGTTTAATTCGATTGTCGGCTATCACCCGATTGATAGTGGTTCGATCAAATTTGAAAACAACGAAATTTCAAATTTGCAGGTTCAGGAAATCGCCCGTTTAGGAATGCTGAGAACTTTCCAGCAAACCCGTATTTACGGCGAAATGAACTGCGTGGAAAATATGCTGATTTCATTGCCGCACCGCAAGATGAGTTGGCGCGATCGCTTTGCCAGCAATACCAAAACTGATTATGAACGTGCCGATCATTTGCTGGAATTTGTCGGGCTTTATGAAAAGCGGTTTTTGCGCTCTGGATCACTTTCCTTTGGGCAGCAAAAATTGCTGGAATTTGCCATGGCACTGATGAATGAGCCAACGGTTCTGCTGCTTGACGAACCAACGGCGGGCATTAACCCGACCTTGATTAATGGTCTGATTGATCGGCTGAAGCGGGCGAATACAGAGTTTGGCATTACGCTGTTTATCATCGAGCATAATATGCGGGTGATTATGAATATGGCTGACACCATTTATTGCTTGGCCCATGGGGAGATGCTGGCTTCCGGCACACCAGACGAAATTCAAAACAACCAAAATGTGGTTGATGCCTATCTTGGAGCACATTAATGGCTGATAAAAAAACACCCAAAAAAAGCGCCTCGAAGAAGCCCAAGAAAAAGGCCGCCAAAAAAACTTCGGCAAAAAGTGTTAGCGGCTATGCCTCTGGTGGCGTCGATTCAATTATTTCGGTTGAGGATGTTAACCGTCAGGCCAAGGCCATTGCTGAGGACATTTCCATCGAGCAACTTGACGATTTGGCAGGTAACGATGCCTTCATTTCTATCGAGAACCTCACAGCTGGCTATGGCAAAATGGAGATTTTGCACAACCTTAACCTTCGGGTTGGACGCAAACAATCTCTTTGCCTAATTGGTCCAAACGGGGCGGGTAAATCAACCATTCTCCATGCAATATTTGGCTTCAATGATATTTTTAGCGGCAGTATTTTTATCGGCGAAGGTGCTAATCGCCGCGATGTCACCAAATTGTCTCCAAGCGAAAAACTGTCAGAGGCAGGCATCGCCTATATTTTGCAGGATAAATCCGTATTTCCCGGTATGACGGTGGAAGAGAATTTGTGGATGGGCGGATTTCTGAAAGACAAGCCCACTGAAGCTAAACGGGCAGCGGAAGCAGTCTTTGATAAATATCCTCGCCTAGCCGCTCGCAGAAAACATTTGGCAAAAGTGCTTTCTGGCGGCGAGCGACGTCTGTTGGAAATTTCCCGTGCATTGGTAATGAACCCTGAAGTGCTGCTGGTGGATGAACCCTCTATTGGGCTTGAACCACGGTTTATCGACATGGTTTTTGAAATCTTGCATGATCTGCAACATAAGGAAGGCAAGACCATCATTATGGTTGAGCAGAACGCCAAAAAGGGCCTTGAATTTGCTGATCTTGGTTATGTTCTGGTATCGGGAGAAGTTGCAATTGCGGGAACTGGCGATGAATTGCTTGCAAATCCAAAAGTTGGCCAGCTCTTCCTTGGTGGCTAAGAAGGTGGCAGCATGAACGTTAAGGCGATCCTGTTTGACAAGGATGGCACGCTGATTGATTTCCATGCCACATGGGATCGCGCGACCTTTGATGTTTTTGAACACCTTGCCAAAGGTGATATGGACCTCGTTGCAAAGCTGGCCGAAATCTCTGATCTTGATATGGAAACCAAAGCCATTGGCGCTAATTCCATTCTGGTGGCTGAAAGCTCTGAGGAGATCGGCAGACGCTGGGCGACAGTCCTCTCCAGAGAAGCCGACCAAGATTTCCTTGATGAGGTTGATGTTCTTTACGGCAGATTTGGCGAAAAATACCTGACCAGCTTCCCAAGCACCCAAGGTGTTTTGAAGTCGCTGCAAGAGCATGGCTATTTGCTGGGTATTGCTACCAATGATAGCGAACGAAACGCCGTCACCCAGATGGATAATTTGGGCTGGCACAAATATTTCACCGCAATTTACGGCTATGATAGTGGCCATGGCGAAAAGCCTGGCCCCGGCATGGTTAACGCCTTTTGTGAACTCACCGGTTTCAAGCCTGAAGAAATCCTCATGGTTGGCGACACCCTCCATGACATTTCGGCTGGAACGAATGCGGGCGCGTTGACCATTGGTGTCACCACCGGTCCCGCAAAGGGCGCAGATTTGCCGGGTAAAGCCCATGCTATAATTGATGATCTGGATGAGCTATTGCATGTGTTGCAACAATCCCCATTTTGCTGATACTTGCATTAAAATATTCTAACAAGGCGAATAAATGAAAATTGGAATTCTGCTAACCGGGCATGTGCCACCGGAACTAATTGATAAGCACGGCCCCTATATGGAAATGTTTGCCAAGCTGCTTGATGGACACGACTTTACCTTCACCAATTACGCGGTGGTGGATAATGAATTTCCAAAATCCGTTGAGGAAATGGATGGCTGGTTGGTGACGGGTTCAAAACACGGATCCTATGAAGACCTTGAATGGATACCACCTTTGGAGGCATTTATTCGCGAGAGCTATGCAGCTGGAATTCCAATTATCGGAATTTGCTTTGGCCATCAGGTGATGGCTCAGGCGCTGGGTGGCAAGGTAGAGAAATTTTCTGGTGGCTGGAGCATTGGCCGAACCGACTATGCACTCGTTGGAGAAGATGAAAAATCTTTGCTCGCCATGCATCAGGATCAAGTTGTTCAAATACCCGAAGATGCAACGGTCATTGCCAGCAATGATTTTTGTGCCAATGCGGGCCTTGCCTATAAGGGCAGCGCCCTAAGCTTCCAGCCTCATCCGGAATTTTCACCGGAATACGCAGAAGATTTGATCCGGATGCGCGCTGGTGTCGCGTTGCCGCAAGAGCTTGCGGATGATGCGTTGGCAAAATTAAATATACCAAATGATTCAAAAGAAATTGCCGACAAGATGGCTGGCTTTTTTAAGGAAAATAAACAGGATAGATAAGCGCCATGGATGAAGCAGCCGAGCCACTTGTTACACGCGAGATAACCGATAATATTTTACGCTTGCGCCTAAATAATCCTGGTCGGGCGAATGTTTTATCTGAGGCAATGCTGGACGCATTACGTGAAGCATTTGAATTTGCTGAAAATGAGAAATCAATTCGTGTTGTGATACTCGCGGCAAATGGCAGGATTTTTTGCTCGGGGCACGATCTGAAGGAATTGAACGCTGCCCGCCAAAACCAAGACGGTGGCCGTGAAAACTTCGCCAGAACCATGGAGAAATGTTCGGCCCTGATGCAGCAAATCGTTGGGCTGTCCAAGCCGGTTATCGCTGACATTCGGGCGGTGGCATCTGCCGCCGGATGCCAGTTGATTGCCAGTTGTGATCTGGCGCTGGCTACTGAAGAAGCAAAATTTTCGACCCCCGGCGTGAATATCGGGTTGTTTTGCTCAACGCCTATGGTGGCAATATCGCGCAATGTCTCGAACAAACATGCAATGGAAATGCTATTAACCGGCGACTTCATTAACGCCCAACGCGCGGCCGAAATCGGGTTGATCAACCAAGCTTTACCTTTGGAAAAAATTGACGCAGCCCTTGAAGAACTCGCCGCAAAAATCGCATCCAAATCCGCCATGACATTAGCAATTGGAAAGAAGGCATTCTATCTCCAAAAGGAATTGCCACTGGCGCAGGCATATGAATATACTTCTTCAGTGATGGTTGAAAACATGATGAAACAGGATGCCGATGAAGGTATCCGGGCCTTCATCGAAAAACGTTCCCCGGAATGGCGCGACGAATAGAGGTGAATTTGAGCAATCAGTATAATACGGATTTGGACCGGAACCCGGCCAATTATCAGCCCCTGACGCCGCTTACTTTTCTGGAACGTGCGGCATCGGTATTCCCCGAAAAAACGGCAATTGTGCATGGCAATTCCCGAACTGGATATCGGGAATTTTATGCCCGTTCACGCCAACTTGCCTCGGCTTTGAGCGCTCATGGTGTCAGTCGCGGAGATACGGTTTCGGTGATGTTGGCCAATACGCCCGTCATGCTGGAAGCCCATTACGGTGTGCCCATGGCTGGAGCGGTCTTACATTCAATGAATACCAGACTGGATGCCGCAATCATCGCATTTCAGATGGATCACGCAGAAACCAAAGTCCTGATTACCGACCGCGAATTTGCGCCTGTCATCAAAGATGCTTTGGCGCTGGCTAAAGTGAAACCTTTCATTATAGATTACGATGATCTGGAGTTCCCTCAAACCGGCGAATTGCTGGGCTCGATTGAGTATGAAGATTTTATCGCCAAGGGCGACCCAGAATTTAAATGGTTGATGCCGGAAGATGAGTGGGATGCAATCTCGCTGAACTATACGTCTGGCACGACCGGCAACCCCAAGGGCGTCGTCTATCATCATCGCGGTGCCTATCTGTTGGCACAGGGAAACGCTCTTACAGCGTCCATGCCGAAACACGCAGTCTATCTTTGGACCCTGCCGATGTTTCATTGCAATGGCTGGTGTTTTCCGTGGACCTTATCTGTTATTTCCGGCACCCATATCTGCCTGCGCTGGGTACGCCAAAAGGCGATCTGGGATGCATTGGCCGATGAAAAGGTTACCCATCTATGTGGTGCGCCGATTGTCATGTCGACCATTCTTGCGGCCGAAGACAAGCGTTCGATCGACCATGTTGTAGAATTTCTAACCGCTGCTGCTCCTCCACCGGAAGCCGTTTTGGCCGCCATGAAAGAGGGTGGATTTAATGTTACCCATCTTTATGGGCTGACGGAGAGTTATGGTCCTGCAGTCGTAAATGACTGGCACGAGGAATGGGATAAACTTCCCCTGGCGGCCCAGGCTGCCCGCAAAGCCAGGCAGGGGGTCAGATATGTTTCGCTTGAAGGATTAAGCGTGCGCGACCCGGAAACTCTAGAACTCATGCCTGCCGATGGCGAAAGCATCGGCGAAGTTATGATGCAGGGCAATGTGGTGATGAAGGGGTATCTCAAAAACCTACAGGCAAGTAATGACGCATTTGCCGGGGGCTGGTTTCACACCGGCGATTTGGGAGTTTTGCACGAAGATGGATATATCCAGCTAAAAGATCGCTCCAAGGACATCATAATTTCAGGTGGTGAAAATATTTCATCCATCGAAGTCGAAGATGCGCTTTATAAACATGAAGGGGTGGCTGCAGCAGCGGTCGTTGCCCGGGCTGATGATAAATGGGGTGAAACCCCCGTCGCCTTTGTTGAAAAGAACAGTGGATTTGATGATTTGAATGAGGCTGATCTGGTGGCTTGGTGCAGCACTTTGTTGGCCGGGTTCAAAGTTCCCAAAACCATATTGTTTGAAGAAATTCCAAAAACCTCCACCGGCAAAATCCAAAAATTTGTCCTCCGGGAACGGGTAAAAGAATTGTAGATCAGATGAACCACGATACTTATTCAGACGCTTATATCCAAGACATTCTGACTTCTGTCAAAACCATTGCCATGGTGGGTGCCAGTGCAAAGCAGAACAGGCCATCTTACTTTGTCCTGCAATATTTGTTGTCGAAGGGGTTTGATGTCATTCCGGTTAACCCCGGACAGACGGGCAAGGAAATTTGTGGCGTGATGACCTATGCGTCCCTGGCAGAAATTCCAAGGCCCGTGGATATGGTGGATATTTTCCGCAATAGCGAGGCAGCACACAGCGTTACTCTGGAGACGTTGAAACTTTCTCCCCTGCCAAAAGTAATCTGGATGCAACTGACCGTGCGCAATGAAGAGGCTGCCGAAATTGCCGAGGCGCAGGGTGTCAAAATGATTATGAATCGTTGCCCAAAGATAGAATATGCCCGACTATCCCGGGAAATCGGTTGGGCCGGGGTTAGTTCTGGAATTATATCCTCAAAAAAACCCAAACTACGCAATAATTTTCAGCAATATGGACTGGCGGAGCGGCCAAATAGGAAATAAGTTCTAATCCAATTTATAACAATAATTGGAGAACGACTATGGCTGATCAAAACCCGGGATTTTCAACCCTTGCTGTACATGCGGGCGCGACCCCAGATCCAGCAACCGGTGCCCGAGCGACTCCAATTTATCAAACCACCAGCTTTGTTTTTGAAGATGTGGATCAGGCCGCAGCCCTTTTTGGATTGCAGGCATTCGGCAATATTTACACCCGCATCACCAACCCGACCACGGCTGTACTAGAAGAGCGGGTTGCAGCGCTTGAAGGCGGGACAGCAGCCGTTGCTTTCGCTTCCGGCCACGCCGCTCAGTTGGGCGTGTTTCACACCTTGATGGAACCGGGAGATGATTTTGTTGCATCCAACAAGCTCTATGGCGGATCAATCAACCAGTTTAATCATTCTTTTAAAAACTTTGACTGGAACGTGATTTGGGTTGATGCGGATGAGCCACAGAATATTGCGGATGCAATCACGCCAAAGACCAAAGCAATTTTCATTGAAAGCATTGCCAATCCTGGCGGTGTGATCAGCGATATTGCTGCGATTGCAAAAATTGCGGATGCGGCTGGTATTCCGCTGATTGTCGACAACACACTGGCAACTCCTTACCTTTGCCGTCCGTTTAAACATGGTGCTCATATTGTTATCCATTCCCTGACCAAATTTATGGGCGGGCAAGGCAATTCCATGGGTGGCATCATTGTTGATGGTGGAAATTTGGACTGGTCTGCCTCCGACAAATATCCAATGCTTTCCAAACCTCGCCCGGAATATGATAGTCTGGTTATTCACGAGACCTTCGGCAATTTTGGTTTTGCCATTGCTTGCCGCGTTTTGGGCTTGCGTGATTTGGGCGGTGCGATCTCTCCATTCAATTCATTCCTGATTTTGAACGGCATTGAAACACTTCCCTTACGGATGGAAAAACATTGCGCCAATGCACTAAAGGTAGCGGAATATCTATCTGCTCATGATGCGATTGAGTGGGTCCGTTATGCGGGGCTGAAAGATAATCCTTATCATGCACTTGCAGAAAAATATCTTGATCATGGTGCCGGTGCCGTATTTACCATCGCTCTAAAGGGCGGCTATGAAGCGGGCATAAAACTGGTCTCATCGGTGGAAATGTTCTCCCACCTTGCCAATATCGGTGATACAAAAAGCCTGATCATCCACCCGGCTTCCACTACCCATAAACAGCTTAGCGACGAGCAAAAAACTGCAGCTGGTGCAGGACCGGACGTGGTGCGCTTATCCATCGGCATTGAAGATGCCGATGATATTATTGCTGATTTGGAGCAGGCACTTTCAGCTGGCTAACATTAGTTTGATCAGCTGGAATAGTCCCGCTGATCATCAATGACTTTGCCATCATTGGGCAGCTCCGCAACCACCGTGGCGCTGCCCTTTATTTTTGTGATCGCTGCCAGTTTTTGTTCAATTGCTGCGATATCCGGCGTGGCGCCGTCGCTGGCAAGCACCTGCAATTGCATGACATCGCGGTCACTCTCGCGCGCAATAACTAATCTGGCCTTTGCGATTTCAGGGATTGCCTTCACCAACTCATCCACCTGTTTAGGGTCAATAAACATGCCCTTAACTTTGGTGCGCTGATCGGCGCGGCCCATCCATCCTGCGATACGCATATTGGTGCGCCCACACGGTGAAGGCTCTGCTAACTGGGCAGAAAGGTCGCCTGTGCCAAATCGGATCAATGGATAGGCACGGTTGAGGCTGGTTACTACCAGTTCACCAACTTCGCCTGCGGGAACCTGTTCATTGGTTCCAGGGCGCACAATTTCCACGATCATATTTTCGCTGCACACCATGCCATCGCATAATTTGCCATTAGCACTGGTTTCATAGGCGATAACGCCTAAATCAGCGGTGGCGTAGCATTGCATGACTTCAACATTTCTTGATGCATATTCCTCCCGCATGGATGGAAACAATGCTCCCCCAGAAACCAACGCTTTTTTGATGGATGATAAATCGAGACCCAATTCATCAGCCTTATCGAGCATAGTTTTCAAAAAATCTGGCGTGCCTACATAGGCGACCGGTTTTAGGGTATGGGCTGCTTCAACCTGCCCTTCAGTATTCCCGACACCGCCCGGAAAAATCCTCGCACCAAGCGCTTTTGCGCCCTCATCCATAATGAACCCACCCGGCGTCATATGGTATGAAAGGGCCGTATGGATAAGATCTCCCTCTCTTATTCCTGCTGCAAACATTGCGCGCGCCGCATGCCATGGGTCGGCACCCGGACCTTGCGGCTCCCAGACGGGACCGGGCGACATGAAAATCCTAGTGCCATTGAGCATTGTTTCATCGACAAACCCGCCGAATGGTGGCTTGGCAGATTGCGCTTCCATCAATTCTGCTTTGCGCAATACGGGCAGTTGTTCGAGCGCTTCGCGGGTATCAATTTTTGTCAGGTCGAGGTTTGATAGCCTGTCGGCCCAGCCCGGAATCGATTTGCTGATTTTTGCCAGAAACGCTGGTAGTTGGGAAAACACTTCTTTCTCGCGGGATTGCGATTCTTGCGTTTCCTGAGCATCGAAAAAGTCACTCATTTCAATAGTTCCTCAATGTTAAATCTATCCGGGTTCAATCAAGCTTAGGCCAATTACGCTTGGCGAACTTTGGCATGACCGCTGATTGCCTGCATGAGATCGTCAATTCCAATTTCAAAAGGCTCCAGATCAATGGTCAGTGGTTTCTTGGGTTTCTTATTCTTACCCACAGTTCCACTACCAGACATTGGCCAAAGGACAATTTCCAATTGGAATTCATTTTCCCTTTGCAGCAAAACCACTTCCTTGATTTCTTCCCAATTTATGATTTTTCGTCTTAAACGTTTATCAAATAGCCCTGTCTGCCGAACGGCCAAAATGACCTCGTCCCGATAATAGCGCGACAGCATTCCGATAGAGCAAAATACGAAGAAAACCAGCGCCACTCCGGCTGTGATGTAGGTTGAATAGACATAGGCCAACCGGATCGACAACATCCATGCAAGAGCAGTAATCATCGCCGTCAAAAGGATTGCGCTAAGCAAGGTGAACTGGAATTTTTTTCTTGAGTAGCGCAACTCAATCATGGTGCCTCTAAGTCCTGTTTATGAGGCCATAGCCTTAGGCCAGCCAGCGTTTACGACGTTTATAGTGTTTCACATCTCTGAAGGATTTGCGACCTTCTCCGCCAACACCAAGATAGAATTCCTTGACGTCCTCGTTTTCACGCAAGTCTTTAGCAACCCCATCCATCACCACGCGGCCATTTTCAAGAATATATCCGTAGGTTGCATATTTTAGCGCGATATTGGTGTTTTGCTCCGCCAACAGGAAGGAAACGCCTTCCTGAATATTGAGGTTTTTAACAATTTCAAAAATTTCCTCAACCAATTGCGGTGCAAGGCCCATGCTGGGTTCATCCAGCAGGATCATGGAAGGGCTAGCCATCAGCGCTCTGCCAACTGCACACATTTGCTGTTCGCCGCCAGAAGTATAGCCAGCCAGAGATTTTCGGCGAGTTTTCAGGCGCGGAAAATACTCATATACTTTTTCCATATCTCTGGCGATGGCAGCCCGTCCGTCTTTTCTGGTATAGGCGCCAGTGAGCAGATTTTCTTCAATGGTCAAATGGCCGAAACAATGACGACCCTCCATCACCTGAATGCAGCCACGGCGCACCAATTCATTGGGCGTCAGAGATTGAATTTCATCGTCGTTAAATTTGATCGTCCCTTTGGTAACCTCACCACGCTCTGCGTTGAGCAAATTGGAAATGGCTTTCAGCGTTGTTGTTTTACCCGCTCCATTTGCACCCAGGATAGAAACGATTCCACCTCTCGGCACGGTCAGGGAAACACCTTTGAGGACCAATATTACGTGATTATAAATGACTTCAATATTGTTCACTTCCAGAATGTTATCGGCTGATTTGGTTTCTTTGCTCATGGGACAATTCCGAAAATGTTGAATTAGATTAGGTGACCAGCCCCGGTCTGAACTTGAACGGGGCTGGCCGTATTTACTCGACTATGAGCAAGTTTGCGTTTTCCACTCAGGCTTGTCAGCAACATAATTTTTTGCTGCTTCTTCAAGCAATGGACGAACAACATCTGTCATAGGTGTGATTGAATCGGTCACTTTTTCCCAGGCTGAACCATTCCATTGTTGAATGAAAATGCTTCCTCCGCCTTCGTGATCCTTACAAGAAGCCTTGATTGGAGCTGTGAAACCTTCAAGTCCAAGCTCTTTCAAGCGAGCCTCAGAAAGGTCAAAGGATTCTAGACCAACACGCATGTCTTCGCCGGTAATAACCTTCTTGCCAGTGGCTTTTTGAGCCGCTGCAATTGCTTCAGCAAGAACTACCGCATTAAACATGCCACGATTGTAAAGCACATGGCCTACTTCGCTTTTGTCTTTAACCAGAGAATTTCCGGCGTCTACGACATGTTTGATGATGTCCTGAACGGCTGGGAAATCGGTTCCAAGACCTGAGAAGTTGGCTGCGAGGTAACCTTTACCTGCTTTACCAACTGGTCCAAGATCTGCGTCCCCACCAGACCACCAGTTTCCGATGAAGTGATCCAAAGGAAATCTGATTTTTACGGCTTCTTTAATGGCAGTAGAGTTCATTGCACCCCAGCCCCACATGATCATCCAGTCTGGACGTTCTTTGCGAACATTCAGCCAATGAGATGCCTGGTTTTGCATTTCTTTGCCAGCAACCGGGAATTTGGCGACTGTGAAGCCCATGGATTCGGAAAGTTTATCCAGCAGAGGAATTGGTTCTTTGCCATAACCGGCATCAAGATAGATAAAGCCAATTTTCTTGCCTTTAATGCCTTCTTTGGAATCAATATATTTCAGGATCGCTGAAAGCTGGCTCCAATAGGTTGTTGGATAGTTGAAAATCCACGGGAAGCTTTCACCAACTGCTGCTGCTGAAAGACCATAGCCCATTGAAAATACCGGGATTTTATCAACAGCGGCTTTCGGGATTAACTGTAGGGTAATGCCTGTAGAAAGAGGGCTATAAGCCAATGGGCCTTTGCCCTTGGTGCTTTCATAGCACTCAACGCCTTTTTGGCTGTTATAGCCAGTTTCGCATTCTTCAACGACAATTTTCACACCGCCAATGCCGCCATCGCGTGCATTCAGCATGTTGAAATAATCGGCATAGCCATTTGCAAATGGTGTGCCATTACCGGCATAGGGGCCAGTACGATAGGTAAGTGACGGTATATAAAGCGAATCTTCCGCACTCGCAGTTGTAACCTGCATACTACCTGCTGCCACAATGGCTGCAGCACCCAGAATGAGCTTCTTGAACATCGTATGTTCCTCCCAAACTCTGCGGGTAGCATTATTGCTAACCGCTTCTATATTTGAAACCTGTATTCCTAAACCTGACAGGCCCGGTTCCCCGGCATGTCAGAAATCTGTTTCCCTAATAAGGGAATGGCCAAACGCGTAATTTTTGTTTGGCGAGAGACCATAGTCGCGCCAAGCCATGGGGCTCCATTATCAAAAAGAATATAATCAAGCCACCGATCATCATGAA
This sequence comes from Rhizobiaceae bacterium, assembly GCA_016763155.1. Classification (GTDB taxonomy): domain Bacteria; phylum Pseudomonadota; class Alphaproteobacteria; order Rhizobiales; family Rhizobiaceae. Next base: position 31,267 of record JAESUH010000217.1, read on the forward strand.
GTTGATGTGTTCAACGGTTGCAGCATTGATATCCAGGCCGAAAATGCTCGGAGCTATTGTGATCATGATTGGAAGCATCCAGATGAACGCAGCGCCCATATAACAACCTACCAAACTTCCAAGACCACCCAGCACAACCATAAACAGGATTCGGAAGGATTGGTTCACATCGAAACTCTCGACCTCAGCAGCACCCAGCCAGAAAAACACCATCATGGCACCGGCAACGCCGCAATAGAATGAAGATACAGCGAACGCAGACAGCTTTGCCTGTAGCGGACGTACTCCCATCAATTCAGCGGCGATATCCATATCGCGTATCATCATCCATGAACGGCCAATTCGACCCTGAATAATGTTTGAAGCTATCCACGTCATTACCACCACGACCGATAGGACGACCAAATAGCGAGCGGTAGGACTGGCCGAAGCACCCGTAATGATTACGCCCATTATTTCGCGCTGAGGAACTTCAATGGCACCAGATATGTTGTAATTATATAACCAGGGTATGCGGATGAAACACCATTCGAGAAAGAATTGCGCAGCCAGCGTGGTGACCACAAGATAGAAGCCTTTAATTCGCAAGGATGGCAGACCAAATATAGCTCCAATTCCCGCAGAAAAGACCCCAGAAAGAACGACCAAAATAATAATGTTTATGTCAGGAAAGATGGTCGTCATCTTGTAACAGGCATAGGCTCCCACTCCCATGAACGCGCCGGTTCCCAGTGATAATTGCCCAGTGTAGCCAGTTAATATATTCAGACCGATGGCTGCGAGGGTAAAAATCAGAAACGGAATCATCATGGAATTGATGAAAAAGTCGTTGCCAAAAATTGGGATTGCCACAAAGGCAATCACCAGATAGATGCCGATGGCGATACGATCCTGAAGGATCGGGAAAGTTGCCAGATCATCTTTATAGTTTGTTTTGTATTGGCCTGCTTCACGGTAAAACACGGATTATACCCTCTCGATAATTTTTTCGCCGAACAGACCCTGTGGCCTGAACAACAGGAAGATCAGGGCGATAACATAGGCAAACCAGCCTTCTACACCGCCACCGAGCAATCCGCCCCAATAGACTTCGAATAGTTTTTCACCAAAGCCGATGATTAATCCGCCGACAATTGCGCCAGGTACTGAGGTGAACCCACCCAGAATGAGAACTGGCAAAGCTTTGAGGGCAACAATTTGCAGAGCAAAGGAAACATCTGATTTGGCACCCCACATGATACCGGTCGCCAGCGCGACAATGCCTGAAGCAAACCAGACAATCGCCCATATTTGATTGAGGGAAATACCAACGGACAGCGCCGCCTGATGGTCATCTGCCACTGCACGAAGACCGCGACCGATGCGGGTTTTGCTGAAGAAGATTGCCAGCACCGCCACCAATATGGCTGCAATAACTGCGGCAGCAATATCGATATGTTGCAGGATCAAGATACCGTCAAAAATATCGAATGTGGTTGAGCCGGTAGGCAAACCCAATTCCTCGGTAATCATAGCTTTGGGTTCGCCACCAAATATCAATTCGCCAAACCCAATCAGGAAATAGGAAAGCCCGATGGTCGCCATGAACAAAATGATATCATCCTGATTGACCAAATGACGAAGCACGACCCGTTCTATGGTGACAGCCAGAGCTGCCATTATCAAAATCGCCAAGGCCAGCGCTATATATGCCGGAACTCCCGCTGCATAAAGACTTACAAGTGAAAGGGCCGAAAACACGACCATGATGCCCTGAGCAAAGTTGAATACGCCAGACGCTTTGAAGATCAGCACAAAACCTAGCGCAAGCAGCGCGTAAAGAATGCCTGAAACAAACCCTTCCCACAGCACCTGCAGCAGAAAATCAGGCATGGCACCCATTTGTACGAATGGGTCGATGAAAATATTGTAGAGCAGTTCCATTAGTGTGCCACTCCCAAATACGCATCAATCACATTTTGATCGGCCTGCACTTCAGCAGGTTTGCCATCGGCAATTTTCTTGCCATAATCGAGGACCACAACCCGGTCCGCCAGATCCATTACCACGCCCATATCATGCTCAATCAGAGCGATGGTTGTGCCGAATTGTTCATTTACCTCAATGATAAAGCGGCTCATGTCTTCTTTTTCTTCCAAATTCATTCCCGCCATCGGTTCGTCCAACAAAAGCAAGATCGGTTCTGCCGCCAGTGCGCGGGCGAGTTCCACCCGTTTTTGCAACCCATAGGGAAGTGCGCCCACGGGATCTTTGCGAATGTGTTCGATTTCAAGAAATTCAATAATGTCTTCCACCACTTTGCGGTGTTCAATTTCTTCATCGAGCGCCGGGCCATGCCTAAAAATTTGCCAGAAAAAACTCTTATGCATTTTCAAACAACGCCCTGCCATGATGTTATCCAGCGTGCTCATTCCGCTAAACAGGGCAACATTTTGAAAGGTACGTGAAATGCCCTGACTGGCAGCCACATAGGGACGCATTTTGGTACGCTGCTGCCCCATAAAACTGATCGTGCCTTCTTGCGGATGGTAGAACCCATTTATGACGTTCAGCATGGAGGTTTTACCGGCACCGTTTGGCCCGATAATAGCTCGAATTTCACCTTTCCGGATATCGAAGGAAATATCGGTAATCGCCTTCACACCGCCAAAGGAGAGAGAAATATTATCCACCTGCAATAACACATCGCCCTTGGCAATATTATCGATCGCAGATACAGAGTTCTGGTTTACATGCGCGTTCATTCGGCAGCCTCATTTTGAGAGAAAGTGGCCGGGAACGTTTTGACATCGCCGATATTCACAGTGGCTGAAATATTGCCCTTACGGCCGTCTTCAAACACCACTTCGGTCTCAACAAACTGTTCTTTCGAACCGTCGTAAAGGGCATCAATCAACACGTCATAACGTTCGGCAATGAAACTACGACGAACCTTTTGGGTCCGGGTCAGTTCACCATCATCGGGATCAAGTTCCTTGTGCAGAACCAAAAAGCGATGAATTTGCGCACCAGCCATCAGTTCTTCGTCGGCCAGATCCTTGTTCACCTGTTCAATATGGCTTTCCATCGTGGCATAAACCTCAGGATGGGCGGCCAATTCCTGATAACTGGCATAGGAAATATTGTTGCGTTCAGCCCAGTTACCAACGGAAGTCAGATCGATATTCAAGAATACGCAAACCATATTGCGTCCGTCGCCAAATGCCACGGCTTCCTTGATATTAGGGAAAAACTTCAACTTGTTTTCAATATATTTCGGAGCAAACAGGCTGCCATCTTCGAGCTTGCCCACATCTTTGGCACGATCGATAATTTTCAAATGGCCATCATGATCAAGGAAACCAGCGTCGCCTGTGCGCACCCAACCTTCTTTATTCTTGGTGGAAGCGGTGGCTTTTTCGTCTTTGTAATAACCCACAAAAACGCCAGGTGAGCGGTAAAGCACCTCGCCACTATCATCAATTTCAATTTCTACTCCCGGAGAAGGACGACCCACCGTATCAGCCCTAATTTCACCATCGGGTTGAGCAGAAATATAAACGGATGCTTCCGTTTGGCCGTAAAGCTGTTTGAGGTTTAACCCCAGCGAGCGGTAAAACTTGAAAATTTCGGGTCCGATGGCTTCACCAGCGGTATAACCCACCTTCAACCGGGTGAACCCCATGCGATTTTTCAGCGGACCGTAAACGAAGAACTCGCCGAGGCTATATATCAACCGGTCCAAAAACCCGACAGATTCACCATTCAAAATGGGCTCACCAACTTTGTTTGCATGCGCCATGAAATAGTCAAACATCTTCTTCTTGATTTTTCCTGCATCCTCCATCTGAACGATGATCGAGGTAAGCAGGACTTCAAATACCCTTGGGGGTGCGAAGAAATAAGTGGGTGCGATTTCGCGACGGTTTTCTTCCACCGTATCCGGACTTTCCGGGCAACAAACGCAATAGCCGCAGAGGTAGGTTTGCGCATAAGAAAATACGTGGTCGCCTACCCATGCCAAAGGCAGATAGGCGAGAATTTCCTCGCTGCTATCCAGATGATCGAACTCATTGGCATTGCGGGCAGAAATTACCAGATTGTCAAAAGATAACATCACACCTTTAGGTTTGCCTGTGGTGCCGGATGTATAAAGCATGACCGCAAGATCATCGCCTTTTCCATTCGCAACACCTTCCAACCAGTGCGCATCACCTTCGCGTTCCAGCACGACCTCACCCAGTTTCTTTACATCCTCAATCGAATGCAAATTGGTGTGATCATAATCACGCAGACCTTTGGTCTCGTCATAAATGATTTTCTTCAGTTTGGAGAGCTGATCACCGATAGATAAAACCTTATCGACCTGCTCCTGATCCTGACACAGAGCCATGGATGCTTCGGCATGCTCCAGCACATAAACCATCTCTTCTGCGACACTATCTGCGTAGACTGGAACAGGTATTGCGCCCAGCGCCTGTGCTGCACAAAAGGTCCAGTAGAGCCAGGGACGGTTTTGACCGACGATGGCAATCTTATCGCCGGGCTTCAGACCCAGCTCAGAAAGACCGATAGAAAACACGCGAATTTGCAGATAGGCCTCAGCCCATGTCCAGCTTTGCCAGATGCCTTTATCCTTGTGGCGCATGGCCGTCAGGTCAGCAAAACGCGTGGAATTCAGCAGCATATATTGTGGCAGCGTTACGGGCTCATTGCCCTCGATGAAATTGCCCTTTGATGGCATTTCCAAGTCCTCCCTCAAGGCCTCTTATTAATCCTTCCAGGTCCCCCAACCCGATATAAAAGCCGCATCTTCGAATATTTTTCCGATTTGCGGATTCCTCACCTTTTACTGAACGTAAATCTTCACGATGAATCAACCCGTTAAATCGATTAGGTAGCGAAATAAATTTGCATTATGGACCTGCAAAAATAAACCGACCTCAATTTTATTGATGTACGTCTTTGATTTTATTAGCGAAAAATATATTTACCAGTTGCGCAGCAACCAGAGCTGCAATTACTTGCGGGCGCTTATCATTGGCCCCACCGGCACCTATCGGGCAGGTTAACTTTTCCAATAATTCTGGAATATGCCCGTTTTTGAGAAATTGTCGGCGGAATGTCCCCAATTTGGTATCAGAGCCGATCATTCCAACAAAAGCTGCGTCCTGACGATGCAGGGCAGTCTCGGTGATTAGAAAATCCTGGGCATGATCATGGGTAAGAATAATAAAGGCAGAATTCGACCTGGCTTGAGCAATTATGCTTTCTGGAATCGCCAAATGTTTGTGTTCACAACCTTCTTTCGCTCGGGGTAATTGCCGCAACTGGTCCAGTCGTGAATCGATAATGACTATATTAAGTGGCAAGAGTGAAAGCGCTTCAAGCAGTGCTTTGCCCACATGTCCCGCACCAAAGATATAAACCGTTGGGGCCTCGCATTTTTCCTGATCTTGTAACCGTATTAGAGCCTCGGCAATTTTCTTGTTTTGCGCCTGATTGATGTATTCAAATTCCAGTTCAACAAAGCCGCCACAGCATTGTCCAATTTCCGGCCCCAGAGGCAGACTAAGGATAGAGGAGGCGCTTGTATCAAACAACAATTTCCGGGCATGTTGAATGGCAAGATGCTCCATCTCGCCGCCGCCAATGGTTTCAAAAATATCTGCATTACCCACCAACATCCAGGTTCCACCAGAACGGGGTGTGGAACCTTTGGCACTTGTTATTGTAACCTTGATCGAGGATGCATTAGCCTTCAAAAAAGCCTGTACCCCTTCAGCCATTGGAGACTTGATTTCTCATGCGCTCTACCGCCTTTAATATGCGCTCCGGCGTGGCGGGTGTATCAAGCTTGGGGCAGGTTTTATAATCAGCTACACTGGCCACAGCCATGGAAAGCGCCTCAAGAACGGACATCGCCAACATGAATGGTGGTTCGCCTACGGCTTTTGAACGACGAATGGTGCGCTCTTTATTTTGCGACCATTCTGCCAGTGTCACATTGAAAACCAATGGTCGATCTGAAGCCAATGGAATTTTATAGGTGGATGGTGCATGGGTGCGCAAGCGACCGTCATTATCCCACCAAAGCTCCTCGGTGGTGAGCCATCCCATGCCCTGAATAAAGCCACCTTCAACCTGCCCTTTATCAATGGCAGGGTTCAAAGATTTTCCCACATCGTGCAAAATATCTACCCGGTCTACCTGATATTCTCCAGTGAGTGTATCAATGGCAACTTCGGAAACTGACGCACCGTAGGAGAAATAAAAGAACGGCCGACCCGTGCCCTTTTCCCTGTCCCAGTGAATTTTTGGCGTTTTATAAAACCCGGTAGCTGAAAGATGGATGCGGGCCATATAGGCCCGGTTCACCAAATCTGCGAAAGAAATTTTGTGCTGGCCGATATGCACTTCATTTCCAAAAAATTCTATTTGATCATTAGCGTTCCCAATTACTGCCTTTGCAAAATCGGTAAGCCGTTGCTTGATCTGCTCCACTGCATCAAGTGCAGCCATGGCATTCAAATCTGTGCCTGAGGAGGCCGCAGTTGCCGAAGTGTTTGGCACTTTGGATGTATTGGTAGCAGTGATTTTTATCCGGCTCATATCCACGCCGAAACCATCGGCCACAATCTGGGCAACTTTGGTATTTAGCCCCTGGCCCATTTCGGTACCGCCATGATTGATCTGGATGGAACCATCCCGGTAAACATGGAGCAGGGCAGATGCCTGATTATACCAGGTGGCAGTGAAGGATATGCCGAACTTTACCGGCGTCAGGGCGATACCGCGCTTGATGATCTTGCTTGATTGATTGAATTTCAGAATTTCTTCGCGACGTTTTTGGTAGTCAGCGCTTTGTTCCAGCTCATCCACCAATCGGTGGATGATATTATCTTCAACGATCTGATGATACGGCGTGACGCAACGCGCCACATCGTCATAAAAATTTGCCTTGCGGATTTCCAGCGGGTCTTTTCCCAACGCATAGGCAATTTCTTCAATTACCCGCTCGCCGGCAATCATACCTTGAGGACCACCGAACCCGCGAAAGGCGGTGTTGGAAACCGTATTGGTTTTCATCGGGCGAGATTGCAGTTTTACGTTTGGAAGAAAATAGCAATTATCCACATGGAACAATGCCCGGTCGGTAACCGGACCTGACAAATCCGAGGAATAACCACAACGCGCTGCGAGAACCGCATCGAGTGCTGAAATTACACCGTTCTCATCAAAGCCAACTTCATATTGAGCAAGGAAATCATGGCGCTTTCCTGTGGCGATCATGTCGTCATCACGGTCCGGTCGAATCTTGACTGCACGTCCATATTTCTTCGCTGCAAGTGCTGCAACAACTGCAAATGCATTGGACTGGGTTTCCTTGCCGCCAAAGCCACCACCCATACGACGAATATTCACCGTGACTGCGTTAGATGGCACATCCAGCACATGAGCGACCATGTGTTGAACTTCGCTTGGGTGCTGGGTGGAGGAATAAACGAGCACATCATCATCTTCACCGGGAATGACCATGGCTATATGGCCTTCCAGATAGAAGTGATCCTGTCCGCCAATTTCCATCTCGCCTTTGATGTTGTGTTCAGCTTTGGAAAGTGCCGATTTGGCATCCCCATATTTCAAGGTCAACGGTTCTGTGACATGGGGGTAATCAGCTTCCATTGCTGATTTTACATCAATCACCGGAGTTTGTTTATCATAGGTAATTTCAGCCAGCTTCGCGGCGCTGCGCGCTTCATCTCTCGTTTGGGCCAATACTGCAAATATCGGCTGACCATAAAATTCGATTTTACCCTCGGAAAAAACCGGCTCATCATCGCGCCCGGTAGGGCTCACATCATTGACGCCTGGAATATCGGCTGCGGTGAGCACTGCGACCACTCCTTTTGCCTCAGCTACGGCCTCTAGTTTGATCTCCGTAATGGAGCCATTGGCAACTTCAGAAAGACCGAAATAAAGGTGCAACATTCCCGCAGGTTCTGGAATGTCATCGATATATTCTGCGCTGCCGGAAACGTGTTTATGGCCGGAATCGTGGGGAATGGAGGTGTGCACTGCGCCTTTGAATTCATTCATTACGCAACTCCTTCCATATGGGTTGGATGGCTGCGGGAAAGCTGTGCCACCTCACCCGTAGTCTCAAGATAAAAACGACGGAGCAGATTTTTTGCAACATTCATGCGGTATTCAGCCGAGGCACGCCAATCACCCAATGGGGTGTAGTCATTTTCAAATGATGCCAAGGCATTTTCAATTGTTGCCTCATTCCATTCGCTTCCCAACAGAGCCTGTTCAACACTGGATGCGCGCAGAGGTGTGGCCGCCATACCACCAAAAGCGATGCGGCAGGTTTCTACCTTACCCTCTCCATCCAGTGAAATTTTGAAAGCACCACAAAGGGCAGAGATATCTTCGTCGCGGCGTTTTGAAATTTTGTAGACTTCAAATTTTTCACCGTCCTGAAGAGCCGGAACAAACAAGGATTGAACAAATTCGCCCGGCTGCAAATTCTGTTTGCCATAGGCAATGAAAAAATCTTCCAGCGGAAGGTCGCGGGTTTCGTTTCCCTTGCGAAGGGTCAATTTTGCATCAAGGGCAATGAAGGCTGGAGGCAAATCGCCGATTGGAGAGCCATTGGCAATGTTGCCGCCAATCGTTCCCATATTGCGCACCTGCTCGCCACCAATACGATTCCAGAAATTACTAAGGGCTGGAAATGTTTTAGTCACTGCTTCAAAGGCCGTGGTGTAGGGCAGGCAAGCTCCCAATACCACTCCCTCAGGCGTGACGGAGATTTCGGCCAACTCATCCAGATGGGCAATGAATATTGCAGGCGCGATATCATGAAAATGTTTGGTCACCCAAAGGCCCACATCGGTAGAACCGGCGATGATGGTTGCATCAGGTTTTTGCTGTAGTAAGTCGGCAAAATCATCCAGATTTGCGGGAATGGAGAAGCTATCTGTTTCCACCCGGCTGCCATCATTCCAGCCCTGCAAAATGTCGGTAATTTCTGATGGAGCAAGTAACGCATCTTCATTCATGGCATTGCTGGCAGCGACTTCAAGGGCGGCGTTTATGATAGGTTCATAACCGGTACAGCGACAGAGGTTTCCCTGTAGTGCTTTTTCAATTTCGAACACATCCGGATTGGGGTTCGACAAAAACAAACCATAGAGCGACATGACAAAACCCGGCGTACAAAAGCCACATTGGGAACCATGGTTTGTGACCATTGCTTGTTGAATTGGATGGAGCGCGCCACCCTTCCCTGTCAGATGTTCCACGCTCACCACATGACAATTATCGAGTGACCCAATAAAACGGATACATGCGTTGATCGCCATATAGCGCAACTTGCCCGCAATGAGCTTACCCACCAACACCGTACAAGCGCCACAATCACCCTCGGCGCAGCCTTCTTTCGTGCCTGTAAGGTTTTTTTCCAGACGCAAAAAATCAAGTAATGTTTTATCAGCGCCTACATTATTCAGGCTAATTTTTTTATCGTTGAGAACAAATCTGATTTCAGTTCGAGATTTCAATATCATAGGCCTTCTTTGCTAAGCGTGTCCTGTGCCCATGTTCCCTTATTCTTGCAGTCTGGTCAAACCGAATTATTGCACTCATAAGGTGAGTTAATGTATGTAGACAGTGGTTGTTTTTTAACGAGGTTTTTTTGATGGGTCAGCAGGTAATTATTGTGGGTGCAGGACAGGCGGCCTGTTCGATGGCGGCGAAACTTCGTGAGTTGGATAGCGATGCTAAAATCACCATTATTGGGGAAGAATCCCATCTGCCTTATCAAAGGCCTCCTCTATCAAAAAAGTATGCCACTGGCGAAATGGACCTTGATAGTTTGATGCTGCGTCCTGCGGATTGGTATGAGGTAAATGACATCCAATGCATTACTGGTTTACGCGTCGAAAGCATTGATACCAATGCCAAATCAATATTGTTGAGCGATGGAAAATCGCTCAACTATGACAAGCTGGCGCTGACCACCGGCTCGCGCCCGCGGGCTTTGCCTGCCTCTATAGGCGGTGAACTTGATGGCGTTTACGTCGTTCGCGGGATTGATCATGTGGATAGTTTCGCTTCCGAAATGGTAGAAGGCAGAAGTGCCCTTGTGATAGGCGGCGGATATATCGGGCTTGAAGCTGCGGCGGTATTAGCCCGCAAGGGATTGAAAGTTCGGGTGGTTGAGATGTCTGATCGCATCCTGCAACGGGTGGCCTGTAGTGCTACCTCCGATTTTTTCCGTGCCCTACATAGTGGCCATGAGGTAGAAATTAGTGAGAATCTTGGGCTGGCTCGTTTGATCGAGAAAGATGGCCGTGTCTGCGGTGCTGAATTTTCCGACGGCAGTTCTGGTGAATATGATTTTGTGCTGGTTGGCATCGGTGTTTTGGCTAATTCAGAACTTGCCGAAGAGGCAGGTATCGCATGTGATAATGGGATCACTGTGAATGGGTTTGGGCAAACGAGTAATTCAGATATTTATGCCGCCGGTGACTGCGCAAAATTTGAATATAAGAGCCAGTTTATCCGCCTTGAATCTGTGCAAAATGCCATTGATCAGGCTGAATGTGCCGCGAAAAATATAGCGGGTGTGGAAACTGATTATCACCCGCATCCATGGTTCTGGTCAGATCAATATGATGTGAAACTACAAATCGCAGGATTGAACCTTGGCTATGATCAAGTGGTTCTGCGCCCCGGGGCAAGGGAGGGAACCCAGTCCATTTGGTATTTTGATCAGGGCAAGTTTATTTCTGTTGATGCCATGAATGATCCACGATCTTTCATGGTTGGGAAAAGGCTGTTGGAAAAGGGATTACCAATTACGCCGGAGCAGGCTGGAGATGTTGATCTCGAACTCAAGACCTTGATGAAATAACCCGCAATATCATTGCGCCATCCCTCTCTATTCTCGGCACAGCTGATCCATCGAATTTGATGAATACTCCAATGGCATGGATTCCTGTGACAAGCACAGGAATGACGTGGAGTTGGGGAGCCAGCAAGAATGGCACGGTAGCCAGAGTGCTGTGCGCTTGCGATCCATAAACGACGCGATCTCCCTGACTTCTGGCGGCACTTCGGTGAATGGTGATAAGGATTATTCTGTTACGCAATTAAAATATGGTTGGCACTAGATGGAAACGAGGGTGGGTTTGATCTCTCTCCAACGTCATCCCTGTGCTTGTCACAGGGATCCATTCTCGGCACAGTTGGTATTATCGAATTGGACAAGGTGAACTGCATTTAACAAAAAGGGCGACCCGTGGGCCGCCCTCTTCAAAAATTATCTGAAAAACCAGATTACATTTTCAATGCTTTATCAGTGATTGCATGAGTCCATGCACCTTCAGGTGCTTTGGAAATCACAGGATCTGAACCAGCTGAAAGCAGTGTTTTCACAGTACGCTCATAATCAGCTACATCGAGTGCGCCATTTGAACCGGCAGTCAATTTAGCAATTTCGCGCATCATGCGTCTTTGATGTTTGGCAGTTTGAGCGCCGGAAGCATCGTTTTCCAGAATGATATCAGCTGCACCATCTGGATTTTCTTCAGCCCATTTCCAACCTTTCATGGAAGCGCGCACGAAGCGAACCAGTTTATCAACCATGACAGGGTCTTTCAGGCTGGCTTCGTTGACATACATGCCATCTTCCAGCGTGGAAACGCCCTGTTCTTCATATTTGAACACGATCAGTTCGTCTGGGCTAAGGCCCGCATCAATGATCTGCCAATATTCATTATAGGTCATGGTAGAAACGCAATCGGCCTGTTTTTGCAGGATTGGATCAACGTTGAAACCCTGTTTCAATACGGTTACGCCATCTGGACCACCTTCGGTTTTAAGACCGAGTTTGCTCATCCATGACAGGAACGGATATTCATTGCCGAAGAACCAAACACCAAGAGTTTTACCCTTGAAATCTGCAGGAGATGCAATGCCTGAATCCTTGCGGCAGGTCAGCATCATGCCAGAGCTTTTGAAAGGCTGGGCAATGTTTACCAAAGGCAGGCCTTTTTCGCGAGTTGCCAATGCAGAAGGCATCCAGTCAAGAACGACGTCAGCGCCGCCACCAGCAAGAACCTGAGCCGGAGCAATATCTGGTCCGCCCGGTTTGATTTCAACGTCGAGATTTTCAGCGTCGTAAAAACCTTTATCCTTGGCCACATAGTAACCGGCAAATTGTGCCTGGGTTACCCATTTAAGCTGCAATGTCAGCTTATCGGCAGCAAGTGCATATGACGCGCTCAGCGCCATAGCACCCGCCATCAATAGAGTTGTAATTTTTTTCATTTGTTTTCCCTTTTTTGTTTTTATTGTAATTCAGTGCTTATCCTGCACGTATTGACGGGTGCCAGAAGGTGACAGCCCTTTCTGTGAGTGCGATTATTCCATAAAATGTAGAGCCTGCCAACGCCGCCATAGCAATTTCTGCCCACACCATGTCGATATTCATTCGGCCCACTTCGGTGGAAATTCTAAAGCCCATGCCGACAGTCGGAGTGCCGAAAAATTCGGCCACGATGCCTCCGATCAGAGCCAATGTAGAATTGATTTTTAGCGCATTGAAAATGAAGGGTGCGGCCACTGGCAAGCGCAGTTTAAACAATGTTTGCCAATAGCCCGCCGCATAGGTACGCATCAAATCCTGCTGCATGTTCGTTGCCACAGTCAGGCCGGTAAGCGTGTTCACCAGCATTGGGAAAAACGTCATGATGACGATCACCGCAGCTTTGGATTCCCAGTCAAAGCCAAACCACATCACCATGATTGGTGCCATGCCGACAATTGGCAGGGCCGCAACAAAATTGCCAACCGGCAACAAGCCGCGCTGCAGGAATGGGCTGCGATCAATGGCGATTGCTGCCAAAAACGCGCTGCCGCAACCCATCACATATCCGCTGAGGACTGCCTTCAAAATTGTTTGTTGAAAGTCTGCCCAAAGGATGGAAAGCGAAGTGGTGATTTTTACCCAGACCATGCTTGGAGGCGGCAACAGAACGAAGGGTACATTAGCGCCGCGCGTAATTGCTTCCCACAAAACTAAAATCCAGATGCCAAAAAAGACTGGTGTTATCAACCCAATCAGGCGGGTCAAGAAGACGTTCAAACCAGTCACATTGGAGAGGCGCTCAATGTATAGCCAGCCAAAGGCCCAGGCCGCAACAAGCAGCATCCAAAACCCGAAACTGGCTTTATCAATGCCGTTCAAAATGACCATGATGCCCCAAATGCCAAGCACTGACATGATGCCATCAAAGGCAATCGAGAATTTGAGCTTGAAGCGGATAATTGTTGCAAGCCCTGCCAAAGCAAAGGTCATTGCAATGGGGTGGGAGAGGGTTGAAACCGTGGTTTCACCTATCATTGCCAAGGGAGAAAGAAGGGCTGCAAGAGAAGCACCAATTGCAATCAATGCCAGAACTTTCTGCAAACTACTCATGGTTCCAAATTTCATTGGCTCATCCCCATACGTTTGAGAACGACATTATTTGCAACTCCCACCAGCATCACCAACACGGCGGCAAGTACGGCCGCTGAAATCAGTGCCGACCAAATTTGGATGGTCTGGCCGTAATAGGAACCGGCAAGAAGTCTAGCGCCAAGACCGGCAATGGCGCCCGTTGGCAACTCGCCAACGATGGCACCGACCAGCGAAATTGCCACGGCGACCTTCATGGAAGTGAACAAAAATGGCACTGAGTTGGGCCAGCGCAATTTCCAAAATGTCTGGGCCGCGCTGGCATTATACGTATGCATCAAATCGAGCTGTTGTTGATCAGGGCTGCGCAAGCCCTTGACCATGCCAACAGCAATCGGGAAAAAACTGAGATAGGTGGAAATCAACGCTTTTGGCAGCAGGCCTGAAACGCCGATGGCGTTTAGCACCACAATCACCATGGGCGCGATCGCCAATATGGGGATGGTCTGGCTGGTGATAATCCACGGCATGAGACTCTTATCCAACGCCTTATTATGGACGATGAGTACTGCGAGCGTGATGCCGAGAATTGTACCGAACAGAAAGCCAAGCAGGGTCGCTGAGAGCGTGATCCAGCCATGATAAATCAGGCTGCGCTTGGAGGTGATGTTTTTGTTTACCGTGGTTTGCCAGATTTCAACCACCACCTGATGCACCGCTGGTAGAACCGGGCGGTCTTGCTTCATTGTATCAGTGATAAGCTGGGAATAGGTCCAGTCCGTACCTGCTTTTTCATAACGATCTAACTGCCACGGGGTGTTCAGATAGACGGTAAAACAATACCAGATTGCGATGAGTACCGAGACAACCACAACAACTGGAGCAATTTTTCCTTCGAGCAATTTATTCATCGTAGGAGTGTCCTGCCCGCAGGCCATCGCGAACACGGTGGGCAAGCTCCAGAAATTTCGGGCTTTCGCGAATATCGAGCGAACGATCTTTCGGCAAGGTGCTTTCAATCACATCAATCACCCGACCCGGACGTGGTGACATAACGACGATTTTTGTCGAAAGATATACAGCTTCGGGAATGGAGTGGGTGACGAAACAGATGGTTTTATTGGTGCGATCCCAGAGCTTCAACAATTGCTCGTTGAGATGATCGCGGACGATTTCATCGAGCGCACCGAAGGGTTCGTCCATCAGCAATAAATCTGCGTCGAAGGCCAGAGCCCGGGCAATCGAAGCACGCTGCTGCATGCCGCCGGAAAGCTGCCAGGGGAATTTTTTGCCGAATTCATCCAGATCAACAAGCTCCAGCACACGTCGTGTGCGTTCTTGAATTTCGGATTTTGAAAAACCCATAATTTCCAACGGCAAGGCAATATTTTTTTCAATGCTGCGCCAAGGATATAGCGAGGCTGCCTGAAATACAAAACCATAAGCTCGCGCCAAACGCGCTTCTTCCGGGCTGACACCACCAACGGTAATCTCGCCACCAGTGGGCTTTTCCAGATCAGCAATCACCCGCAAAAATGTAGTCTTGCCGCAACCGGATGGCCCGATGAAAGATACAAATTCGCCCTTGGCAATATCCAGATCGATTTCGGATAATGCATGAACCGGCCCGTCATTCGTTTCGAATGTGAGCGATAGTTTCTTGGCCGATACGACTGGTGACGCGTCTTTACTCATTAATTGCTTTCATCTGGATCATAGTCCCATAATTTTGGTTCGGCGAATTCAAGACTGTTGCCAGCAGGATCACGGAAATAGACAGAGCGGGCGCCATTCGGCCAAGTAATTTTTGACTCAATTTCAATGTCATTTTTCTGCAAATGAGCCGTCCATGATTCAATGGCTCCCGGAGGGGCCGAAAAACAAACATGGATTGGGCCATTGGAACCATGGGGCGGAATTGGTAATGACTTTTCGAAGGGCTGTTTCACAGTTTCATTCGGGTTGAAAACCAGAACCATTGTCTTGCCGCAACGAAAGAAAACATGACGACCTTCTGTCGCTGTCACTTCTTCCATGCCCAAAATGCCGCCATAAAACTCTCGCGCCACATCAAGGTCTTCGGCATAAACCGCCGTTTCCAAAATGCCATTTAAGGCAGGAGAAATATTTTGGCTCAATTGCATAGACCGCCTTATACTCCCGAAGCCGGAATGCCCGTGCGCTGAACTTTGCGTGGGGCGGTGACTTCTTTCCATTTGGAAAGGGCTTTGTTGACGGCCTGGAAGGGTTCGCGTTTTACGAATTCTCCGTGGCCTTCCTGAGTTTTGACTGCACCTTCTTCAACGGCCACATAACCTCTGGTCAATGTGTAGCGCGGCAGGCCTTTGACCTTTTTGCCTTCAAACACATTATAGTCGATGGCCGATTGTTGTTTGTCTGCGGTGATAGTTTTTTCAAGGCTTGGGTCCCAAACCACAATATCCGCGTCAGAGCCCACAAGGATTGCGCCTTTTTTGGGATAAATATTGAGAATTTTGGCGATGTTGGTGGAGGTGACCGCGACGAATTCATTCATGGTCAGGCGACCGGTTGCAACGCCGTAGGTCCATAACATTGGCAAACGATCTTCAAGGCCACCTGTGCCATTTGGAATTTGGGTGAAGTCGCCAACGCCGTAGCGTTTTTGCTCGGTGGTGAAGGCACAGTGATCGGTTGCGACCACTTGCAGCGATCCTGCTTGCAGGCCTGCCCAAAGCGAATCCTGATGCATTTTATTGCGGAATGGGGGTGACATGACACGGCGTGCGGCATGATCCCAATCTGGGTTTGCGTATTCGCTTTCATCCAAGGTCAAATGCTGGATTAGCGGCTCGCCATAAACGCGCTTGCCGTTTTGGCGGGCGCGGCGGATGGCTTCATGTGATTGTTCGCAAGAGGTATGCACCACATAAAGCGGCACGCCTGCCATATCGGCAATCATGATGGCGCGGTTTGTGGCTTCGCCTTCTACTTCCGGTGGGCGCGAATAGGCATGGGCTTCCGGGCCGTTATTGCCTTCTGCCATAAGTTTAGCTTGCAATTGGGCAACCACATCGCCGTTTTCGGCATGAACCATCGGCAAAGCGCCAAGCTCAGCGCAGCGCTGGAAGGATGAATACATCTCATCATCATCCACCATCAAGGCACCCTTGTAAGCCATGAAGTGTTTGAAAGTATTGATGCCTTTTTCTTTGACGACGGTTTCCATCTCATCAAAAACCTGCTCACTCCACCAGGTGATCGCCATGTGGAAGGAATAATCACAATTGGCACGACCAGATTTATTATCCCACATCTGAATGGCTTCAAGCAGGGATTGGCCAGGAGCTGGTAGCGCAAAATCAACCACCATTGTGGTGCCGCCGGAAAGTGCGGCACGGGTGCCCGATTCAAAATCATCGGAGGAATAAGTGCCCATAAATGGCATTTCCAAATGGGTGTGCGGATCAATGCCGCCGGGCATGACATAGCAACCTGTAGCATCCAGCGTCTCGTCACCGGAAAGGTTCTGGCCGATTTCGGTAATAATACCGTCTTCGATTTTTACGTCTGCTTTATAGGTACGATCAGCGGTAACAATGGTGCCGCCTTTGATTACTTTGGTCATTTTGTTTTTCCCTCAATTCTTCCAGTTTTCCTCAACGGAGCTTCCAGATAATGCGTCATCCCTGTGCTTGTCACAGGGATCCATTCCTCTTCCCTATCAGCGCAATGGCACTTCCGAATGAACCGCTGCCCTCAATGGCATGGATTCCTGTGACAAGCACAGGAATGACGCGGGGGTGAATGGCGTGGAAAAACTCACTCCACAATCTCCGCAGTTTCTACCACCGCGTGGAACAGTACATCTGTTCCGGCTCTGGCCCATTCCTGCGAGATGTCTTCTGCTTCGTTATGGCTTAAGCCATCGACGCAGGGGCACATTACCATGGAGGTTGGGGCGACACGGTTGATCCAGCAGGCGTCGTGGCCAGCGCCGGAAATTAGATCGCGGTGGGAATAGCCCAGGCGTTCGGCGGCGTTGCGTACAGCAGTGACACAGCCTTCATCGAAGGTCACCGGATCAAAACCGCCGACGGTTTCCATTTCGATTTCGAGACCCATATCATCGCAGATTTTCTTGGCGCCCTCTGCCAGTTGTTTTTCCATATCTTTAATGGTGGCAAGATTTGGTGAGCGAAAATCAACGGTGAATACCACCTTGCCGGGGATAACATTACGCGAATTTGGGAACACATCGATATGGCCAGCAGCACCCACCGCATCGGGGGCTTGGGACCATGCGATTTTATCGACTAAATCCAAAATTCTTGCCATGCCAAGCCCTGCATTTTTGCGCATGGGCATAGGGGTAGAGCCGGTGTGACTGTCCTTACCTGTAACGGTAATTTGCGTCCATGAAAGGCCCTGACCGTGGGTGACCACGCCAATGTCTTTTCCTTCGTTTTCCAGGATTGGGCCCTGCTCAATGTGAAGCTCGAAAAAGGCGTGCATCTTGCGTTCGCCGACTGTTTCTTCGCCCTTCCAGCCAATGCGCTCTAATTCGTCGCCGAACTTTTTGCCATCGGCATCTTCCAGTTCATAGGCCCAGTCTTGCTTATGCATATCGGCAAATACACCGGAGGCCAGCATGGCGGGGGCGTATCTTGTGCCCTCTTCATTGGTCCAGTTGGTAACGACAATCGGGTGTTTGGTTTTGATATCCAGATCGTTAAGAGTGCGCACGATCTCAAGACCTGCAAGCACACCAAGGACACCATCATATTTGCCGCCGGTTGGCTGGGTATCCAAATGGCTACCCACATAAACGGGCAGTGCATCGGGATCAGTTCCCTCGCGACGCATGAACATGGTGCCCATCTGGTCGACACCCATGGTGAGACTAGCTTCTTCGCACCATTTGCGGAAAAGGTGACGGCCTTCACCGTCTTCATCGGTCACGGTCTGGCGATTATTACCACCGGCAATGCCGGGGCCAATCTTTGCCATTTCCATGAGTGTTTCCCAGAGTCTGTCTGAGTTAATGCGTAGATTTTCGCCCGGTGCGGCCATGATATTTCCTCTTCCAGCGGTCGTTCGACCGCGCCTGTTTGGGCACTTTCGCTATCCTTCGAATTGCTCAAGCGCTCTAACTTTTGTTTTTACGCACTTCTATCCGAAAACTGGCTACCACTTTTCGGGAAGCGCTCTAGTCCACCTCGTTTAATACCTTTCTCAGGCAATCCATCAATTCGTCGATGTGACTTTTCTCAATGATTAGCGGTGGGGATAATGCAATCGTATCTGCGGTTACGCGGATCAGACAGCCTTTTTCAAAGGCGTTGACGAAGGCAGCAAAGCCACGCTTTGCCGGCTCACCTTTAATGGGCGATAGCTCAATCGCGCCGATCAAGCCGACGTTGCGAATGTCTATGACGTTGGGACAGTCTTTGAGATCGTGCAGCGCGTCTTCCCAGTAGGAAGCCATTTCGCTGGCGCGGGTCAAAAGCCCCTCTTCCGCGTAAGTATCTAGCGTGCCAAGTGCTGCAGCGCAGGCCATCGGATTACCTGAATAGGTATAGCCGTGGAAAAACTCAATCAGATGTTCCGGGCCGGTCATGAAGGCGTCGTGAATTTCTTTCTTCACGAAAACAGCACCCATAGGAATGACCCCATTGGTAATGCCTTTAGCTGTTGTCATCAAATCTGGCGTCACACCAAAAAAATCTGAACCAAAGGGCGAGCCCAGCCTGCCAAAGCCAGTGATAACTTCATCAAAAATTAGAATAATGCCATGCTTGTCGCAAATTTTGCGCAGGCGCTGGAGATATCCCTGAGGCGGGATCAATACGCCGGTGGAACCAGCTACCGGCTCAACAATCACTGCCGCGATGGTCGAAGGATCATGCAGGGCGCAAATTCTCTCAAGCTCATCAGCAATATTCTCGCCATGCTCCGGCACGCCTCTAGTAAAGGCGTTTTGCTCGGGCAAATGTGTGTGAGGCATGTGGTCGACGCCGTTCAGCATGGAGCCAAACATTTTGCGGTTGCCACTGATACCACCAACAGAAATGCCGCCGAAATTTACCCCGTGATAACCGCGCTCGCGACCAATCAAACGAGTGCGTTCGCCTTGGCCATTTACACGGTGATAGGCCAGCGCAATCTTCAGCGCTGTATCAACAGATTCCGAACCGGAATTTGTGAAGAAAACATGATCCATTCCATCGGGAGCCAAATCGACCAGACGGTTGGCAAGTTCAAATGCTTTTGGATGGCCAATCTGGAAAGCAGGCGCATAGTCCAGCTCTTCCGCCTGCTTTTGAATGGCTTCGGTAATTAGTGGACGGCCATGGCCAGCATTACAACACCAAAGACCAGATGTACCATCCAGAACCAGACGGTTTTCTGTAGTGGTATAATGCATGTCCTTTGCAGCAGCGAACATACGAGGTTGTTTTTTAAATTGCCGGTTTGCCGTGAAAGGCATCCAAAAGGCGCGCAAATCATTTGGCGCAGGCTGCAACCTATCTGACATGCAAGTTCTCCCAAATTGCTTCTCAAAATCGCCTTAACTAGCCGCCTGATCTAATCTTTTACTCAAACGATTTTGACGATTTAGATTAATTCATGTTACAAATTTTTACCAGTTGGACAAATATTAGCATTGTTGGCCTTTGGGTCAAGATATATTTCGCTAGGGAATTCGGAGACTAACGGGCAGATGAAACCACGGGCAGCAAGCACTCAGCGACGCACGCGTATTCAAAAAGAAAACGAGGAAATTATCCTTGAATCTGCGTTGGAAATTTTTTCAACCAACGGTTTTCGCGGCACGACAATTGATCAAATTGCAGCAGCTGCCGGCATGTCTAAACCGAATTTGCTTTACTATTTCCGGCGCAAGGAAGACATGCATCAGGCCTTGCTCGATCAACTTTTGACCAATTGGCTGGCTCCCCTTGAAGAAATGGACCCCGGTGGCGAGCCGCTTGAGGAAATCTGTAAATATATCAGACGTAAACTTGAAATGGCTGAAAAATATCCTCGCGAAAGCCGCCTCTTTGCCAATGAAATTCTTCAAGGCGCGCCGCACATAAAAGAACAGTTGGAAGGCGCATTACGCGAATTGGTTGATGAAAAATCCATGCTGATTGAAAACTGGATCGAACAGAAAAAACTTGCCCCCTGCGATCCCCGCCATGTGATCTTTTCGATCTGGGCGACCACGCAGCATTACGCAGATTTTGACGTGCAAATTTGTGCCATTCTAGCTGAAGAAGAACGCATCAAAACTCGCTTTGAAGATGCAGCAAAAATGCTTGAAGGTCTCTATGTGAACGGACTTAAACCCTAGTCATTATTCGTCTGGCGAGACAACCAGAATCACCAGCCCCATAACGATAACAACAGCACCGACAGCTACCGACATACTGGTCCAGCCATGACCCGCCACACCTTCCAGCACGATCACAATGACCGGCACCAGATAAGCATAAGCAAGGACTTTTGCAGCCGGTAGCCTGAGAGAGGCAAATTTCAAAAGGTAGAAGGTTACTGCGGTGGTAAAGGTGGCCAGATAGGCAATGACACCCCAAACGAATAGCGGAATATTTGTCCAATCGGTCGCAATAATGTCGTTAAAACCGTAAACGGCAACAAAAATAAATATCCCTATTACAGTCCACAGGGTGAATAATATCAGGGGTTCACCACGGCTAAACTTCTTGATAAGGGGCGCATAGATCGCATGGCCGACACAGCCTGCAAAAAAGATCAGCTCGCCTTCCCCGACATGAAAACCAAGAATAGCCTCCAAATCCCCGCGAAAAATTACCCAAACAGATCCGATAGCACCAACAGTTAGGGCAAACAGCATTAAGGGTTTAGATGGTTGGCGCAGTATCAGATAGCCGAACCCGGCTGTCATAAAGGGCACCAGTGTAAATACCGCACCTGTTGCCACCGGCGTGGTGGTTTGCAGGGCCGCAAACATGGTGATGAAATAGAGCGCCATCAAACTGCCAAGTATCAAAAAGCGCCAAGGGGCGGGAGGGAAATATACTCCGCCGGGTAGGATAAAATGACAGGGAACGGCGATTAAAACCGCCCCAATTAGAAACCGCACGGCGTTAAGCGCCGAAGGCTCCAAATAAGGAGCCGCTATACCACCAAGGGAAAATGAACCGGCTATCAGTGAAGCAAACAAAATCAACGCCAAATGGCCCAGAATTTTCTGTTTACCAGTCGCGTAGTTATGCTCAGGTGCGGAAACCCGCATTTTTACACGTTGATTGATATTCATTCCCGCCTTGTAGCGAATGGTAGCCCGAAATTCTAGTTCCTGAACATATTAATTACTCGGCAGGCTCCGATTGAAAATTCGGTGATGACGGATTATTCACGTGCTGAGTCCAGTTAGCATATTCCGGATCAACTTTTTTGCCTGTTCGTGGATCTACGCTACCTGCTGCCATTGGTTCCATAGTGATGCAGTTTTCCACTGGGCAAACGCTGACACAAAGGTTGCAGCCGACGCATTCTTCATCAATGATTTCAAAATGGCGCTCGCCATCAAACATATGCGTAATCGCCTGATGGGACGTGTCTTCGCAGGCGATATAACAACGGCCACATTTGATGCAAGCGTCCTGATCGATCACCGCTTTGGCGATATAATTGAGATTGAGATATTGCCAATCGGTGACATTGGGTACCGCTCTGGAAATTACGTCATCCAGAGTTTTGTGACCGGCCTCATCCATCCAATTGTTCAAACCATCGGTCAGTTCATCAATGATTTTAAAACCGTAGGTCATGGCTGCGGTACAGACCTGAACGTTACCTGCACCAAGGGCCAAGAATTCTGCCGCATCGCGCCAAGTGGTAATGCCGCCAATACCGGAAATTGGCAGGCCGCGCGTGTCTTCATTACGGGCAATTTCTGAAACCATGCTGAGTGCAATAGGCTTAACCGCAGGGCCGCAATAGCCGCCGTGCGAACCCTTGCCATCAACGCTTGGCTCCGGAGAAAAAGTATCGAGATTAACCGAAGTGATTGAATTGATGGTATTAATCAGGGATACCGCGTCCGCACCGCCACTCTTGGCGGCTTCGGCTGGTCGGCGGATATCTGAAATATTCGGCGTTAGTTTCACGATCACCGGCATTGAGGTGGTTTGCTTGCACCAGCGGGTAACCATCTCGATATATTCTGGCACCTGGCCAACGGCTGCACCCATGCCGCGCTCGCTCATACCGTGGGGACAACCGAAATTCAGTTCGATGCCATCGGCTTCCGTTTCTTCAACTACCGGCAGGATGGTTTTCCAAGCATCTTCTTCACAAGGCACCATAAGGGAAACAATCAGAGCCCGATCGGGCCAGCTTTTCTTTACCCGTTTGATTTCCTGCAAATTTAATTGCAGCGGCCGGTCGGTGATCAGCTCGATATTATTGAGACCGAGCAAACGGCGATCGCCGCCATAAATTGCGCCGTAGCGAGGGCCGTTGACATTCACCACTGGCGGGCCATCTTCGCCTAGAGTTTTCCAGACAACACCGCCCCATCCAGCTTCATAGGCGCGCACTACGTTATATTCTTTGTCGGTGGGTGGAGCGGAAGCGAGCCAGAATGGGTTGGGAGATTTTATTCCGGCGAAATTATTACGGATATCGGCCATTATGCTGCTCCTCCGGTCAAAGTCTGATGGATATTTTCTGCGGCATCACGCCCATCGGCAACGGCTGAAACCGTCAAATCATCTCCGCCTGCAACACAGTCGCCGCCCGCCCAGACATTGGACAAAGAGGTTTTGCAATTGTCGTCGGTTTTGATACGCCCAGATTGCAATTCCGGAATATCATCGCTGCCGTCAAAAATTGAAGGCAAAAAGAATTGCCCAATGGCAGAAAACACCTGATCTGCTGACAGGATCACAATTTCACCAGTGCCTGAAAACTTGCCACCGACATTTGTGGTGTATTCCATCTCGATTGCGGAGAGTTTGCCACCATCAGCCACAAGACTTTTGGGTTGAAGCCAGTGACGGATGGACACCCCTTTGGAGGTTGCAAGATCCTGCTCAAATTCTGAAGCGTTCATGGCCTCCTTGCCACGGCGATAACAGAGCGTCACCACTTCCGCGCCAAGCAATTTGGCCTGCACAGCAGCGTCAATGGCAGTCATGCCACCACCGATAACCACCACATTGCGACCAATAGGTAGCTTGGACAAATCATCGGACTGACGCAGATCAGAGATAAAGTCGATTGCATCATCAAGGCCGGTTACATCATCATCGAAGAGCGCATTCGCCCCGCCTAGACCGGCACCAATGAAGACTGCATCATAGTCTTTTGCCAATTGGCTCAAATGACAGTTATCGCCAAGCCTTTGATCATGTTTGATTTCAATCCCGCCAATTGACAGAACATATGCAACTTCACTTGCAGCAAATCCATCAATGCTCTTATAGGCAGCAATGCCATACTCATTCAGGCCACCAGGTTTTTCTCTGGCTTCAAAAATTGTAACTCCATGACCATAGGTAGCCAGGCGATGGGCGCAGGCCAGACCGGATGGTCCAGCGCCAATGATAGCTATTTTTTTGCCGCTTTCCGGTGCACGCACATAGAATTGTGCATTTTCTCGCATGGCCACATCGGTGGCAAAGCGTTGTAGTTCGCCGATTTTTACAGGCTTGCCTTCAGCCGTTTCACGCACACAGACCTCTTCACATAAGGTCTCGGTGGGACAGACCCGGGCACACATGCCTCCAAGAATGTTTTGGTCGAAAATGGTTTTGGCAGAACCCAGAGGGTTATCGGTAGAAATCTGTCGGATGAAAAGCGGGATATCGATTTCGGTCGGACAGGCATTCATGCAGGGTGCATCGTAGCAAAAATAGCACCTATCAGCCTCCACACGGGCCTCATGCTTGTTCAAAGGAGGATGTAAATCACCAAAATTTTCATCACACGCCTGTTCGGACAAGCGCCCGGCGTGAATACCATTTTGCAAAGGGTTTACGGACATTAAACCTCCCAATTCTCGAGTACCATTAGAAAAACATAGGCCAAATCAATAAATTTATCAAATGGTAAATTTTTGGACCCGGTAACTGATTGCAAACAAGTATTTTTGTTTTGTCCGGCTGCAAAGCCAAGTGCTTCTTGAACCTGCCATACATTTGTTTATGTTGGGTTAGATAATAAAGCCTCTTAACGAGGCCCGAAGGACGTACATTGAAAAAACCTCATACACCATTGCTGGATACGATCGACTCTCTGGATAACCTCAGAAGTCTGAGCGATGGGCAATTGCCGCAATTGGCAACGGAATTACGTGAAGAACTGGTGGATGCCGTATCTCAAACCGGCGGCCATTTAGGTGCGGGACTTGGGGTTGTGGAACTGACCATTGCCATTCACGCCATCTTTAACACTCCCCATGACAGGCTGATTTGGGATGTAGGGCATCAGTGCTATCCTCATAAAATCCTTACAGGCCGACGAGAACGTATCCGCACCCTACGGCAAGTGGATGGCGTTTCTGGATTTACCAAACGCCGTGAAAGTGAATTTGATCCGTTTGGTGCGGGACATTCCTCCACCTCCATTTCTGCTGGACTTGGCATGGCAGTTGCAAGCGAGATCAAGGGCATAGACCGTCAGGTTATTTCAGTTATCGGAGATGGCGCGATGTCTGCGGGCATGGCCTATGAGGCCATGAACAATGCGGGCGCTCTGGATGCACGCATGATTGTGATCCTGAACGATAATGATATGTCTATTGCCCCGCCAACGGGTGCCATGAGCGCTTATCTGGCACGCTTGGTTTCCGGTAAAACCTATTTATCCATACGTGAAACCGCAAAACAGATCGCAGAAAAACTACCGCGTTTTCTACACGAAAAAGCCCGCAGAACGGAAGAATTCGCCCGTGGCTTCTGGTCCGGCGGAACCCTGTTTGATGAATTGGGATTTTATTACGTAGGGCCAATCGATGGCCATGATTTTGACCATTTATTGCCCGTATTGCGCAATGCGCGCGATGCCGGTATCGGGCCAATTCTGGTGCATGTGATAACCAAAAAAGGCAAGGGATACGCACCTGCGGAAGCCTCGGCTGATAAATATCACGGGGTCTCCAAATTTGACGTAATTACCGGGACTCAGGCCAAACCTGTACCCAATGCGCCGAGCTATACCAAGGTATTTGCCCAGGCGCTGGTGGAAGAAGCCCGGCTGGACGACAAAATTGTCGGTGTAACAGCGGCCATGCCAGATGGCACAGGGCTTGATACGCTTGCTGAAGCTTTTCCAAAACGCTGCTTTGATGTGGGGATTGCCGAACAGCACGCCGTGACATTTGCTGCGGGTCTTGCAAGTGAAGGGTTGAAGCCATTTGTGGCAATTTATTCGACCTTCCTGCAGCGGGCCTATGATCAGGTGGTGCATGACGTATCCATCCAGAATTTGCCAGTGCGCTTCCCCATCGATCGGGCAGGTTATGTGGGGGCTGACGGCCCTACCCATGCGGGTACTTTTGACACCACGTTTCTGGCAACCCTTCCGGGTTTTGTCGTGATGGCAGCCAGTGATGAGGCTGAATTGAAACATATGGTGCGAACCGCTGCGGCCTATGATGAAGGCCCGATTTCATTTCGCTATCCGCGCGGTGAAGGGGTTGGCGTTGAATTGCCCGAACGTGGCGATCTGCTTGAAATTGGCAAGGGCCGTATCGTCAAAGAGGGTACCAGAGTTGCTCTGTTATCCTTTGGTACACGCCTGCAAGAATGTCTCATGGCTGCCGAGGAATTGGAAAGCTACGGCCTTTCAACCACGGTTGCCGATGCACGATTTGCTAAACCACTGGATCATGATTTGATTGCAAGACTGGCCAGCGAACATGAGGTGTTGATCACCGTCGAAGAAGGTTCAGTCGGTGGTTTTGGCTCTCATGTGGCTCAGGCATTGGTTGAAAATGGCAAGCTCGATAATGGAGCTCTGCGCTTTAGAAGCGTCTTCATGGAAGATGACTACGTCAATCAGATGAGCCCTGACGCCATGTATGCCAGTTCAAATCTCGATGCACGCGGCATTGTTGCGAAAGTATTCGAAGCATTGGGCAAAGAGCTGGGTGACCAAGCACAATTGGGAGCCTGATTGTCTTTCGACAATCACTTCATTTCACTCGAATCTGTCTTAGGATCAAACCCTAGCTATCAATCGGCAAAACCCGGTCTGGTGGCCGATGGCCGTCATATAATGTTCTAATATTTATGATTACCCGGTCGCCCATTTCAAGGCGGCCTTCGATGGTGGCTGAACCCATATGGGGCAAGATGACGGCTTTGCCTTCATCCACCAATTTCATCATTTCAGAACTAACGGCGGGTTCATGTTCGAAGACATCGAGGCCAGCGCCTGCCAGCTTTCCATCGTTCAAAGCTTTGACCATAGCGATCTCATCAATGATTTCACCGCGAGCGGTATTGATGATGGTTGCCTCTGGCTGCATCAAGGCGAGCCGCCTTGTGGATAAAAGGTGAAAGGTTGCCGGCGTATAAGGGCAATTGATGGAAATAATATCCATTCTGGCCAGCATCTGGTCCAGGCTATCCCAATAGGTTGCCTCCAACTCGTCTTCTATCTGTTGGGCAACACGGTTGCGGTTATGATAGTGAATGGCCAGACCAAACGCTTTGGCGCGCCTTGCCACAGCACTACCGATTCGCCCCATTCCAATAATTCCCAGACGCTTGCCCCAGATGCGTTGGCCAAGCATCCATGTGGGGGACCAACCGTTCCAGTTTCCTTTTTCAAGTGTCTTTGCCCCTTCCAATATCCGCCTGGACACAGCAATCATCAGACCAACGGTCATATCTGCGGTATCTTCGGTCAAAACATTTGGGGTGTTGGTAACTGTCACACCTTTACGAGCAGCAGCGGACACATCAATATTATCGACTCCATTGCCGAAATTTGCGATCAGTTTGAGTTTTTCTCCGGCCTGTGAAATGAGCGCCGCATCAATTTTATCGGTAACCGTTGGCACCAGCACATCAGCGTTCTTAACGGCTTCTATCAATTCGGCCTGGCTCATGGGGTGATCATCAAGATTCAATTTGGCGTTAAAAAGCTCGCACATTCGTGTTTCTACTGCATCCGGGAGTTTCCGTGTCACGACGACAACAGGCTTTTTAACTGACATATATTTCTATCCAATTGTTGACGGCTCTTTAACTATGATCCGTCACACTGCGCCAATCAGGCCCAATTTAGATTGTTACTGTTTGAAATGTAGCAGACCATATTTGGAGCTCAAAGCAAATCAGAAAATTTACAGGGCAAATCATTGAAAACTCCGCATTTAGCTGCCAATGGACGAAAGCGACCGATTAAAACTGGAACATTGTTGGCTTTTGCGATCAGCTTTGCTGTTGCTTCTTTAGCTCTAACCATTGGGAAAGCAGAGGCTGAAACAGGAAAAACCGGCCTACCACTGCCGCGCTTTGCCAGTTTGAAATCCAGCAGGGTAAATATGCGGGTTGGACCGGGCAGCGAATATCAGGTGTTATGGCTGTATGTTAAGCGGGGATTACCTGTTGAAATCATACAAGAATTTGATAATTGGCGGAAAGTTCGCGATCCACAGGGAAACGAAGGCTGGATGCTACATTCCCTTCTTTCAGGACGACGTACGGCGATAGTCACTCCGTGGAACCGCGGTGTCGATGATCAAATGATTTCCATGCTTGATGCACCTGATGGTGACGCGCATTTGATGGCCAAGGTTGAACCTGGCGTGGTTGCAAAAGTCAGCTATTGCGAAAACCAGTGGTGCAAACTGTCAGCGGAAGATGCGCATGGATTTGTAAAGCAAGATTTACTTTGGGGTGTTTATCCCGACGAAACCATTAACGACTAGCAATCTGCGATTCGGCGGACTTGTTTTAAATTAACTGGCCAAAACCCACCACAAATGTTTGCTTTATGATTTCCGGCTTGGCCGGATGCGTACCACTATATCCATGCCGCTAATTTCCATCCCTTCGGGGGGAGAAGGAAGGTTTTCGATGCGGATTTCACATTCCGGCATATCAATCAGTTCATCAGTACCTTCAATGTAGAAGTGGTTGTGGTCACCAACATTGGTATCAAAATAGGTACGGTTGGAATCAATCGCGATTGCCTTTAGCAATTTGGATTCTGTAAATTGGTGCAAGGTGTTATAAACGGTTGCAAGTGAAATCGCGACGCCGGCCTGTTTTGCCTCTTCAAAGAGATTTTCAGCCGAGACATGCCTATCTCCTTTAGCAAATAACAGATCCGCAAGGGCCAGACGTTGTTTGGTCGGGCGTAAATTTACAGCGCGAAGACGTGAGCAATTATCTTCTAAAAGGTTCATATCAGTCCGACTATCAATCATCGAATTCTCTTCGCCATCGTTTTATCGCAGGATTTATATACGTTTATTATAATGAGAATGGTTCTCATCTGCAATAGGGTGTGCCCATTGACCGCATGACCGGGTTTTTGCCGATATTTGCAATCTAAATCGCTGGTTAAACCACGGACTAAATCATTAATTCCCATTTCACCAATTCGTTACCTGTTATTTGCACCCGATTGTTCTGGATTTCACAATCTTTCTTTTGGCGAAGGCAAAAGCTTGTGCTAATAAGTTAAAGAAAATTAAGAAGTTTACCAGTGAAGGCAGGCGCAAATGGCCGAACAGAAATCCAGCTACACCTATGAAGAAATACTGACCTGCTCCAGCGGGGAAATGTTTGGACCGGGCAATGCCCAATTACCGATGCCGCCCATGTTGATGGTGCATCGCATTACCGATATCAGCGAAACTGGTGGAGAATTCGGCAAAGGATATATCCGAGCGGAGTTTGATATCACCGATGACCTTTGGTTCTTTGAATGCCATTTTCCTGGTGATCCGGTAATGCCTGGTTGCCTTGGGCTTGATGGTCTTTGGCAATTGACCGGTTTTTACCTGGGTTGGCTGGGTGAACCTGGAAAAGGCCGCGCTATTGCTACTGGCGAAGTGAAGTTTAAAGGCATGGTTACCCCCTCCACCAAAAAATTGGAGTTTGGCATTGATTTTCGCCGGGTTATGCGCGGAAAACTGGTGCTTGGCATCGCAAATGGATGGGTCAAAGCTGATGGCGAAACAATCTTTACAGCAAAAGATCTAAAAGTTTGCTTGTTTCAGGACGCCTGATCTGCTTCAAAACAATTCGACATTATATACACATATTGGAGCCTTAGAACTCCTTTGAACACTTTTTAGTCTCCTTAGAGAAAGGATCGTCCGCCATGAAACGCGTAGTAATAACCGGCATGGGTGTTGTTTCTTCAATCGGCAATAACCATCAGGAAGTGCTTTCTTCCCTGAAAGAAGCAAGATCTGGAATCACACCTGCGGAAGACTATAAAAAGTACGACTTTCGCTGTCAGGTGCACGGAGCGCCAGACCTTGATCCGTTCGAGGTTCTTGATCGCCGGACGGCTCGTTTTATGTCTAAGGGCACTGCGTGGAACTATATTGCCATGGAAGAGGCAATTACTGATTCAGGCCTTGAAGAAAGTGACATTATCAATCCGCGTACCGGTATTATTATGGGATCGGGCGGACCTTCCACCAAGATAATTGTAGAAGCTGCGGCAACGACAGTAGAACGCGGACCAAAACGCATTGGGCCAACGGCCGTGCCAAAGGCCATGAGTTCTACCGCATCTGCGGTGCTGGCAACCCAGTTTAAGATCAAGGGCGTGAATTATTCGATTTCATCTGCCTGTGCCACATCCAATCACTGCATTGGCAATGCTTATGAAACCATCCAAATTGGCAAGCAGGAAGTTATTTTTGCCGGTGGGTCTGAGGATCTCGATTGGACCATGTCCAATATTTTTGATGCTATGGGCGCCATGTCGAAACACAATGACACACCTTTAACCGCTTCACGTCCTTATGATGTGACACGGGACGGATTTGTTATTGCGGGTGGTGCAGGTGTTCTGGTGCTTGAAGAATTGGAACATGCCAAAGCGCGTGGCGCAAAAATTTACGGTGAAATTGTTGGTTATGGCGCCACATCTGATGGCGCTGATATGGTTGCACCATCCGGCGAAGGTGCTGTTCGTTGCATGCAAATGGCGCTGGATACCGTTAATGATCCAATCGACTACATCAACCCTCATGGCACCTCGACCCCTGTGGGCGATCTCAAGGAAATTGAGTCCATTCGGAAAGTCTTCGGCGCAAATTGCCCACCAATTTCCGGAACGAAAGCCCTGACCGGCCATTCACTTGGCGCAACTGGTGTTCAGGAAGCGATTTACTCCCTTATGATGATGAATAACGATTTCATTTGTGAAAGCGCGCATATTACCGAACTTGACCCGGCTTTTGCCGACATGAACATTGTGCGTGAGCGCATTGATGGGGTGAAACTCAACACCGTTCTTTCTAACTCCTTCGGTTTTGGTGGCACCAATGCCACACTGGCATTTCAGCGCTATAATGGTTGATTGGATCGGTTGATGAGCACATTGATGAAAGGCAAACGCGGCCTGATAATGGGGGTTGCCAATAACCACTCCATTGCTTGGGGTATTGCGAAAAAGCTTTCCGAGGCCGGTGCTGAACTGGCCTTTACCTATCAAGGTGACATGTTTGCCAAGCGCGTTAAACCGCTAGCCGAAAGCCTTGGTTCAGATTTGCTCATTTCATGTGACGTGGAAGACATTGCCTCTGTCGACGCATTGTTTGAAACCCTGAAGGAAAAATGGGGAAAAATTGATTTTGTCGTCCATGCAATTGCATTTTCTGACAAGAATGAACTCAAAGGCCTTTATGCAGATACCAGCCGCGAGAACTTTACCAAAACCATGTTGATATCCTGCTTTTCGTTTACAGAAATCGCTAAACGCGCAGCGGAAATGATGAATGATGGCGGAGCAATGCTCACCCTTACATATGGCGGATCAACAAGGGTAATGCCCAATTACAACGTGATGGGAGTTGCCAAGGCGGCGCTGGAGGCAAGTGTTAGATATCTTGCCACTGATTATGGACCGCAGGGTATTCGGGTGAACGCGATATCCGCAGGCCCTGTACGCACTCTTGCAGGCTCTGGGGTAGCTGACGCCCGTGCCATGTACAATTTTCAAAAGAACAACGCCCCCTTACGGCGCACCGTTGAACTTTCTGAAATTGGCGGATCAGCATTATACCTATTGTCAGAATTGTCTTCAGGGGTGACGGGTGAAATTCACTATGTGGATAGCGGTTATTCAACCCTCTCCATGCCGCGCGCAGAAATAATGCAGAAGCTGGATAAGTTTTAGAGCGCTCTAACTCTGCTCATGCCCCCTCTTCAAGAATGATGGAATGATCGTTATTAAACCTTGAACTGCTGATTCCCACTCAGCTTCATCGCCATCATATTCATAGATAATTGCGATTCCATGCGTTGGACTTCTCCATACAGCTAGTTAGTTAATTACGCCGCGGCAGCTTTAAGAAGCAATTCAATTTCCAAATATCATGGCATCCTGGCGCTTACGCATTTCTACGAGTGCTGAATTAGCCGGCAAAGTAATGTTTTCACTTGTTATTAAGCCGCCTTTGGAAATTGGTGCCGTTACAGTAGCGCCCTTTAACAGGCCACAGGGAATGGCCATTTGGCTGCGCGCTTCAGGTACGCTCATTACCCAGGAGCGGTAACAATATTCACCGATTGCATCGAGGGTATCGCCGGCTTTTAAGCTTTTCTTTGCAACGGCGCACACTTCTGCCACAGGCTTTGCCAGCGGCACCATATCCGCCTTACCGTAAAGCACGACCTTGGCACATGTGAGCGGCACTTCGAGGGAGGTCAAATGGTAAGGCCGATGGAAAGTGAAATACGGACCTTTGCCGATTTTCAAATCTTCCATGCGCTCACTCACTCGCGGATGAGACATTTTTGCCACGACAAATACGCCGGGCGACACGCCTTTACCGATGGAAAAATCAACACAGCCAACCCTTGATAATACGCCCCCATCAGATTTGGGTATCAGGACTGAGGATAATTCATCTACTGAAGCTGCCGGTCCATGCATGCCCGGTTTATCGGGCAACAAGCCGGTAGCATTGGCAATGGCTGCCATTTCCACCATGGTTTTCGAGCCATCAATGAATTCCACGAGAAGGCGCACATTCATGTTTCGCGCTTCGGCTTCTTCTCTGTAATCGTCGGGCACGGCATCAAAATCCAGCGGATTATTTTTGCCCTTGCCGGCACAAACTATTGGATAACCCAGAGCGGAAACGAACTCGATCAACTCCATGCAGGATGAAGGCTCATCGCCCGCTCCCAGCGAATAAACCACACCGTGGCGATCTGCCTGAGCCTTGAGATACGGGCCGATGGTGACATCTGCTTCAACATTCATCATCACCAGATGTTTGCCATTTTCAATGGCGCGAAGCCCGATTTCGGCACCCACATCAGGAATGCCGGTAGCATCAATCACCACATCAATCTCGCCACACCCAATGGTTAGAGAATTATCGCTGGTAATCGGAATTTTTCCCATTTCAAGAATTCTCGAAACGTCACTTTCACTATGCGCCTCAACCGCATGCCCTGTTTCACCATAGGCAATTTCAACGGCCTTTTTTGAATTCTCGACGTTGCGGGAGGAAATTACCCCGATCTCAATGCCTTGCATGTGGGCAACTTGAGTCACCAGATCGGTTCCCATCTCTCCTGCACCAACCACACCGATGCGGATGGGATTACCGCTCTCCTCACGCTCGGCTAAATCCTTGGCGAGACCAGTGAGCACGACATTACTTGGCATGAAAAAATCCTGTTATTGGGTAATTCCAGAGATTGTAACGATTATCGCAACGCCTGTCGCGCAATCTTTGGGTTTTTTCCGGTAAATTGGGAGTTGGCTAATTCTACAAATTGTGGTGATGATAGGCAGAAATAAGGAATATCCGATTGAATAACAAGCCAGATAAGAATGCCAACCTCACAGTCGGTGTATGCGATTTGAACGGCGTATTGCGCGGCAAGCGGATTACGCCCGCCCAACGGCAAAAAGCTCTGAGTGGGGGCATTCGTATGCCCCTATCGACCTGCTCGGCCGATATTTGGGGCAATGATCTTATCGGCAATAAAATGGTGATGGAAACAGGCGATCAAGACGGCATCTGCCTGCCAACCGGGCGCGGTTTTATGGAGCAACCATGGCTGGGTGAGGGAGCTGAATTTTTGCCTATCACCATGAATTGGGAAGATGGGCGCGCTTATGAAAGTGACCCGCGCAGGGCATTGGAAAATGTGGTGGCACGATTTAAGGAACGCGGCTGGACGCCTATTGTTGCCAGTGAACTGGAATTTTATCTGGTTGATCCTCAATATAGCACCCCGCACCCGCCTTCCGCCCCGCTTTCGGGTAAACGCCTCAGCGCCAATAACGTGCTTGCAATTGATGATCTCGATTTAACATCCGCCTTTTTCAACGAGGTTTACGCCACTTGCAAAAAGCTCGATATTCCAGCGGATGCGGCCATCTCGGAAGGTGGTGCCGGGCAATTTGAGATAAATTTACTACACGGCAATGACCCCATGAAAGCAGCCGATGATGCGCTTTATTTCAAGCGGTTGGTTAAGGGCATCGCCCGCAAACACGGCATGGCTGCCAGCTTCATGGCTAAACCCTATCTGGATAAATCCGGCAATGGTTTTCATATTCATTTCAGTGTGCTGGATGAGAATGGCAAAAATATTTTTGATAATGGCACTGCCGAAGGTTCGCCACTAATGCAGTTTGCCGTCGGAGGTTTGCTACAGGCAATGAGTGAATCGGCACTGATTTTTGCTCCGCATTTTAATTCATATCGGCGTTTTGCCCATGAATCCCACGCACCAACCGCCATTTGCTGGGGTTATGAAAACCGAACTGCCGCTATCAGAATTCCTGGCGGGCCGCCAGTTGCAAAACGAATAGAACACCGGGTTTCGGGAGCTGATATCAACCCTTATCTGGTAATCGCCACCATTCTGGGTTCGGCTCTTTATGGCATTGAAAACCAGATCAAGCCCGCAGAACCAGAAAGCGGCAACGCTTATCTGGGTGATCATCCGCGCATCCCCAATAGCTGGCTAAAAGCAATTTCAGCCTTTGAAAATGCCAAAATATTGCCTGATATCTTCTCCCCCTTGCTGATGGAGAATTTTCGCGCTTGTAAACAACAGGAACTGGATAAATTCTTTGAAGAAATCACAGAAAGAGAAATCGAAACTTATCTCGACGTGGTTTAGAGACAAGATAAGCATGGACTTTGAATAATATGCGCCCTTAAGATAAGGGAAACAAAAAACAATATTCTAAGAGGGAAAATCGAATGAAAAAATGGACATTTGCTGTATCAGTTTTGGGTTTAACAATGGGAACTGCGCTTGCAGGAACGACATTGGCCAATTCAGAAACTCTGAACATCTACAATTGGTCGGATTATATCGCCGAAGATACAATCGAAAAATTCACCAAAGCCACCGGCATTGAAGTCAATTATGATGTTTACGACAGCAATGAAGTGCTGGAAGCAAAAATGCTCGCAGGCAGCTCTGGCTATGATCTGGTAGTGCCAACATCTGATTTTCTTATGCGTCAGGCGGCAGCGGGTGCCTATCAGCCTCTCGATAAATCAAAACTACCTAATTTGAAGAATATGGACCCTAAATTGATGGCAACGGCTGCGGCCTATGATGAAGGCAATAAAAATGCCGTCATTTATATGTGGGGCACAACCGGCATTGGTGTGAACAATGCGAAAGTCAAAGAGCGACTAGGTGCAGATTTCGCGCTCGATTCATGGAATTTGATTTTCGATGAAGCAGTGATTTCAAAGCTTGCTGATTGTGGCGTATCCATTCTGGATGCCCCAACTGAAATGATCCCGGCTGCGATGAATTACCTGGGCCTTGATCCACGTTCAACCAATAAGGACGATCTCGCCAAGGGCGCAGCACTGCTAGAAAAAATTCGCCCTCATGTGCGCTATTTCCATTCATCCCAATATATCAACGATCTGGCTAATGGTGACACCTGCGTTTCCGTCGGCTGGTCCGGCGATATTGTTCAGGCGCAGACCCGCGCTACAGAAGCTGAAAACGGTGTTGATATCGCTTATATCATTCCAAAGGAAGGCGCCTTGCAATGGTTTGACATGATGGCAATTCCGGTTGATGCGCCAAATCCGGATGCGGCTCATAAATTCATCAATTTCGTGATGGATGCACAGATCACTGCCGATATCACCAATTATGTGGCCTACGCGAATGCCAACACTGCCTCTATGGCTTTGGTAGATGACGCAATCAAAAACGATACCGGCATCTTCCCCACTCAGGAGACATTGGACAAACTTTGGGCCTCGAAAGTTTACGGCTCTAAGACAGACCGTATTTCCACACGACTTTGGACCAAGGTAAAAACCGGCCATTAATCCAATGGCTCAAGAACCCCTTGCGGCAGATGCAAAACCATGGCGTTCTTCTGAGGAGACACCATTCATAAAATTGCGAAACATCACCAAGGTGTTTGGCGATTTTACCGCTGTTGATGATGTCAGTCTTGATATCTACAAGAGCGAATTGTTTTGCCTGCTGGGGGGATCTGGAAGTGGCAAATCTACCCTGCTGCGCATGTTGGCAGGGTTTGAATTACCGACCTCCGGTACAATTGAAATTGACGGGCAGGATATGGCTGGCGTGCCAGCCTATGCGCGCCCGACTAATATGATGTTTCAATCCTACGCCCTATTTCCTCATATGACCGTCGAAAAAAATGTGGCCTACGGATTACTGCGCGACGGGGTCTCCAAGACCGAAGTAAAGAACCAGGTAGGCGATATGCTGGCGCTGGTGCAAATGAGCGAACTGGCAAAACGCAAACCCCACCAACTTTCCGGCGGTCAAAAGCAGCGCGTGGCATTGGCCCGCTCCCTTATCAAACGTCCCAAAGTTTTATTGTTGGACGAACCGCTGGGCGCACTGGATAAAAAATTGCGTGAAGAAACCCAGTTTGAGCTGGTTAACATTCAAGAAAGCCTCGGCATTACCTTTATTGTGGTCACCCACGATCAGGAAGAAGCCATGACGCTTGCATGCCGCATCGGGGTGATGGATCAGGGCAGAATTGTGCAAATCGGGGAGCCGGAAGAAGTTTACGAATACCCAAATTCGCGATTTGTTGCTGACTTCATTGGTTCGGTTAATATGTTTGAAGGTCGGGTGATTGAAGACGACGATGATTTTGTGCGTATCCAGTCAGAAGATGCCGGTTGCGAAATATATGTCTCCCATGGGGTGAGCTGTTCGCCAAACCAAACATTATGGTTTGCTATTCGCCCGGAAAAACTTGAGATCACCAAAAAGAAGCCGAAGGGCTCGACAAATATCATCAGCGGCATCGTAGAAGATATTGCTTATCTTGGTAATTTATCCACCTATCGGGTGCGGCTTGATAGCGGCAAAATCATGCGGCTGACCCGAACCAATCGCGCCCGATCTGATGAAGATAAAATCACTTGGGAAGATAAGGTTTATATCACCTGGGATGATAAGGCCGGGGTGGTGCTAACCTCATGAACTGGTTTGCGAAACTTGGCCTCAATGGTCGCTGGCTGGTCATCGCAATACCCTCTCTCTGGCTACTGATATTCTTTCTGGCACCATTTCTGGTCGTCCTGAAAATCGCATTTTCAGAAGCCGCCATTGCGCGTCCGCCCTATACACCGCTGATAACATGGGAAGAAGGCCGGTTATTGCTGACGTTGAATTTCGGCAATTTCCAATATCTCTGGGAGGACAGCCTTTATTTACTGTCCTATTTATCCTCCATCAAAATTGCCTTTTTCTCGACTGTCTTTGCCCTGCTGATTGGCTATCCGATGGCCTATTACATTGCGCGTTCGGATGAGAAAATCAGAAACATCCTTTTAATGCTGGTGATTTTGCCGTTCTGGACATCTTTCTTGTTGCGGGTCTATGCATGGATTGGATTTCTCAAAGGCAATGGCCTGATCAATAATTTTCTGATCTGGCTGGGCATTATCGATACCCCAATCATAATGATGCAAACAGATTTCGCGGTCTATGTGGGAATTGTCTATACATATTTGCCATTCATGATCCTGCCGCTTTACGCCAATTTGGTGAAACTCGACGAGGCCCTTCTGGAGGCATCGGCCGATCTGGGTGCAAAGCCTATGACCACCTTCTTTACCGTCACTTTGCCACTTTCCATGCCGGGAATTATTGCTGGTTCCATGCTGGTGTTCATTCCTGCGATTGGAGAATATGTGATACCTGCTCTCTTGGGTGGGCCGGATACATTGATGATCGGCAAGGTGTTGTGGTCTGAATTCTTCTCTAACCGAGACTGGCCGGTGGCATCAGCCGTTGCGATGGCCATGCTGATCCTATTAGTTGTCCCGGTTATGCTTCTGCGAAAAGCGGAGGTCAGAACATGAATAGAAAGTCATGGTTTTTACCAGGCGTAACGATTTTTGGG
Source organism: Rhizobiaceae bacterium (assembly GCA_016763155.1). Taxonomy (GTDB): domain Bacteria; phylum Pseudomonadota; class Alphaproteobacteria; order Rhizobiales; family Rhizobiaceae. The sequence continues at coordinate 69,299 of JAESUH010000217.1, forward strand.
TTTGTATTTCTCTACGCCCCGATAATTTCACTGGTGGTTTTTTCCTTCAACAAATCAAAACTGGTGACGGTGTGGGGTGGGTTTTCTACCAAATGGTATGGCGAATTATTAAATGATCCACAAATATTGGGAGCGGCCTGGATCAGCCTGAAAATCGCATTTATCAGCGCCACCATCGCATTGATATTTGGCACAATGGTCGCATTGGTACTGACCCGGTTTGGGAAATTCCGCTCAAAGAACCTGCTCAACGGAATGATCACAGCACCGCTGGTGATGCCGGAAGTAATTACCGGGCTCTCACTATTGCTATTATTTGTTTCAATGGAGGCTGCTTTTGGTTGGCCTGCAGGGCGCGGAATGCTCACCATCATCATTGCCCATACTACCTTTGGCATGGCCTATGTGGCGGTGGTAGTTCAAGCGCGCCTTAGCGATATGGACGATTCGCTGGAAGAGGCAGCACTTGATCTTGGCGCAAAGCCGGTGCGGGTATTTTTTGATATCACCCTGCCGGTAATTGCGCCGGCACTGGTTTCCGGCTGGCTATTGGCCGTCACCTTATCACTGGATGATCTGGTGATTGCGAGCTTTGTTTCCGGCCCCGGAGCCTCGACCCTGCCCATGGTGATATTTTCAAAAGTTCGATTGGGAGTCAGCCCGGATATTAATGCCCTGGCGACAATCATGATAGGAATTGTTGGCCTTGGCGTGGCAATTGCTGCTTTTTCCCTGCTCAGAAAACCGAAAACGAAACTCAAATGACCGACAAAGAGAGCAACAAAACGGGCGACCAGGCATTCCGAGCCACTTCGATAAACCAGCGCTGGCACGAAATGACTTATGGCGGGGCACTCAGCTTTTTGCGCCGTAAATATTCCCGTGATCTTACCAATGTTGATGTGGTGGTGAGTGGCGTACCTTATGACGCATCGGTCAGCTATCGATCTGGCTGTCGCCTTGGGCCACGAGCCATACGCGAGGCATCGGTACAATTGGCAGAATTATCTGCCTTCCCATTTGGCTTTGACCCCTTCGAGACACTTGGCGTTATTGATTATGGTGATTGTTTTCTTGATCCCCATCACCCGCTGACCATTCCCGGAGCGATCGAAGAACATGCGACGACCATTCTTGCCTCTGGTGCGAAAATGCTCACCTTCGGTGGCGACCACTTTGTGGCCTACCCCCTGCTAAAAGCCCATGCGAAGAAATATGGGCCCATTGCGCTTGTGCAATTTGATGCCCATTGCGACACTTGGGAAGATGACCCAGGCCGCATTGACCATGGCACCATGTTTGCCCGGGCGGTGGCCGAAGGCATCGTGGACGTGACAAAATCCACGCAAATTGGACTTCGCACTTATAATGACAGCGATCATGGGTTTGAAATTCTGACAGCCCCATGGGTGCATCGAAATGGTATTGATGCGGCTCTGGAAGTTATTCATGAACGCGCGGGCGATGCACCACTTTATATTTCTTTTGATGTGGATGGGTTGGACCCGGCCTTTGCACCTGGCACGGGAACACCGGTTGCTGGTGGTTTGGCAAGCTGGCAAGCTCTTGAACTCATTCGCGGAATGGGCGCGCTTAATTTGGTTGGTATGGACGTGGTTGAGGTATCACCTCCCTATGATCACGCGGAAATCACAGCGATTGCTGCGGCAACCGTTGCCCATGACTGGCTGTGCTTGCTGGCTAAGAAAAAAGGCGCTAAAGGTTTGCCTATTGGGCGGCTCTAAAACGGACTTTGAAACAAATGTCTATCAAGCAACTTCTCGACCACAATAAAAACTGGGCAGCGGAACAGAATTCCCGCGATCCTGATTATTTTAATCGCCTGAGCAAATTGCAGGCACCTGACTATTTATGGATCGGGTGTTCCGATAGCCGTGTTCCGGCAAACGTGATCACCGGCCTTGCGCCGGGTGAAGTGTTTGTTCACCGCAATGTTGCCAATTTGGTACATCCTGGAGACATCAATCTGCTTTCCGTGCTGGAATATGCTGTCGATGCACTTCAGGTCAAACATATTATTGTCTGCGGCCATTATGGTTGTGGCGGCATCCGCGCGGCAGTGGATGGCGATCAACACGGCATTATTGACCATTGGTTGCAACCAATTCGGGATATTGCTGAACAAAACGCAGGCGTTCTGGCAAGTTTTGAGGATGAAGAAGCGCGGCAGAACCGTCTGTGCGAACTAACAATCGAGGCACAAGTTCAAAGTCTGGCGCGGACCCCGATCATCAGGGCGGCGCGGACCCGTGGATTTGACATTCAAATCCACGGCTGGGTTTACGGCCTAAGCAACGGTTTGTTGCATGACCTCCATTGCTGCAGTGGTGAGCACAAGCATAAGTAAGCACCACTCTCTATATTCGTCATTCCTGTGCTTGTCACAGGAATCCATGCAGTTAAGCGGGCTGCATTAACGATGGTTTGGATTCATCGGATAAGGGAGAGGAATGGTTCCCCTGTGCAAGCACAGGGGTAACGCTCTAAGAGCTAGGTGAATAGCTGCTTCTTATTTCTTCTTAAGCAGTCCGCGATTGACCAGCAATTCTGCAATCTGCACCGTATTAAGGGCTGCACCCTTGCGCAGATTATCGGAAACCACCCAAAGGTTGAGACCATTTTCCACGGTGATATCTTCGCGGATACGGGAGATATAAGTCGCATCTTCGCCGGCGCATTCATAAGGGGTCATATAACCACCATCCTCATGTTTATCGATCACCAGACAACCGGGAGCTTCGCGAAGAATATCACGGGCTTCCGTTGCAGAAATTGGGTTTTCAAACTCGATATTGACTGATTCCGCATGGCCAACAAAGACCGGCACGCGCACGGCAGTACAAGTAACCTTGATATTTTTATCAAGAATTTTCTTGGTCTCTGCCAGCACCTTCCATTCTTCCTTGGTGTAACCATCTTCCATAAAATCATCGATATGAGGGATAACGTTGAAAGCAATGCGTTTGGTGAATTTTCTCACTTCAATTGGATCAGCTACAAACACTGCTCTGGTCTGCTCGAACAATTCATCCATGGCCTCTTTGCCAGCGCCCGATACTGCCTGATAGGTAGAAACCACAACACGTTTGATTTTCGCTATGTCATGCAACGGTTTCAGAGCTACCACCAGTTGAGCGGTGGAGCAATTTGGGTTGGCGATAATGTTCTTTTTGGAAAACCCTTCAATCGCATCTGCATTGACCTCGGGAACAATCAAAGGCACAGCGGAATCATAGCGAAACGCCGATGAATTATCGATGACAACACAGCCCTTGGCAGCAATTTTTGGTGCCCATTCCTTCGAAATTTTACCACCAGCGGACATCAGTACTATATCTGTGCCGGAAAAATCGAAAGTATCCAGCGATCTAACCTTCAGGGATTTATCGCCAAAAGATACTTCCTTACCTTGTGACCGGCGCGAGGCCAGCGCCACCAATTCATCAATTGGAAAGCCCCGCTCATGCAGAATTTCCAACATTTCCTGGCCCACATTACCTGTGGCGCCAACGATTGCGACTTTAATACCCATAATTTTGCTCCATGCGCTCTCCCCAAGGTTTCAGCCGAATGGCTGTTTCTCCCAGCTTGTGGCCCGGGAGAGATTTGGGAACAAGCAGAGGAAATCAGACCTTGGTGGTCTTCTTTGCTGTGGTTGTTTTTGATGTGGCAACAGATGCGCAGCCGGACACATTCGCGTCAATGATTGACACGAGGAAATGGCCTGAATGAAAAACACACATATTGTGCATAGAATGCTGCTCCTGTTGGAAGATGTCATAGGGCATCTTCCCGATTGTCACAAGCCAACACGCCGCAAAATATACTAAATGTGTACTCCACCAAAATTGAGTGCTAGCTTTTTTGAATGATTTTGCTACCACCACTTACTATTTGCGCATTTTCACCAATATTTCGCGAGGCATTTAGAACGATGCTGCGCGAAAGCTGGACAGAAACCTATTCAGGTGAATTGGGAAAAGAAGTGGCCAAGGCCATGACCGAACGATTGTCTACGGATGATCTGGCAGGGCTGGTGCCAAGCCGGGATGAGCAGGCCGTGATTGCCCTGCAGGATAACGAGATTTGTGGCAGTGCTATTTCTGCGGCACGCGGAAACATAACTTATCTTTGGGGCGTGTATGTTTTGCAGCGTTTTCAACGACAAGGCATTGGACGCGCATTATTGGCGAAGGCCGTGTTGGCTCATAGCATGGACAATGTGGTTGAAATTTTTGTCCTGAAGAGCAGTATCGGTGCGATAAAATTCTATGAGGGGCTGGGCTTTAAGCCTACCTCAGAGGATGATCTTGAGATATTGCCGGGGCTCTCCTACCCCTCAATGACCATGCAAATTCCTGCATCTGCTCTGGTGTAAAAAGCAAAATACGCGGGCAGTTTTTCGTTAAACCGCCCACGCACTTATTTTGGTAATTCAGAATTAGGCTGACAATGCTGCCATCTCAGCAATAATAGCTGCGCCCATTTCTTCTGTTGTAATCTGAGTGCAACCTTCAGACATGATATCTCCGGTGCGTTTGCCGGTATCAAGTACGTTGGCAATGGCTTTTTCCAGATTATCGGCTTCTTCGGTCATCTCGAATGAATAGCGCATGCACATGGCAAAGCTGGCGATCATTGCAATCGGGTTGGCAATGCCTTGGCCTGCAATATCGGGTGCCGAACCATGTACGGGCTCATAGAGTGCCTTGCGTTTTTTGGTAATCGGATCTGGAGCTCCAAGAGATGCGGAAGGCAACATGCCGAGAGAACCGGTCAACATCGCTGCAACATCAGACAGCATATCGCCAAAGAGGTTATCTGTGACGATTACATCAAACTGTTTTGGCCAGCGCACAAGCTGCATACCACCAGCATCGGCCAGCATGTGATCAAGCTCAACATCTGGGTAGTTTTCTTTGTGGTATTTGGTAACCACCTGGTTCCAAAGCACGCCGGGTTTCATCACATTGCGTTTTTCCATTGAAGTAACCCGGTTACTTCTGGTGCGGGCCATCTCAAAGGCCACGCCGGAAATCCGCTCAATTTCGTAGGTGTCATAAACCTGCGTATCGATTGCGCGCTGCTGTCCATTGCCAAGGTCGATGATTTCTTTCGGCTCGCCAAAATAAACACCGCCGGTCAGTTCACGGACGATCAGGATATCGAGGCCATCCACCACTTCCTTACGCAGGGAAGATGAATTTGCCAGCGCCGGATAACAAATGGCCGGGCGTAGATTTGCAAACAGTTCCATATCTTTGCGCAAGCGCAACAGACCAGCTTCCGGGCGAGCTTCATAGGCAACATCATCCCACTTGGGGCCACCCACGGCACCGAAAAGCACGGCATCTGAAGCAACGGCTTTTTCCATGTCTTCATCAGAAATTGCTACGCCATGAGCGTCATAGGCGCTGCCGCCTACAAGGCCGGAATCAGTTTCAAACCCTGTAGAAAGGTTTTCATTCATCCAATTGATCAGTTTTTCAACTTCAGCCATGATTGCAGGGCCAATGCCGTCGCCGGGCAACAGGAATATTTTGCGGTTAGCCATAGATATTTGCCTTTAATTTTAATTCAGACCCAAGGATGGGTTTTGGAATATTTATCTTCAAAACTATCAATATCACGGGATTTTCCCATCGTCTCGCCAATGTCATCAATGCCTTCAAGCAGACGATGTTTGCGGTTGGGATCCATCTCAAACTTGATCTCTCCACCATCGGGACCGGTGATGGTTTGATCTTCCAGATTGATCGTCAGCTTGGCGTTGGCACCGCGATTTGCATCTTCCATCAAGGCTTCAAGTTCCTTGGGCGATACGATGATCGGCAGGATGCCGTTCTTGAAGCAGTTATTGTAGAAAATATCTGCAATGCTGGTGGAGATGATGCAACGAATGCCATAATCCAACAACGCCCAGGGCGCATGTTCGCGTGATGAGCCACAGCCGAAATTATCTCCAGCTACCAAGATCTCAACACCTTCATAGGCGGGCTTGTTGAGTACAAAATCCGGGTTTTCCGAACCATCTTCGTTAAAGCGCATTTCTGCAAACAGACCAATACCTAAGCCTGTGCGTTTAATGGTTTTGAGATAGTCTTTCGGGATGATCATATCGGTATCGATATTAACGATCGGCAGGGGGGCTGCCGTCGAAGTCAGGGTCTTGAATTTATCCATTTTGGGTGTGCTCTTAATAAACCGGAATGTCTGTTTGAGGATTTACACCAAGGGAAGCGTTGCGTCGAGAGCAAAATGGTAGCGCAGTGGCGTTGCTTTACAGTCGAGCCTTGCAATGTAGTTTTTCATCGTCCAAAAAAGGCTATGGTATTCTTTCACAAAAACTGGCGACAGCGCCGCTCCGTCCTCTTCAGTCCAGCAGCCAATCGCAGGGCCTTGGAAAAAGCTCCGAACCTAAAATGCGATGGTATTATCTTCGATCTCGAAGATTCCATTGCTGATAGCCAGCGCAGTGACGCCCATCAAAATTTGATCGATCTGGTAAAAGATACAGATTTCGCCGGGATGGAACGCATAATCCGCCTGCCGCAACTGGACCAACCTAGCTTTAGCGATGATCTGGCTGTTTCACTTGCCTGCAATGTGGATGCGCTATTATTGCCCAAAGTGCGGGATGCAGCAGATATTGCGGCATTTCAGCAAATGCTGAAGGACGCGCCAGAAAGCCTACAAATATGGGCGATGATTGAGACACCCGGCGCATTGTTGAATTTACATGAAATTGCCAAATGCGGCGAAGACACCAGGTTAAATTGCCTGATGGTTGGCCCTAATGACCTAGCAAAAGAAACCGGCGCCAAAATGGAACTTGGGCGGCAGGTTATGATGCCGTGGCTAATGCAGATCTTGGCGGCCGCACGGGCCTATAACCTTTGTATGCTGGATGGGGTATTTAATAATTTCGGTGATGCTGATGGCTTTGATGCTGAATGTCGGCAAGGTGCTTCCATGGGATATGATGGAAAAACCTTGATTCACCCATCACAGATTGATGCTGCAAATCTTCGTTTTGGCCCGACAATGCATGATACCGAACAGGCCGAGGCAATTATCAATGCTTTTAGCGATCCGGCCAATGAGGGCAAAGCGGTGCTGCAAATCGATGGAGAAATGTTTGAATTTTTGCATCTGGAGCAAGCTCAGCAACTGATTTCATCTTTGAAAAATTGAGGACATTCCAAAATGGCCAAATTATATAGAATACTCACTGGCACAGATGATGCCGCCTTTTGTCACAAAATTACCAAAGCCCTGAATGATGGCTGGGACCTCCACGGTTCGCCAACCGTCTCTTTCAACACCAAAGACAATCGAACAATTTGCGCGCAGGCTGTAACCAAAGACGTGGTCGCCCCGTACAATCCCGACATCTCTCTCTCAGAGCAGTAAATTAACTGCCTGAGCGGCTAAAGGTTTTGGGTGCCGGGCTGACCAATTGCTCACGGCCATTATTAATTTGATATATGGCCAGGCCGCGCTCAGTGGTTCCGTTGGAAAGCAATCTGAACAGGCCATTTGTTCCGGTAAAGCCACGGCGATTTTCAATTACAGAGCTTGAAAAGGCCCGCTTTGCCCCGTTTTGGCGCACCAGTTCAGATACCAGAGTTACAGCATCATACCCAAGGGCTGCCTGAACTCCCGGCTTGCTGTTATACGTGGTCTGATAGCGTTGGGCAAAGGCAGTAAAATTGCTGATGTCACGTTTGGGATAGAGCGCGCCGGAAAGCGATCTGTCGGATAGTTTGACCGTTTCCCAGTTGCCAGACCCTAAAACCTGTTTGCCCTTAATGGAAAGACCAAGTTCTTTCATCGTCGATAACATGATGCCGGGAACTGGCCCACCATCTGGAATATAGATACTATCTGCCCCTTCAAGCTGGCTTGAACTGGCACCAATTGCAGAACGAATGCTCTCGGCGTTACGATCGTATTTGACAACGCTGACCACCATGCCTGATGTTGCTGCTACTTTTTTCAGCACAGATTCACGCAAAGCGCCTTCGGCATTGTTGGGAAGAAGGGCTAAAACTGAGCGTCTACCTTTGGAGGCTGCAAATGTAATCATTCGCTTGGTGTCACCCTGGGGGGTGAACGAGATCAAATAGACCCCTCTTTTTGCAACGCTTGTATCCGTTGAAAATGCAAACATTGTTACATTTGCCGGTTGGGTAATGCCTGAAGCGGCACTCACACTGCCAGAAAATAGCGGACCAATAATGGCTGAAGAACCCTCCAGCACGGCTTCATTAGCAACACCTTGAGCGGATGAGGCTTGCCCGGCTGTATCCTTGATTACCAATTGCAGGGTCTTATTGCCAAAATCTGACATGGCTAACAAAGCACCATTACGAATTTCGTTGGCAACAGCTGCTCCATTTCCAGCGGCAGATTTGGGCAATAGCAGTGCGACCCGAACGGTGCCCTGGCCGAAAACGTCGCCCTTTGGGTTTGCGCTTAAAACGCGCGGTGTGTTATTTTGCTGATCATTTTGAGTGCCGGAAACACCGAAGTTGGAAGATTGACAAGCAACCAAAAACAGCGAGGTTGCGATAACCAAGCCACGCCCGACAGCCTTGCTAAAACGCAATGGCTGTTTGTATTCCAGATTTTGCCGCATACTCATAACTCCAGGTCTTAACCCCAGAATAAAACTTGCCTCTAACAAATTTTACCCTCTATCTGGGGTCAGCCAATTCTTAGTGTCCAATTTTTGCAATTTGTACAGATAAATGTCAAAGAATTGAACGTTATTTATATTTATTACAGTTGATAAAGCGATGTCGTCAGATTCTTTTGCAATTCTGATGACTTCAGAAAGAAGTACTAATGTCTGGTTATGTCATCGAAAACGCTACTTTTAACCAGCGCAGCCTCACTCCCGCCCTCTATATTGTCGCGACCCCCATTGGCAATTTGTCTGACATTACAATTAGGGCGCTGGAGACCCTTTCATCGTGTGATCTGATTGCTTGCGAGGATACAAGGGTGACGGGAAAGCTGCTCAACCGATTCGCTATTAAAAAACGCATGTTTCCTTACCATGAGCATAATGCTGAAATTGCCGGTCAAAAACTGATCGAAGCCTTGCAGCAGGGCAAGTCTGTGGCGCTGGTATCAGATGCCGGTACGCCCCTTATATCCGACCCCGGGTTTAAACTGATCGGACTGGCTGTGGCAGAAGGAATTCCCGTGGTGCCAATTCCTGGTTGCTCGGCACCAATGGCTGCATTGGTTGCAAGTGGCCTGCCAAGCGATGGTTTCCATTTCGCTGGGTTTTTGCCACCCAAAATGGTTGCCCGCAAAAAGCGGTTGCAGGAATTACAAACCATTCCTTCGACGATCATTTTATTTGAAAGCCCCAAAAGAATTGGTGCCTGCCTGCAGGATCTGGCTGAAGTGTTCGACCCTGAAAGGAAGGGAGCCGTTTGCCGTGAGTTGACCAAGTTGCATGAAGAAATTGTGCGCGGTTCACTGTCAAAATTAGCCGAACATTTTAAGGGTGATGCACCAAAGGGTGAAATTGTCATTGTCATTGGCCCGCCAAATACAAATTCTGACACAGTGGATGTGGATGAAATGCTGGGGGAATTACTGGAAAGAATGCCCGTTAGTCGGGCAGCAGCAGAAGCCGCCGGACTATCCGGCCTGCCAAAGCGTGACTTATATAAACGTGCGCTCGCGCTAAAAGATGCTTCAAAGCAATGAACAAGGCAAAACGCCAAGCCTATAATAAAGGGTTCTGGGCGGAATTTCTTGCCGCATGGTTTTTGCGATTTAAGGGATATCGCATTCTTCATATGCGTTTTAAAACCAACTCCGGTGAGATCGATATTATCGCCAAAAAGAGCGATTTGATTGCCTTTGTCGAAGTGAAGGCGCGCAAAAATGTTCAAAGCGCTGTGGATGCTGTGAGCGTTACCGCTCAACGGCGCATTTCCAACGCCGCTGATATTTGGCTTTCCTGGCAATCCAATGCAAACACCTATTCATTGCGATTTGATATAATCGCAGTACAGCCATGGAAATTGCCGGTACATTTCAAAGATGCTTTTTAAGCACTTGCAAAATCCGGCCTGTGGGTTTTAGTGGCTACAGAAAATTATCATCACGCATTGGAAAAAAAGTATGTCCCTGAAAATCGGCATCCAGATGGATCATATTTCGACCATTCAAATTGGCGGGGATTCCACCTTTGCCATGGCCCTTGAAGCGCAAAAACGCGGGCATTCACTGTTTCATTTTCATCCCAATGACGTGCAGATGCGCGGTGGTGAGGTTCGCGCAAAAATGGAAACGCTTGAAGTGCGTGATATAGAAGGCGATCACTTCACTCTTGGCGAACCAGTCTTGGATGAACTCTCCAATCTGGATGTGATATTGATGCGGCAGGACCCGCCATTTGATATGTCCTATATCACCAACCCCATTTGCTGGAGCGGGTTCACCCTGATACTTTGGTGGTCAATGACCCGGCTTCTGTGCGCAATGCACCGGAAAAAATTCTGGTTACCGAGTTTCCTGATCTGATGCCTGAGACCCTGATCACCCGTGATTTTGCTGCCATTAAAGATTTCCGCAATGAGTTTGGCGATATCATTGTTAAGCCGCTTTATGGCAATGGCGGCGCTGGCGTCTTCAGGCTGGCAGATGGGGACCAAAATCTCTCATCCCTACTGGAAATGTTTGACGACATGTTCCGCGAGCCGCTGATTGCACAGCGTTACCTTTCTGATGTTCGGGCTGGCGATAAGCGCATTATATTAGTCGACGGTGAACCGGTCGGCGCGATTAACCGTGTACCGCCGCCAGATAGCGCACGCTCCAACATGCATGTGGGTGGCGTCGCTGAACATTCGGAACTAACAACTCGAGAAAAAGAGATTTGTGAGCGCATTGCCCCTGTGCTGAAAGAACAAGGGTTTATCCTTGTTGGCATTGATGTAATCGGCGATTACATGACAGAAATCAACGTCACTTCGCCCACCGGAATTAGAGAAGTGCAGCGGTTTTCCGGGACAGATATAGCGGCGCTTGTACTTGATGCAATCGAAAGAAGAAGATAACTAGTTTCTCATCCGATTCTTGTTTGTTCTATTTTTGTTCTTGTAAATCTTCTTTTGTTCTCCTATAGTCCCTCGAGTGTAGGGAGTATAGATTATGGTCTCAATAGTAAAAACTGTGGCCTTTCAGGGGGTTGAAGCGATCCCTGTTGACGTGCAGGTTATGGTCGCGCCGGGCAAGATTGCCATGACGATCGTTGGCCTTGCCGATAAGGCAGTAGCGGAGAGCCGTGAGCGGGTTCAGGCAGCCCTTCATGCATCGGGTCTTTCAATTCCTCCCAAGCGGGTGACGATCAATCTGGCCCCTGCTGATTTACCCAAAGAAGGCAGCCATTACGATCTTCCCATTGCTCTTGGTTTAATGGCGGCCCTTGGTGCCATTCCTCCTGATGCGCTTGAGCGGTTTGTCGTGGTGGGTGAATTATCACTAGATGGAACCATTGCAAAAATTGCAGGCACCCTGCCTGCTGCCATGGGCGCAAATATACAAAACCGCGGTTTGATATGCCCCTATGATAGCGGTCCCGAGGCTGCATGGGCCGACCCGGATATGGAAATTTTGGCACCAAAAAGCCTGATTGCGCTGGCCAACCATTTCAAAGGAACGCAGATCTTATCGCGGCCAACGGCCTCTATTCGTAAACATGGTGATGATTTACCTGACCTTTGCGATATTAAGGGACAGGAAACTGCCAAACGAGCATTGGAAATTGCAGCTGCTGGCAGCCATAATATGTTGATGGTCGGTCCGCCCGGTTCTGGAAAATCCATGTTGGCGGCGAGGTTACCCAGTATTCTGCCTGCACTTGAAGCAAGAGAATTGCTGGAAGTTTCAATGATTGCCTCCATTGCCGGTAATCTGGCCGGAGGGCAATTGACCGACCGCCGTCCTTTCCGCGAGCCCCATCATTCAGCTTCAATGGCAGCTATGGTTGGCGGTGGCATACGCGCACGCCCGGGCGAGGTTTCGCTGGCTCATAACGGGGTATTATTTCTCGATGAGTTTCCTGAATTCTCGCCACAGGTTCTCGATAGTCTGCGCCAACCTTTGGAAACCGGGGTGACCTCAATTGCAAGGGTTAATCACCGGGTCACCTATCCATCACGCATTCAACTGATTGCAGCGATGAATCCCTGCCGTTGTGGGATGGCGGGAGAGCCGGGTCACACCTGTCGGCGCGGGGATCGATGTGCAGCTGATTATCAGGCGCGTATTTCTGGGCCCCTGCTGGACCGCATTGATTTGCGGGTGGAAGTTCCTGCAGTTTCTGCTGCCGATATTATGACCCGTAAAACAGCCGAATCAAGCGCAGATGTGGCAAAGCGGGTTTCGATCGCACGCGAAATTCAAAAGCAGCGGTATCTCCAGGAAGGTGTCTCCACACTCACCAATGCAACCGCTTCCGCCTCTTTGATAGAAAAAATTGCAGCCCCGGATAACGATGGCGTGAAGCTATTGAGAGAAGCGGCAGAATCCTTACGTTTTTCAGCGCGTGCCTATCATCGTATTTTGAAGACCGCCCGCACCATTGCCGATTTGGAACAATCCCAAACCGTGGGTTGCACACATCTGGCCGAAGCAATTGCTTATCGCATCGCCGGAAACCGTTTAGCGGTAGCGGCATAGAAGAAGCAAAACATCTGAAACCCACGAGCGTTCAACCATTGGTCACAATGCGGTGAGACGGGTTTCTTCAAGTATTATTCCAACCTATGTTCCCCAGCATGAGAAGGAATATTGGTTTGAAAAATTCGATCATTAATTTAGCGATTACGCTTGCACTTATTTTCGATGGCAGCTCGGCTTATTCAGCCGAAGCGCTGGATGTGGGGAAATTGAGTAAAGCGGCAATATTTGGACATGAAAAAGATTCCAATATTGCAATTGATAAACTCGCGACCAGAGGCAAGCTGGATGCATTTGCTGCATTGTTGCAAACAGCCCGGATACGCCAGAACCACTCAAGAACAATTGATGCACTCAATGTGCTGACCACGCAAAAGTTTGAGAGTTGGAATGACGGTATGGTCTGGCAGGAAGCCCATCCAGAAATTAAACCCCATGCCAGCTATCGTAATCTCAAGCGGGCTTTCCTCAATCGTATTGATCCAAATTTCGACCGTTTCCTAAATGGCGAACGAGCCTTGCCTGAAAAGATGAAGATCCGACTTGAAGAAATCACGTGGGGCGGCGTGATCGTTGATGGCATCCCGGCTTTGGACAATCCAAAGCTTATTGCTGGCTCAAATGCAAATTATTTGCTCGATAGTGATTTGGTGTTTGGCATAAAGATCAATGGCGATGTTCGTGCCTATCCTTTGCGGATAATGGGCTGGCATGAAATGTTCAACGAGGTCATTGGCGGAGTGCCTGTGGCACTCGCCTATTGCACATTATGTGGTGCCGGTATTTTGTTTGAAACCAAGGTGGAGGGCCATGAGGAACCTTTGATATTTGGTTCATCGGGTCTTTTATACCGCTCCAACAAACTAATGTTTGACCGCAAAACAGACAGCCTTTGGAATCAGTTTACCGGGGAGCCCGTGGCTGGCCCGCTGGTGGGCACCGGATTGAAACTTAAAATTCGACCGGTGACAATCACCAGTTGGGAGCGATGGTATCAATCCAACCCCGACACCAAGGTATTGGCGCTTAACACCGGCCATAACCGCAATTATGGCTCAGGCGTTGTTTATAACCAGTATTTTGCCTCACCTGATTTGATGTTTCCTGTTCTGGTAAAAAACGAGAGCAAGGTAAAACGCAAGGAATATGTTTTTGGTATTCGCGATGTGGCCGCCGCCAAAGCCTGGCCACTGGCAGCATTTGCAAAAACCAAAATCATCAATGACGCTGTTGGATCACTAAATGTGGTGCTGATTGGAGACGAAAAAAGCCGCACCGTTCGTGCATATGAACGCGGCACGTTGGAGTTCACCCATTCAGATAAGGTTGATCAAATTTTGGCAAATGGCCAAGAGTGGAAAATCGGCGAAGAATTTCTCACCGCAACCGATAGAAGCCGATTGCCACGAATTGCCGGCCATATAAGTTATTGGTTTGCCTGGGATGGTTATTTGGGCGTTCGAAGTGAATTATACTCTTTGAACGATTGAACCATTTGACGACCGATAATTCAAAAGCCTTCCCGCGAGATAAACACCATTGAAAAATAGAGGCGTTGTTTGATGTGGAAATTGTGGTAATTTCCATGCTTCGCGTGATGTTGGTTGTCATTTTCATTCCAGAGCATTTCTGGCAATGCCAAAATGCAATGGTCAAAGTCATCTGATTTGCACAATCACATTTGCTAATAATTTTTAGACAAACTCTACGAGGACAATATTCATGCTTGAAGACATTAAAGGAAAACGCGTTCTGGTAACCGGATCGTCGACCGGAATTGGTGCAGCAATGGCCATCGAATTTGGTCGCTTGGGTGCAGCTGTTGCAGTGCATGGCAACCGTTCACTGGATAAGGCGCAGAAAATTGTTGATCAGATTATAGCTGCTGGCGGAAAGGCCGTTCTTGTTGCGGGCGATGTTTCTGATAAAGCGGCGGCTGCAAAAATCGTGGCCGATGCTGTTGCTGGTCTCGGTGGGCTGGATGTTCTCGTTAACAATGCAGGTGGCATTGTTGAACGGGTCACCAATGCCGATTTTGACAATGATATTTACGACAAAGTCTATGACCTCAACGTGCGCTCGGTCCTTAATATCACCAGAGAGGCCTATCCGCACATAAAGGCCGCTGGCGGCGGTTCAATCATTAATACGGGTTCTATCGCAGGACGCTTTGGCGGGTTCGGCGGCTCCACGGTTTATGCCTCGGCCAAATCGGCGGTACATTCCATCTCCCGTAATGCAGCGCGGGAATTTGCACCGGATAATATCCGGGTTAATACGGTTGCGCCCGGCTTCATTGAAACTCCGTTTCATGCCAACACCCCACAGGCAGCACGTGATGGGGCCAAAGCAACCATCGCCATGGGTCGCCTTGGAACTGCTGAAGAGTGTGTTGGTGCCTACGTCTTTCTCGCAAGTGATGCCATGAGCGGCTATATTACCGGACAGATCATCGATATTAATGGCGGGCAATTAATGCCATAATGGCTGCAATTTCCAGATTACTCTCAATGGGATAGCGATATCTGGAGTTGGTCGAATGCTTGAAAAAGGGTTGTCTGATAGGGCCGCCGCGACCTATAGCCAGCGCGGGGGAACACGCATTCAGCGGCCCATATCATGACACGATGGACCAAATCACTTGGGAGGAATTCGTTCACATCGTTTTCGATCCTTGAACTCATTGGGGACGTCATGTCTCAAGGGTCGCTGGGATATTTAGGGATATCCCAATAGAAGTCATTTGGTGTGCGAGAAGGTTGATTTCAATGATCTATTTGTCACGAGTTTGTGAAGTTGAAAAATTAGAGGATTTAAAGATCACATGAGCCAGAAAAACCACGAATATACAGTGACAATTAAATGGACTGGCAATCGCGGAACCGGCACCAGCGCCTATAAGTCCTATGAAAGAGACTGGGACCTGGCGACGCCTGGGAAACCTGTCATTCATTGTTCAAATGACCCGCTATTGGGAGGGAACCGGGAAAAGCATAACCCCGAGGATATGTTGATTGCAGCATTATCTTCCTGCCATATGCTTTGGTATTTGCACCTTTGTTCCGAAGCCGGGATTGTGGTCACTGCATATGAGGATAATCCGATTGGCATTGGCGAGGTTGAACCATCGGGCAAAGGGCGTTTTCTATCTGCAATTCTCAAACCTCGAATCGAAATCACGCCTGAAAGTGACCTTGCTAAAGCCATGCAATTACATGATGAAATCCACGCATTTTGCTTTGTGGCACGATCTGTGAATTTCCCTGTTACTTATCAACCTGAGATCGTGCAAACCTGACGCAACGTCTTGCAATTCATGCTGGCGTGGGCAATCCTTATTCGGATATTTCAAAACCAACCTTGCAGGAGCAGCGCCGATGAAATCGGGCGATCATCTCTTTCTGGTCGATGGATCGGCCTATATTTTTCGCGCTTATCACGCACTGCCTCCGCTAACGCGCAAGAGTGACGGTTTGCCGGTGGGCGCTGTTTCCGGATTTTGCAACATGCTCTGGAAACTGTTGCAGGAAGCCCGCGATACTTCTGTTGGTGTGGTGCCGACTCATTTCGCGGTGATTTTTGATTATTCGTCAAAGACCTTCCGAAATGAGCTTTACCCAGAATATAAGGCTAATCGTGACGCCCCGCCGGAAGATTTGCGACCACAATTTGGTCTGATCAGACAAGCCACACGCGCCTTTAATATCCCCTGCATCGAAACTGAAGGTTTTGAAGCGGATGATATCATTGCCACCTACGCCAAAGAGGCCCGCGAAGCTGGTGCCGATGTCACCATCATTTCCTCAGACAAGGATTTGATGCAATTGATTGGCCCGCAAGTCATCATGTATGACACCATGAAAGACCGAAGGTTTGACGCGGAAGGGGTGTTTGAAAAATTTGGCGTTTATCCGGAGAAAATGATCGATTTGCAGGCGCTTGCAGGTGATAGCACCGATAACATTCCGGGCATTCCAGGTATTGGCCCCAAGACTGCCGCCTTGCTTTTGAACGAGTATGGCGATCTTGAAACCTTGCTGGAAAAAGCCGGTGAGATCAAACAAAATAAACGCCGCGAAAACTTGATTGAGTTTGCTGACCTTGCACGAATTTCAAAGCAATTGGTTACCTTGCGTGATGACGTTGCTCTCGATGTACCGCTTAGCGGATTGACGCTGGAACCCGTAAACGGGCCGATGCTGGTTTCATTTTTAAAGGCTATGCAATTTACCTCGATCATAAAAAGAGTAGCCGAAGCAACGGATACTGATGCAAGTGCTGTTGAAGCAGATGAAGTCAGCGTCGATGGGTTTGAAGCAACCCGCGGTCCTGATCTTGATGCAGGTACATCAAAAAACGGGCAAACCAGCGAAGGGATTGCCACGCCGACAATGCTTGTCGATGCCCGCAAAAATCAGGCTTTTGGGTCGCCTATTGATAACACCACCTATGACTGTATTCACGATGCGGAAGGTCTGCAATCCTGGGTCGATGCGGCCTATGAGGAAGGTGTGGTAGCTGTTGATACGGAAACCACTTCCCTTGACCCGATGCTTGCCGAACTTGTGGGAATTTCACTTGCCATCACGCCGGGAAAAGCTTGCTATATTCCGCTTGCCCATAAAACCGGGACAGATGATCTATTAGGTGGCGGACCAGCTCCCGATCAGATGAAAACCAGCGAAGCATTAGCGATCCTGAAGCCGTTATTGGAAGATACGAGCGTTTTAAAAATTGGTCAGAACTTCAAATATGACTGGTTGATCTTTTCCCAACACGGGATCGAACCTCAAGGCATGGATGATACCATGTTACTCTCCTATGTGCTTGACGCCGGGCAGGGCGGCCACGGCATGGATGATCTGGCGAAGAAATGGCTCGACCATACGTGCCTTTCGTTTAAAGAACTGACCGGCACCGGCAAATCAAAAATTACCTTTGATTATGTGGATGTGGCTAAAGCTACTGCCTATGCCGCCGAAGATGCAGATGTCACCTTGCGACTCTGGAAAGTCCTTAAGCCCCGTCTGGTGGCTGAAGGCATGACCAGCGTTTACGAACGGTTGGAACGACCGCTGATTGATGTGATTGCCAAAATGGAACAGAGGGGCATTTCCGTTGATCGGCAAATTCTGTCACGACTTTCCGGTGAACTGGCACAAGCAGCAGCCGGCCTTGAAGCTGAGATACACGAAACGGCGGGAGAGAAATTCAACATTGGTTCGCCGAAGCAATTGGGTGAAATTCTATTTGGAAAAATGGGAATTCCCGGTGGTAAGAAAACCAAGACCGGACAGTTTTCTACCTCTGCTCAGGTCTTGGAAGAATTAGCCGCAGAAGGCCATGAACTGCCATTGAAGATTGTGGCCTGGCGCCAACTAACCAAGCTAAAATCCACTTATACGGACGCTTTGCCCGGTTATATCAACCCGCAAACCAAGCGGGTGCACACATCATATTCGATGGCCTCAACTTCTACCGGACGTCTATCTTCATCAGAACCAAATTTGCAGAATATTCCAATCCGCTCCGCTGAGGGGCGCAAAATTCGCACGGCATTTGTTGCTAACCCGGGTAACAAGCTAGTTTCAGCCGATTATTCTCAAATTGAGTTGAGAGTGCTTGCGCATGTCGCTGACATTGATCAGTTGAAACAGGCTTTTGACGATGATCTGGATATTCATGCCATGACAGCGAGTGAAATGTTCGACACTCCCATTGAGGGCATGGATCCAATGGTGCGCCGACAGGCAAAGGCGATTAATTTTGGCATTATCTACGGAATTTCTGCATTTGGTCTGGCAAACCAGCTTGGTATTTCACGCACTGAAGCGAGTGATTATATCAAAATGTATTTTGAACGCTTCCCGGGCATTCGCGACTATATGGAAGCCACCAAGGAATTTGCCCGCGAGCATGGTTATGTGGAAACAATTTTTGGGCGGCGTGCTCATTTTCCAGATATGAAATCCTCCAATCACCAAATGCGAGCCTTCAATGAACGCGCTGCAATCAACGCACCGATACAGGGTTCTGCTGCTGATATTATTCGCCGTGCCATGGTGCGCATGGATGGCGCGCTGGCGGATGCTAATCTTTCTGCGAAAATGCTGCTTCAGGTTCATGATGAATTAATTTTTGAAGTTGCCGAAGAAGAGGTGGACGAGACCATAACTTTGGTGCAAAAAATCATGGAAGAAGCGCCATTTCCTGCGCTGGATTTATCTGTTCCATTAAAAGTGGACGCTCGTGCCGCCGATAATTGGGACGAAGCCCACTAACCCTAAAGCATGTTGCGTTCATTGGCATTCACCCAACATACTTTCTCTTTTCCTTTTCGCGTGTCTTTTGTCACAAAACCGGTGCCCACTTTTGGGAGACACGCTTTATAGTTTTACTGGAGCCCTTCATGGCTAAACGTCCTGCATTGGGCATGGTTGAATTTGTCCTGCTTTTTGCCCTGGTGAATTGTCTGGTTGCGCTGGGTTTGGATGCCCTGCTTCCAGCCATGCGGATGCTAGAGGGGGCCTTGAATGTTTCGGACCCGAACCGAATTCAACTGGTCATTCCTATATTCATTCTTGGCGCAGTGTTTGGCGAAATAATTGCAGGCCCTCTTGCGGATGCTTATGGGCGGAAAGTAGTTATATTAGTCGGCTTGGTAATATTTTGTTTGGGCAGCATCATATCAATGCAGGCCTCTTCTCTGGATCAATTGCTGCTTGGTCGGATCATTCAGGGCTTTGGTGTTTCGGGCCCGAAAATTGCTTCACGAGCAATGATCCGCGATCAGTATTCTGGGGATGCCATGGCCCGTATTATGTCCTTCATTTTCATGATTTTTATTCTGGTTCCCATGATTGCCCCTGCAATTGGCCAATGGGCGATAGGGATCGCAGGTTGGCAGGCCATATTCGTTATGTATCTGGTGACAGCGGGTTCGGGGTTTATCTGGCTTGGTTTGCGGCAGGGAGAAACCTTGCCGCCGGAAAAGAAATTGCCGATATCTCCGACTACCCTTGCGGCAAATATTGGCCTGATTGTTCGCAATAAGCAGGTCGTGGCTTATACGATTTCCGTCGGGTTTGTTTTTGGTGGCGTCCTGAATTATCTGGGAACTGCACAAGCCATTTTCTTTGACGTCTATGACATAGACAAGCAATTTCCGCTTTATTACGCCATCCTTGCCGGCGGCATTGGCCTCGCGTTTTTTGCAAACAGCCAATTGGTAACACGTTACGGCATGCATCGCCTTGCATTCATGGCGTTGTGGGGCTCGATATTTTTCAGCCTGATTATGCTCTTTGCTGCGATATTATATTCAGGTTCGCCACCGTTTTCTCTATTCATGGCCGGTGGATTTTGCATCTTCTTTTGTAACGGTTTTTTATTCGGCAATCTAAATACAATGGCTATGGATTTAATGGGGCGGGTGGCAGGACTTGGGGCATCCGTGGTTTCATCCTGCTCCAGCCTGATCGGTGTTGGCATCGCCCTTGCGATTGGGCCGTTCTACGATCAATCTGTTATTCCGCTATATTTCGGATTCTTAATCTCGGGGCTGGTTGGAGTAACACTCCTTACACTTTCAGCAAGACTAGAGCGCGCTGAAGTTTAATCGCTTCTCACTGAAAATCCAGCCTCATCACCAAGGCATTGGTGGGTTGCTTTTCATCATCAGATTGGCCGGAATAATAACCCTTGCGTTCGCCCGCTTGAACGAACCCCAAAGAACGATACAGCCCAATCGCGCTTGCATTGGTTTCGTCAACTTCAAGGAATAGCGATTTCACCCGGTCTGATTGCAGATTCCTGATGGCTGCATCCATTAAAAACCTACCGATGCCGCGCTTCCGGTTTTTGGGTTCGGTGGCAATCGTGATGATTTCCGCTTCATCACTTGCCTGTCGGCACAAAACAAACCCCATGGGCGGCTGATCAATTTTACCTTCCTGACGTAAAACAAGACAAAGGGCACCTTGCGAGCCGATCAGTTTTCCCAGCTCGTTCTTACTCCAGCCCCGTGTGAAACTTTGGCTATGGATCGTAGATAGCTGAGGGATATCCTCAGACGTTGCGCCAGTGATATAGGGAGATGTCAGTTTTGTTTGAAAAAATTGAATCATTGAATATCGATGTTTTGGATGGCAAGACTCACTTGTCTCATGTATCCTGACCTGGTGCAAATACCGGCAATTTCTGCGGCTTTGCATCGGGGGCACGAAGATAATTTGGCTCTGGTGGAGCAAGTTTCCCGTTCATTTCAGCACCCAATCGGGCAATCGTTGCAATTGAGGCCGACGATAATTCATGCAAAACCTCGTGAGGTGTTTGCATGTGGGTTTGCAATTCCGCGGCACCAGAACCGCAAATATCAAAAGTTTTACCTTCAAGATGCTCGGCCAGAACCTCATAGGCTATTACGCTGGGGGATGAAAAAGGCGCATCACTGTTTCCGCGCCATTGCACATAGGCTTCGCCACGCCTTGCATCGAGAACGGTTGCAAGTGGCCCTGTGGTGTTTGCTTCATGCTGCAGGGCATCCAGCGTGCTGATGCCTGTTACTGGCAAGGAAAGGCCAAGACCAAGGCCGCGAGCGGTTGCAAGGCCAACCCTAACCCCGGTGAAACTGCCTGGGCCGGTAGTGCAGATGATTTTGTCGAGGTCGCAATATTCAAGCTCAGTCCTGCTGAAACAATCGCTGATTACATCCATCAAACGTTCAGCATGGCCGCGTCCGATATCTTCGGTCATTTCACCAAGAATGGATTGGTTGTCATCATCATAGATTGCTGCTGCACATAGATGGTTTGCCGTATCCAGCGCCAGATAAATCATCAAAAGAGCCTTATTGGGCGAACCCGCTGTTAGTCAGTCACAGCTTGCTAAACAGCTGAGACTTCCTGCACTTCAGGAATGAAATGCTTGAGCAAGTTCTGAATGCCATATTTTAATGTTGCTGTAGAAGATGGGCAACCGGCACATGCGCCGCGCATATGAAGATAGACAACGCCTTCTTTGAAGCCACGGAAGGTGATATCGCCACCATCCTGAGCCACCGCAGGGCGCACTCTGGTATCGAGCAGTTCTTTAATTGTGCTGACAATTTTTTCGTCGCCAGCTTCATAAAACTCTTCTCCTTCACCAGCCAAATCACCGTCGGTGCGGCTCATTACAGGCTGACCGGTAACAAAATGCTCCATGATTGCGCCCAAAATTGCAGGACGCAAATGTTGCCAGTCAAAACCGTCAGTTTCCTGTTCATCTTTGGTGATTGAAATAAAATCATGGCCAAAGAAAACACCCGTTACGCCGGGAATTTCAAACAGACGCAAGGCAAGCGGCGAATCTTCTGCTTCATCCGCATGGCGAAAATCTACAGAACCGTCCTCAAGCACAACTTGACCCGGCAAGAATTTCAGTGTGGCTGGGTTTGGTGTGGTCTCGGTCTGGATAAACATTTCGCTCTCCGTAAATTCGAATATCTGGCGTTGAAAAAGGGTTCAGGCTATCAAACATAGCCCAGTTTAGAACCATTCAAAACTAAAATAGGCCTTTTTACAGCGCTATTCAAGTCATACTGTAAATATCATCGTCGCTCATTGTGCAAGGAACAACGGTCACGGGTATGGGAAAGGCTGAACCACGCCCGGCAATTGAGGAAACCAGCGGTCCCGGACCTTCTGAACTATCACTGGAAGCCAACACCAAAAGTGCGATATCCTGATCTTCCTCGATCAATTTCAGTAATTCATCCGCAGTTTTGCCTTCACGCAACACCATCTCTGGATCAATATCGCAATGCTGGCGGCTATATTGGGCACTACGGTCCAAATGGGTTGCTGCCGCCTCATTGGCTTCAGCGCGCATGATTTCCTCGACACCAATCCAATGTTGAAAATCTGCAGGCGGAATCACATAAAGCAATGCCAGACTGCCATTAGTGGTTGCTGCGCGGCGTGCGGCATAGAGCACTGCCCTGTCACATTCCAACGAATCGTCGACAATTGCCAAAAATTTCCGCTGATGTCCTGCCTCATGTATGAGTCGCTTGCTTACCATGGGCGCATTTAGACATTGAGGCCCTGTCGTGACAAGCAAAAAGGCGTTTTTTGGAATTAAGCCTGTAGAAATCCAACGATGTCTTTGACTTCTCTTATGGTTTTATCGGCAATTTCACGTGCCCGCTCAGAACCTTCAGCCAAAACTTTATCCACTCCAGCTGGGTCAGCCATCAAACGACGCATTTCATCATTGATTGGGGATAGCTTTTCAACCGCCAGTTCAACCAAGGCTGGTTTAAATACTGAGAAAGGCTGGCCAGCATATTCAGAAATCACAGCTTCCTTGGTAGTATCTGCCAGTGCAGCATATATTCCCACCAGATTTTCAGCTTCTGAACGCCCTGCAAGACCTTCGAGTGTTTCTGGCAACGGATCGGAGTCAGTCTTTGCCTTGCGAATTTTCTTGGCAATGGCGTCCGCGTCGTCGGTCATCCTGATTCTGGACAGGTCCGAAGGATCGGATTTCGACATTTTCTTGGAGCCGTCACGTAGGGACATAACGCGAGTAGCCGGGCCCTCAATCAAGGGGTCCGTTATAGGGAAATAACCATCGCCATGCCCAAGTTCTTTAATTCTGTCACCAAAATCATGGTTGAACTTTGTGGCAATATCTCTTGTCAGCTCCATATGCTGTTTTTGGTCTTCACCCACAGGGACGAAATCAGCACGGTAGAGCAAGATGTCTGCAGCCATCAAATTTGGGTAACAAAACAAACCAACAGACGCATTTTCACGGTTCTTGCCGGCTTTGTCTTTAAACTGGGTCATCAGGTTGAGCCAACCCATGCGGGCAACACAGTTGAATATCCACGCGAGTTCCGCATGGCCGCTAACCTGAGATTGATTGAAAATAATATTCTTGGCCGGATCAATGCCGCAAGCAAGATATGCAGCAGTTACTTCACGAGTATTATTTTTGAGTTCGGCTGGGTCTTGCCACTGGGTGATGGCGTGCAAATCTACCACGCAGTAAATGCAATCATGGGTATCTTGCAGGGTAACAAATCTTTTGATTGCTCCCAGATAGTTTCCCAAATGGAGATTGCCCGTTGGCTGAACCCCAGAAAATACTCGGTCGTTTGATTTGTTCATTTCAATCTCGTTTTACTTCAAATTTTGCCCGTTATGGCCCAGTCAAACACTTGTTGCAAGGACTGGTCTATTTGTTACGGCGAAGAAGCCTCAACACATCTTGTTTTTTAAAGGCGCCGGTAACGAACAGAGCGGAGAAATAGAGTGTCGCGCCAGCAGCAATTGCTGCCAGAACGCTCAGTATTCTTATGAAGACGGATTGAGCAAAGAGCATTTCAGAGCCATATTCCTGCACCCCCCACAAGAAAATCCCCATGAGGGCTGAGGCAAATATCATCAAGGCAATTCGTTTAATCGTTGCCGATGATGGGCAAAAATCGCCGCGTCGCCAAAGGCTACCGCCCAGGAACAATACATTCACCCAAGCGGAAATGGAGGTTGCTAACGCGATTGCCACATGCCCCAAGCGCGGAAATAACATCAGGCTGAGGGCAATATTCAGCGCCACTGAAATGAGTGAATACCACAAGGGTGATTTCATATCTTCGCGTGCAAAAAAGGCGGGCAGGAACACTTTGATTAGTACATAGGCAGGCAGGCCGATGGCAAAAGCTGCCAGGGCTGCGGCAGTCATTGCCGTTGTTTCCGCGTCAAATGCTCCGCGTTGATAAAGAATGTTTACAATTGGTATCGGCATGACTGCAAACCCAACTGCTGCTGGAAGGGTGAGCGCCAGCGAAAATTCCAAACTGTTATTTTGCAGGCTATGAACTTCTTCGGCATTGGAAGCTTTCAGCGCCCGTGAAAGTTCCGGTAATAAGACGACACCAACTGCAATGCCGATAATGCCCAAGGGCAATTGATTGATGCGGTCGGCATAATTGAGCAGTGAAATTGCGCCATCTTGTGATGAGGCGATAATGCGCCCGATCATGATGTTGATTTGCACTACTCCGCCCGTGATAATTGCAGGTCCCATTAGAACCAACAGTCTTTTTACCTGAGGCGTGAAGACCGGTTTTTTCAGGGATAGTTTGAAATCCTGTTTTCGCACGCCCCAATAGAGCAAAAACAATTGTAGAAACCCTGAGAAAACCACTCCCCATGCCAAAACATAGCCAGTCAGATTGTCTTCAAAATCCAGCCACAAGGCCATGGCAGCAAGGCTAACCAACACCACATTCAACAATACCGGCAAAATTGCTGCCAGAAAATAATGGCGCATGGAATTCATAATGCCTGACAGCATCGCTACCAGTGACATGCAGAACAAATAAGGGAACATAATCCGTCCCATGCCGACGGTAATTTCAAATTTTTCTGGAATTGCGCTGAACCCGGGGGCAACGACCGTATCCACCAAGAACGGCATAAAGACCATCAAGAGAGCACAAAGCGCCAGCAACACCACCACCAGAACTGCCATCACTTGCTCAGCGAATTTTCGTGCAGCAGCTACACCGCCGCCTTCCAGTTCTTTTGCAAAAAGAGGTATGAAGGCCGAATTGAAGGCTCCCTCTCCCAAAATTCGGCGAAACAGATTGGGAAATCCGAACGCTGCATAAAATGCATCAGCAACGGGGCCTGCCCCAAGGGTTGCCGCAATCAGCGCTTCACGTAAAAACCCAAGCACCCGGCTTGCCATAGTCGCGCCACCGACGGTGGCAAATTTTCTAAGCAGGCCCATTAGCGCCAATCCGTTCTGTTGCGGTTCACCCGTATCTTGATCGCATGAAGCAATTCGCGCAAATCTTCTTCCTCAAGATGGTGAATGTTTTTGGCAAGGTAATTGGACAATTCCGTGGCTTCCCATGAAAGGGTGCTGGTATCAATCACCGCTTTGGGTTGAGAAGATACCGCTAATTCCTGCAATTCCTCAGCATCATCCCAAATTACATTAAAATAACCAATGATACGCTGCACAAACTCCCAGCTTGGCGAGCCTCTTTGGCCATTTTCCAAGGCTGATAAATAGGCAGCAGAAACTCCCAGTGAAGCGGCCATTGATTTTTGCGTCACCTGTTTTTCAGCGCGCAATTCCCGCACTCGCCTGCCAAATGGCGTCATATGTGCCTCACCTGTCGCCGGATGCGAACGTAAAGCGCGCCAGCGCCGCCATGATTGTTGTTTGCTTCGCTAATACCGCTGACCATCATTCTAAATTCCGGCTCGTTCAACCAGCGCGGAACAGCCTGACGCAAAATGCCCTCTCCGGCATACCCTTTGCCCGTAATAACCAAAATAATGCGCTGATTATTCTCCCACGCACTTTCAATAGCGTTAAACAAACGACTATGTGCCTGAAGCTGGGTCATGCCGTGTAAATCTACACGGGCATCAATCCCGACCCTTCCTTTAGAAATCTTGCGTACTGTTTTTTGGTCCAACTCATGATGTTGCACCGCTTGTTTGGCAAGGGTGTATGGGGCAGCATTTGCAGGGGTAGGGGAAAACGGTTTTACGATCCGCTGTTTCTTTGGCGCGATAGTGGGGCCTTCGCCAAACTCTCGTTCAAGCTTTGAGTGCCAATTTGACCCGGCATTCGGATTGGCTGCGCTGGCATTGAGCAAGGATGTAAAAAGGGCATCTCGATTTTCGAGCGGCGTTGCCGATTTTTTAACCCGCTCCCAAAGCGCTCTATCGGGTGCCGAAAGGCGCTGTGGATCGTTATTTTTGTTCCCGTTCATTGCGCCACCGATTGGTTGCGGGGAAACAAGGCGATGAATTCCGCTCCAAATTTAATTGCACCGGCAATTTCACCAGCACGATCTCCTGACCCGATAAATACGTCACCTCTGGCCGAGCCGACAATCGCGGAGCCTGTATCTTGTGCAATCATCAAGCGGGAAAATGGATTTTCTTCCCCCGGCAGAGAGTCTTGCGAATTGACGAAAATTGGAGTGCCGAAAGTGTGCATCTTGTGATCTATGGCCAAGCTACATCCAGACGTCAAAGGAACACCACCAGCAGCAACCGGCCCTAGATCGGGATCATCCAGAATTGTTTCCTGAAAGAAAATATAGGATTGGTTTCCCTCCATCGCCGCAAACATTTGGGTTGGGTTGTCTCTTAGCCATTGCTTGAGGGTGGCCATGGTCACATCTTCCAATTTCATGGCATTAATGGAAACAAGATATTTCCCAATGGCTGAATAAGGGTGCCCTGATTTTGCAGCATAGGAAACCCGCTGGGTCGTGCCATTGGTAAGAATAAGCCGGGCAGAACCCTGAATATGCATAAAATAGCAATCAACTGGATCTTTTAGCCAAAAAATTTCCAACCCCCGGCCGTCCAGCGCGCCCTGATTTATTTCACGGCGGTTATGATAGGAGGAGAAATTCCCCTGCTCTTCCCGCGCAAACATGAAATAGGGGTCCATTTCATTTGGTCTGGTATCATCATTAATATCGGCCAAATCCGGTGGTCGCCGATAGATCGGGACAGAATATTCGTCGCTTCTTGTCCGAGATGCCAGCAATTCCGGTTCGAAATATCCGGTGATGAAGCCCTGATCGCGTATTTCAAAGGGCTGAAAGTTCTCCTCAAAAAAACTTCGGGCAGCCAAGTCTGAAATATCTGATCTGTTGCCAAATTGCTCAAGCGCTTTTTGGCCAATATCGGCAAGGGCCTGACCGTCCGCACCCAGTGATTTTGTCGAATGAGGTTTCTCTACTGCCCGCTCTGCGGTTTTTAAAAAGCACCCCAGAGCATCGGCTTGTCGGCCATCATTCCAGCCCCTGATTGTTGAAAAATCCATTTTGTGGAGAAGTTGCGACAAGGTTCAACCGATCAACTCTCTGATTCTGTTGCCACCAGTTTCCAGTTTGGATCGTTCGAATTTAAATCACGGGCAAAGGTCCAGATATCCGTCACTTCGGCAATTTGTTCTGGATCACCATCAATCAATTCATTTTCGCTGTCATAGGTGGCAGACACGATTTCAGACACAAACCGAATTGCGATTTGAGCTTCATCGTCGGAGATTTCTGCATGGGATATTGCAGCAGTTTCAATGCCCACAAACGTTGATTTTACTGTATCACCGCGATCTTCACGATCTGAAATAGCCTGAGAAAAGCCGTCATAAACTTCTTTTGACAGCAGGCCCTTGAGTGATTTGCGATCACCATCAGCATAAGCAGAAACAATCATCTCGTAGGCCATTTTGCCACCGGAAAGAAATTGCCTTGGATCAAAATTACTATCGGCTACCAGAATTGCCCTAAGCGCCTTATTGAGTTTTGTACGAGGTTTGGCAATCTCGTCAATGGCAACAAGGTCAGGGTTTTTGGCCTCTTTATCCTTGGATTTTGACGATTTTCTGGATGGCAATGTAACAACATTGTCATTGGAAACATCATCTGTCATTTCGCGAGGCATGTTCTGCTCGCCATCGTTTCTACGGTCCATAGGTGGTTTTGGCCCATGGCGTTGACCCAGCACAGAGCGCAGCCTTAAAAATACAAATACTGCTATACCTATGGTAATCAGGGTTGATAGGTCAAAAATTTCCATTGCCACCGCCGGGATTTTGGGTTTCGATTTGCCGAAGCATTATTAGATATAGGCTGTTAGCTAATTAATTTAAACAGGCTATACAAATTTCACGGGCCAAAGCCTATGTTTAATTAGGGACGGTGATCGGATATAACAAAACAAGCTCGATATTGTTCGATCAGACGCCCAACCGTTTTCTGACAGCTTTTGTTACAGCTTTCAACGGTCAATTGAGACTTCAAGAGGATTTGGAACTAAAAACATGCCTTTCAGCATCATACCCTTCCTACTGCTATTCATTCCCATTTGCGAGATTGGGGTGTTTATCCTTGTTGGTGGGCAAATCGGAGTTGCCTACACGCTGACATTAATTCTGGTGACCGCGATAATTGGCTCAATTCTTTTGCGCTACCAGGGCCTTTCACTGCTGACAAAGATACAGGCTGAAACCAGCGCTGGCAGGGTGCCCGGCAAAGAGCTGGTAAATGGCGTGATGATTATGATTGCAGGCGTCTTGTTGCTGACGCCGGGCTTTGTCACCGATACGATCGGCTTTTTACTGTTCGTCCCATTTATACGCATGATGATTTGGACCTTTATAGGCTCAAAAATTTCCATGGCCACGGTAGGAAATTCCCAAGGCTTTGGGCAGGCTCCCTTTGACCGGGAATCTGGCACTTCAGATAGAAAGTATCGTGGGGACGAAAACACCATTGATCTGGACGCAGATGAATATAGCGAAGCACCAAACCCGGATTCTCCCTGGGGCGATTCAGAATCATCCGGGCAAACAGGTTTAAAACCACCCAAAGATAAGACCGACTAGGCCTCAAATGGCCAACCTCACCTTGTTATGTTGAGGTGGACATGTTAGCCACGCGCCGAAACATTTAAACAAATCATACTTTGATTTACATCTATTCGACAGACTAATTTCAAAATCAGGAAGAACAAATGGCAAAAACCCCTAAAAAGGCCGAAGAAGCAGCTGCACCCAATGGCGCAGGCACTGAAACTGCACCAGCATTGAGTGTATTGGCGCAGTATATCAAAGATTTTTCATTTGAAAGCCCAAATGCCCCTCATTCTCTGCGCCCGCGCGAGAAGGCCCCGGATATTCAAATCAACATCAATGTAAATCCAACGCCACTTTCCGAGACTGATTTTGAGGTAGAGTTGAAACTTGAAGCACGCGCCGTTGATGGTGATGAAGTGCTCTTCAATGTGGAACTGGATTATGCCGGTATTTTCCGGGTACAAGGCGTTCCTCAGGAATCATTGCAGCCCATCGTTTTGGTGGAATGCCCAAGAATCCTGTTTCCTTTTGCCCGCCAGATTATTGCTGATGCCACCAGAAACGGCAATTTCCCACCCCTGATGGTGGATCCGGTAGATTTCGCGCAGCTTTATCAAGCAAGATTGGCTGAAGCCGCTGCCGCAGAAAAAGAAGAAGATAAGAAACCAAGCTAAGCAGCTTCATTTCATAAATAACAAAAAGGCCCGGTGATCTTTGATCACCGGGCCTTTTTTCTAACTTTTAAGCTCTACACGCTTTCCGTAGAGGCGGCCAAAGGCCGCCCGGCGCAAATAGCGCCGCGCCAGCGCAGGCCCGAGCAAAGCTCGGATACGCCGTGAGCCAAACAAATACGATCTAGCGAAGCTTGATCGTAGCAAATTCCTTGCCATCGATTTCCAGCTCTTTGTAAGAACCGAAAACTTCACCAATGTCGTTGAATTCAACGCCGGTAGCGCCTTGATAATCAACATCGCCACCGTCTTTGATAATTTTCAAAGCTTTGGCAATTTCACCAGGATAGATTTTTTCGCCCGGTGCATTGGCAACAGACATGATCTTGGCTTGGATTGCTGAGCGATCAGCAGAACCTGCTGCCTGTATGGCCAAGACAATCAAAGCACCAGCATCGTAGGAGTTTCCATCAAACGGGCCTTTGCCGTCTCCAGCAACTGTGCCTTTTGCGATGGCGTGGAATTTTTTAATTCCATCAACATCAGATCCTGGACCTGAACCGAAAGAACCTTTCAAATCATCACCGAATGCATCGACAAGTGCTTGGCCAACCATGCCATCTGCAAAGATGAAGCGTTCGAAAGCGCCTGTATCAAGAGAAGACTGGATGATGCCTTTACCGCCTTGGTCAACATAACCGAAAACAACAAGCTCTTTGGCGCCTGATGCTGCAAGGGCTGCAACTTCAGCGGA
>JAESUH010000218.1 GCA_016763155.1 Rhizobiaceae bacterium
AAACATCCAGGCCCTTGCCGCCCCGGAGGCTGTTGAAGTTGATATGGATGAGTTTGAAAAAGAGTTGGAAGATCAGGCTCTTGCTGAAGAATTCAATGATGAATTCCAAGCCATTCTCGAACAGGATATTTTCACAATCTCCAGCGATTGTTCAGATATTATTTCGAATGAAGAGTTTGAAGAAGCAACCAGCCGCCACGCAGACAATTTGAACGAAGAAGCGTTTTCATCAAAAGGCAATGTTTTAATTGCCAGAGCCAGCTCAATCGAGACACTCGCTGCCTAGGCAATTCAGTTCAATATCAATACTGAAATTGTTCCGCTAAAATCCGGTCATCCCATGAGTGCTGGGCATCGAACAGGATGATGGTTTTCGATTTCTTATCGAGCGCCACCTCGACCCTCGTCACAGATTTGATTTCCTGATGGTCCGCCACCGCATTGACCGGGCGTTTTTTAGGGTCGTTGATTTCTATTGTGATTTTAGAAGTGTTTGGGATCAATGCCCCACGCCAGCGGCGAGGGCGAAACGGACTTACCGGAGTGAGCGCCAATAGCGGCGCGTTGAGCGGTAAAATTGGGCCATGGGCGGATAAATTATAGGCCGTGGACCCAGCCGGTGTCGCAACAAGAAGCCCGTCACAAATTAGCGGGTCTAAACGTTCCTTGCCATCAATGCTCACCCGTAAACTGGCCGCCTGATAGGATTGGCGTAGCAATGAAACCTCATTGATTGCCTTGGCGTAGTGAGTTTCCCCCTCCGCATCGGTTGCAATCATGTTTAGCGGGCTGACACTGCTTCGAACTGCGCTTGCCAAGCGCTCAGGTAGGCCATCTTCTTCATAATTATTCATCAAAAAGCCGATTGTGCCCTGATTCATTCCATAGATGGGAATGTTGCTGTTCATATGCTTATGCAATGTATGCAGCATAAATCCATCGCCACCCAATGCCACAATGATATCGCAGTCAGATTTGGACGCGTTGCCATAACGTTTCACCAGAGCAGAAAATGCTGTCTGGGCTTTATCAGTTGAGCTGGCTGCAAAAGCAATTTTCATTGTTCGGTCTGCATTTCATCGTGGTTCAAAAGAGTTCCAGTTGATGACAGATAATTTTGCATTTGGCTATCGACAATTAATTCAGAAATATTGCTGTTTTGGATCAACTTAGCTCCGGCCCTAATCACTTGTTAAACATATTGAGAGAAACTGGACGCATAAAATGCCTTAGTAAACAGAGTTTAGGAATTCTGATGATCAGACCTGCCAGTGAAATTGAATACCCACCTTCTCCAGCTCAATGCTTGCGTGCACGGATGTTGGTGCGTATGGAAGCATTATCTTCAAGCAATAGCGCGTTGATGTCGGTAATTTCCGAGCGCGTTGGCGCTGAGAAAATTGAAGATGACATGCAAATCAGCGCTCTGTCGGAAGAATCCGAACGCCTGATTGAAAATATGCGTAGATTAATCCGCAAATAGCGGCGCTATTTTCCAGAAACCAGACCTTCCCGGCGCGGATCCGCGCCGCCTTCAAGGCCGTTTTTGGTAATCACAATGCCATGTAATCCTGAGTTTAGGCCCCGTGCCTTGACCTTGAATCCCATTGCTTCCAGTGCGGGGATAAATTGCTCGGCACTGGTGCCTGCTTCCACATCGTAAGTGCCAAACCGATTGACCAGATGCGGCAAATCGATAGCGCTTTGCACGTCCATTCCCCAGTCCAGATGCGCTATGATTGTTTTTGCGACATAGCCGATAATTCTGCTTCCGCCCGGCGAACCTATCGCCATATAGGGCTTGCCGTCGCGCATAATAATCGTTGGTGACATTGAAGAGCGAGGCCGTTTCCCGGGCTCCACCCGATTGGCAATTGGTTTGCCATTGCGCTCAGGCCTGAAAGAAAAGTCTGTCAGCTCATTATTCAAAAGAAATCCGCGCACCATTAATCTGGAGCCGAATCCGTTTTCGATTGTGGTGGTCATGGAAACCACATTGCCTTCCTTGTCGACAATTGAAAAATGGCTGGTCGAAGGCAGTTCAATCGCCTCATCGTCGGAAAAAAGCAGTGCATGATCCGATGGCGGGTTTCCAGGCGAAACCTCGTCTTTTGTAAGGGCGCTCGTACCGCCCAGCAATTTGGAGCGTTCTTGCATATAGGCCTCGTTCAGCAGGCCTTTCGGCATCTTTACGAAATCACTATCCGCCATATATCTGCCCCGGTCAGCAAAGGCTAAACGAGAGGCGTCGCCAATTATTCGCCAACTCTCAGGGTTTGAAGGCCCAAGTGTTTTTAAATCATATGGCTCAACCATTTTCAGAATTTGCCCAACCGTCAAAGCGCCGGAGGAGGGCGGCCCCATTCCGCAAATGTCATTTCCGCGATAATTGGCGCATACTGCTTCGCGTTGTATGACCTTATAATTGGCCATGTCCTCCAGAGATAATACGCCCGGATTGCCTTCAGCTTTTTGCACTGTTTCCACAATATCGCGAGCAATCTCGCCGGTATAAAAAGCATCCGCACCACCCTCTGCAATTGCTTTGAGGGTTTTACCGTAGGGTTTGTTGACAATTACAGTGCCCGGAAAAAGCGGAACGCCTTCCTCACTCAAAAAGTAATGACGGGTAGCCTCATAACGATATAGCGTTTCTGCACTATTTGAAATTAATGCATTCAAGCGTGGAGAAACCTCAAAGCCAGCTTTTGTTAATTCTATGGCTGGCGCAAAAACATCCTTCCAGGCAAGCTTGCCATGGGCTTTGTGCACTTCATGTAACAGCCTCACCGTTCCAGGTGTGCCAACCGAACGGCCTCCCACAACCGCATCAAAGAACTTTAGCGGATTTCCTTCGTCATCCAAAAACAAGGCGCTGGTTGCAGCTTGAGGGGCGGTCTCGCGCCCATCAAATGTTGTGAGCTTCTTGGTTGCTGCATCCCAATAAACAAGGAACGCACCACCGCCTAAGCCTGATGATTGAGGTTCAACAAGTCCCAGAACCAATTGCACCGCCACCATGGCATCAACGGCATTTCCACCCGCGCGCAAAATTGCATATCCAGCCTTACTGGCATGTGGATTTGCTGTCGCGATCATGAAATCCTTGGCTTTTACCAATGATTTGGAGCTGCGCCCAACGGCAAATTCTGGCGCTATGCCATCGGCTAATTGTTCGCTAATTGCGAAATTGGAAAACAGCAGGAAGAAACACACGAAAAGGCTGGAAATACGAAGCATAACGGTTCTCACTTTCGTTTGTTGAATTTATTAGGAGGTCCTAAGGCCGCCGTCTATCGATAGGGTTTGGCCGGTGTAATAACTATTGTCATCGCTACAGGCCCATAACATTGCCTGCACAATTTCATCAACTTCGCCCAGTCTACCCATAGGATTAAATGCAAGCAATTTTGCTTCTGCGACTTCGCGTCCATGTCTGGATGTTTCAAGAATATCCGTCACCATTTTGGTACGGGTAAAAGAGGGGCATAAGGCATTAACTCGAAGGCTCTTGGTTGCATATTCAAGGGCGGCCGAGCGGGTGAGGGCGACAACCCCGTGTTTTGCGGCAGAATATGCAGCCAGATTTGGTGACCCCATCACGCCTGCAGCAGATGCAAGGTTTAGAATAGCAGACGGCAAACCAGATGCTTCTGCAGATTTCAACATGAGCGGAATTTGATATTTCATGGCGTAAAACACGCCCATCAAATCCACATCAATCACCCGTCTTGCTTCATCGCTGTCGGTTTCGTGCAAACGGGCCATGTTCTGAGCAATGCCTGCATTGTTGATCGCGATATGCAGCGCGCCAAATTTCTCTTCAGCAAGCTCTACCAAACGAATTGAAGTTTGTTCATCGGCGATATCACCGGCAATTCCGCAAACGCTATAGCCTTCACTTTCCAGTGTCTTGATGGCTTCGTTCAAAGCCTCTTCGCCATAATCATTTAAAACCAGCTTCGCTCCGGATTTTCCAAACCGTTCGGCGGCTCTTCTTCCAAGCCCGCGTCCAGCGCCCGAGATCAGGACAACCTTGTTTGAAAAATCATAAACAGTCATATGCAATATCCAGTCATAAAAGTTTGATCTGCAAAGCTTAATGTTTCGCGATGAAAAGCGCTATAGCTTGTTTGTTGAATCAATGTTTATGCCGGGCAAAATGTTTCAATGATCCAGAACCTTTGAGTGATAGTTGGCAGGGAAGGTTCACGGAAATTTTGGTGGGGAGATAAAGTTTTGGCTTTTGCTGACATTGCCGAATTCCCTGTGGCCTGTTAATTCAATGGCATATTTCAATTAATAGCTGGTGCAGCAGATGAAAGGCCGTTCCCATGATCAATTTTGTATTTGAGCCGCTACCGGTTCCCTCTCTACCCGTGGATGGCGTCGATGAGCGATATCCCATTCGCCGGATTTTTTGCGTTGGCCGCAATTACGCAGCCCATGCCCGCGAAATGGGACATGACCCCGACCGTGAAGACCCATTTTTCTTTACCAAGCCAGCTGATGCAATCGTCACAGATGGTGATGACGTTCCTTATCCAACAGAAACCAATTCATTTCACCACGAAATTGAACTGGTGGTAGCAATTGGCAAGGATGGCAGTGATATTAGTGTCGACGATGCAAACAGCCATATTTATGGCTATGGCGTTGGTGTTGATCTCACCCGGCGTGATTTGCAAAGTGAGGCCAAGAAAAAAGGCCGCCCATGGGATTTATCCAAAGGGTTTGATCATTCCGCACCTTGTACAGCATTGGTCAAACGCCAGCCGAATGAGCTTGAAGGAAAACGTATTTGGCTCAAAGTGAACGACGAGCCACGCCAAGATGCCAGC
Organism: Rhizobiaceae bacterium; assembly: GCA_016763155.1. Taxonomy (GTDB): domain Bacteria; phylum Pseudomonadota; class Alphaproteobacteria; order Rhizobiales; family Rhizobiaceae. The sequence continues at coordinate 4,842 of JAESUH010000218.1, forward strand.
CTGGACGAATTGATCTGGTCGGTGCCTGAAGTGATTGCTTATTTGTCCCGTTTTGTGGCTCTGAAAAAGGGCGACTTGATTTATACAGGAACCCCGGCAGGCGTTAATGCAGCTGTGCGCGGAGATGTTATGAGCGGTGGTGTGGACGGGATCGGTGAATTTTCGTTCACCCTGATCTGATTGCGCGAGGGGAAAGATAATGGGACTATTGCACGAAGGAAAATGGCACGACATCTGGTACGAGACTGCTGAAAACAAAGGCCATTTTGTTCGCAGTAAATCGCAGTTTCGAAATTGGGTAACAAGCGATGGTTCTGCCGGTCCAGCGGGAGGTGAAGGTTTCAAGGCCGAAGCAGGGCGCTATCATCTATACGTGTCAAATGCCTGCCCATGGGCCCACCGCACCTTAATATTTCGCGCGCTTAAAGGACTTGAGCAACATATTTCAGTCTCCGTGGTGAACTGGCTGATGCTGGAAAAAGGTTGGACCTTTGCCCCTTGCGAGGGGATGGTTCCAGACCCCATCAATGATGCTGATTTCATGTATGAAATCTATCTAGCAGCCGATGAAAACTATAGCGGTCGAGTGACTGTTCCAGTATTGTGGGACAAGAAAACCAATACAATCGTCAGCAATGAATCCTCAGAAATTATCCGCATGATGAATTCTGCCTTTGATGATGCGGGCGCAGTGCAAGGCGATTATTATCCGCAGATTAAACGAGGTGAAATCGACGCGCTCAATCTGCGTATTTACGAAACCTTGAATAATGGCGTTTATCGATCTGGCTTCGCGACCACTCAAGCAGCCTATGAAGAGGCGGTTACGCCTTTGTTTGATACGTTAGATTTTCTAGATGAGCTTTTATCAACAAAGCGCTATCTAACCGGCTCCACCATCACCGAAGCGGATTGGCGTTTGTTTACAACCCTGATTCGGTTTGATCCGGTTTATGTCGGCCATTTCAAATGTAATTTGCGCCGCATTATCGATTACCCAAATTTATCCGGCTATGTGCGTGATTTGTATCAACAGCCAAAAATTGCCGACACGGTCAATATGGACCACATTAAGCAGCATTATTATGCCAGCCATGAAAGCGTTAATCCAACCCGCATCGTGCCGCTTGGACCAAAGGTTGATTTTTCTGCGCCCCATGACCGTGCGAAATTTGACTGAGTTCAATTAGTACGGTTTTTGTCAAAATATTCCCGGAGTTTTTTTAACTCCGGCAGTATTTTCACTATTGCCTCTAGATCAAGGTCTTGATCCATCTTTTCGATGAGTGGTTTTAAAGAGGCGATTGATCGCTCTTGAAATGCTCTTCCCTGCGGCGTGATGAATACCAGTTTGGAACGTCCATCCTTTGGGTTTTCCTTAACTTCAATCAACCCGCGAGCCGACAATTTGGCCAGTGTGTTGGTCATAGTTGCTTTCGTTACCTGAAACGCCCGTGCAATACGAAGCGGCGTCCAGCCATCTCCCACCCGGCAAAGATGGCTGATGACGCCAAAATGGGAAATATGCAGACCTTCCGGCAGTCTGTGGTTGAATTCATTCGCTGCCAATTGATGGATAATACCTATTTCGGTCAACAGACCGAACATAAGTTGTTTGCGCTTTATCTCATCAATGTGTTTGGGCAAATTATCAGGTCTTTATTATTTTTGTGTCCAATGGCCAGCGGGGACTCAGTCCCACCTTTTCACCATACCCCAAACGCGCCAGCATTTGAACTGTTCCGCCATTGGGAGCTAATAATGCGTGGCATTTGTCATAATGCTCTTTCATTTCCGGCCACTCCTGCAAGGCTTGGCTGTGGGGATGAATGCCTAATCCCATTTGGGTTGTCGCAAGGTTCACCCGTACCCAATCCCGCCCGGCATTGAGTTGATCAATTCGAGTGTTTTCCTTGGTCACTAACCAGATGTGCCCCATGGCGCTACTGCTTTGGGCAACCAACATTTCGTGGGTTTGTTTAAAGATGGATGATTGAGGATCGAGTGCGCCTTCACGTGTGAAAAGACCAAAAGCTGCGAGCGCTTCCATAAACGCTCCCCCAATATCTATGCCGTCGGGATTTGCTTCGATTTCAGATTTGCCAATACGGACAAGGTCAATGCTTTCTTTATTGGTGCGGTGCGTGTTCAGTTCAGTAATCGTGGCTTCATTGGTGAGCTGTCGTAAAACAGCAACTTTTGACGCCTCATTGGTTGCGCCAATCTCGACGTTACTACCGGCAAGTTGGATCAGTTTATCAAGACCTGAAACACTCCGCTTAAGGTCGTAGGGGACCTTAAGCGAACGCCGTTCCAGCACGAATGCGAATAATGGGTCCTTTTTCACGGTGTCATCCGCATTAAAAGAAAGAACAGCCACAGGACGCGTATCTAATTGTTCGCCGCTCCCTTCAGGAAACGCGTCCATTATCACGCGGTAGCCATCTTCAGCCGCGGCCATGCGTAAAACTTCCAGAAAACACCCAAGCCCGATGGTGATTTGCCGGTTAAATGGATCGGTGTGGGGCAATAAGCGATTCGTATCCACAAACAGGGTAATCTTCCCCTCCTGCGAAAGATCAATCAGCCATGGCTGACGATTGTGCGGATTGGGTGCAAGGATCGCATAGGAAAGAGCTTTCTTCCGTGGTTCCGTGTAAAGCGATCCGGCTTGCTGCCAGGGGATAAGAGCCTTGGTAGGCGTCCTGGTTAGAGCAAAGCCTGCAACGCCAGCTCCCGCTGCAATAATTACTCCACCACCGGCAAGAGTTAGAAATTTTCGTCTGTTCATGGCAAGTCTCCTGGTATGACATCAAGCTATATAGTTAGATATCGTACTAAATGAAGATTGTCAACTAATCTTGTGGGCCGCGTTTCAAATTTTAATCTGGGTGGCGTTGTTTCTTGTCCAAAATGACAATACGTGCCCCCGGCAAAAGCAAAAGGCGGTTACCCACTATTCCGCGTAACTGGCCCAGACTGTTTGATGCAAAATCATTCATAGCAATGCCACTCTTTTGAATGAGGTATTCCCAATATATTCGAAATTACCTCAAGGTGAACGGAAAATGAACGTAGCGTTCAGCCCACATTCTACGTGCGCTTATTACAAAGAGCCATGGGGCTTTTAGCTTTGGCAGTTAACAGCAAATGCCGGGCAATTGAGCGAAGGTAAAATGAAATGATCAGCATCAACACGGGAAAATACGGAAGTCTTTATGAGGCGATATGTATGCATCGCGGAAACGATATTGAACGTAAACCCAACTCAACAAAGGATATTCCAATTCTATCCATCCCGCCCAAGAAGAATGGAACAGGCTCGCAAATTCATACCTGACGCTCTGATTTTACCCCTTTCAAACTTGGCAATAACATCGGTAAATGATATGTGAGAAGTCGATTTGTTCAATTGTTAAGTATTTTTACAACCGATACGTTTTTAAATCGGTTTTTTCTGGGAGGGAAAAATGGGAACCAAACTAGACGGCCTGATTAAGAGCGAAAAGGATGTAACCCAGATTGTGCTTTCATCATTTGAAGACACTTCTGATCCCAGGTTGAAGGAAATTATGGCTTCTCTGGTTACGCATTTACATGCGTTTTTGTTGGAAACACGACCAACAGAAAAGGAGTTTGAAGCCAGTTTGCGCTGGATTGCTTCCCTTGGACACAACACCAATTCGGCAAATAATGAGGTGGTTCTTGCAGCTGACGTGCTTGGTGCATCCACATTGATCGACATTATGAATAATGATGGGGGCAAAGGGGAAACCATGTCTGCTCTGCTCGGGCCGTTTTACCGAGGAGGCGCGCCAGATTGTGAGGCCGGTGATGATATCGCACGATCAGCACAGGCCGGAGATCCATTGTTCTTTTCTGGTCGTGTCATGGATTTGGATGGTACGCCAATTGCAGGTGCAAGCGTTGATGTTTGGCAGGCATCACCCGTCGGGTTTTATGAAAATCAGGACGCCACCCAGGATGATTTCAATTTGCGTGGCAAATTTACAAGTGATGCAGAGGGGCATTATTCCTTTCGATCAGTAAAGCCTTCAGGGTATCCCGTTCCTACTGATGGACCGGTTGGAGATTTGTTGCGTGCCCAGGAGCGTCGCCCGTTTCGCCCTGCCCATGTGCATTTCATTGTCTCTGCTCCCGGCCATAAAACACTGATTACTCAAGTGTTTTCTGATTCTCATAAAGCATTGGTTGAAGATGTGGTCTTTGGTGCCAAAGAAGCGATCATTGGTGATTTCATCAGCCACACAGGTCCGGACCCGGATTATCCCGGTATCGAAGGCGAGTTCTACTCCTGTAAATTTGATTTCAAACTGGTTGAAGGCACGCCAACCTTTCCTATTCCCCCGATTTCCGGCAAAGTTGAAGACTAGATATAATTATGACTGAAAAACCTCTCGCAGGAAAAGTAGCAATCATCGCCGGCGGTTCTGGCGGCATTGGCAAAGCGGTTTGCTCGCAAATGGCAGAAGCCGGCGCAAAAGTTGTTGTGGGTTATCGCAGCAATAAAAGTGCGGCTGAAGAAATTCTGGAAGGGCTGGAAGGCGAGGGGCATTGCGCCTTGCCAATCTCCATTGGAGATAGCGCTTCAATTGAAGCCTTCCGCGATGATGCCCTTGCAAAAATGGGACGCGCCGACATTCTGGTGAATACAGCCGGTATGACCAAGCCCGTCGCCCACGCCGATTTGGATGGCCTGACCGATGAGATTATTGACGAAGTTTTTATCAATAATTTTCGAGGGGTATTCGCAACCATTCGCGCCTTTGCACCTGCACTAAAACAGTCAGGAGATGGTCTGATCGTGAACGTATCCTCGATAGCAGCATATAAAGGCTTTGGTTCATCCATCGCTTATTGCGGGGCCAAGGCGGCGCTCGATGCAATGACCCATTCCTTAGGTATCGCGCTTGGTCCGGAAATCCGGATCATGTCTGTTTCTCCAGGTGTCGTTGATACAAGTTTTGTTCCCGGTCGCACGCGCGAATTTGCTGAAAAAGCGGCCGCTGCCACACCACTTCAAAAAGTGACCGAAGGCGCAGATGTTGCCCGCGCAATTCTAGCCTGCGCCACTCATTTACAACTTTCCACCGGCACTCGCATTGTCGTTGATTCTGGACGGGGTCTGTAGAATGTTATCAGAAATTTTCATGACGGTTTCGGTAACCGGCAATCTCACCAAC
>JAESUH010000031.1 GCA_016763155.1 Rhizobiaceae bacterium
GGTTCCTTCGCCGGCACTTGAACTCTTCAGTTGTATCTGGCCCTTGTGTGCTTTCAATATTGCCTGAACGATACCTAGCCCCATGCCGGTTCCTTTGTCGTCGCGGCGAGTGGTAAAAAACAACTCAAAAACCTTGTCCGCGTTTGCACTAGAGATACCACTGCCGTTGTCGCGGACTGTTATGATAACATTCATGTCGACCTGCCGCGCCTTGATGTTGATTTTTGTGGCTCCATGATTAATCGCGTTCTCTATCAGATTCGAGAAAATAATTGCTGCATTCTCGAGCGCAATACCGATTTGCAGGTCACCATCACCGCTAAATTCAATTAAGTATTTTTGGAAACGCCCCTCAAGCTCTTTGAGAATTGTCTTTATTGCTACGTTACCATAATGGACGGGGTTCTCGGCTTTTGCCAATTCGCGCAGCCGATCAAGCAAGTGGACGGATCTGTTTGTATCCTCAAGAATATTCTCAAGAAACATTTTACGTTGCGCATTGCTCATGTCGCCGGCTTGATCGCGCAGAAGTTCTGCAGCTCCTTGAATTGACGTAAGCGGTGATTTCAGTTCGTGTGAAACATGTGTGGCAAAAGTATTTATATAATCAGTTCTATCAAACAGCTTCTGCGCCATAATCATCATGCTGTTCGACAGATCAGCGATCTCCCGGCTCCCATGTATCTTTAATGGTTTAAGCGCTTCACGTTCTCCTCTGCCGATCTGCTCGCTTCTTAGCTGCAATTTTTCAATGGGTTTTTTGACTGCGCGAATGAAAATATATCCAATTGACAGCGTAACAACCACAATGAAAATACCTGCGAATAGAACCTTCCAGCGCTGTTTGTATAATTCTTTCAGCACATTGCTTGGGGTTCTCGAAAGATAAACAACACCAGCAACCTGTTCATTTATAATAACAGGCATCGCCGCAAATATTCGGATACCGGTTCCCCTGCTGATTGAGGCAAGAGGTGGTAATGGTTCATCTGAAATCCTTTGGCGGATGACTGATTTATATTTACCGCCAAGAGCTACACCAACTTCCAAAACATGGGCAAGCGACATGCCAACTTCTTCATGCCCGGAAATCACTCTTCCCGCAGGATCAAGAATCCTAAATCCCGCAAGGGTTCTTTTCTTTGTTTCACTAACAATAGGAGCAAGAAGTTTTCCTATCACCTCGAATTCTGCATTGGTTGCGACTTCAGGCTTTAGTGCATCAGGCCGGGGCGGCAATGTCATTTCGCTGGCTAATTCAAGTGTGGGTAAAAGCGGCGTGTAGATGGCATTGTCGTCTGGCAATATGTCAGCGTTAACTTTGGAACCAAGCAAGGTTGAGGAAATTTTGTTTTCCCGAATAAGATGCTGCATAATTGCCGATATAGCGACCCCTTGTGCGATCAATTCGCTTTCGGTTTCGCGCACCAACTGGCTGTCATAAAATTTGAAAAGCAAAAGGCTGGCAATTGGCAGGCTGATTATGATTGCGAGCATGCTAGCCACGATCATAGCAAGCGAGGGGCGCCATTTTTGACGGTATTTTGCACCAGTCATGCGTGGCAGCTTCCCAACCTAAAACCGATGCCGTGAACAGTTTCAATACTGTCGGAACAGCCGGCCTTTTTCACCTTCGCACGTATGTTGCGAATATGGCTGTCAATGGTCCGGTCAGAGACATGCAGATTGTCAGGGTAGGCAGCATCCAAAATCTGCACTCTCGAAAAAGCCATACGCGGACGTGCCATAAGGGTTTGCAGAATGTTGAATTCCAACGCCGTGAGTTTCAACGGCACACCTTTGAACAATACAGAACGATGTTCGACATCCATGGACAAGTCACCCGCATTCAGCTTTTTAGCGATCAGAAGTTTCGCTGCTGAATTTGTATTTACCCGTTTTAGAATGACGCCTATACGCGCCATCAATTCACGCGGGCTAAAGGGCTTCGTCACATAGTCATCGCCACCAATCTCCAGACCGAGAATACGATCGATTTCTTCATCCCTTGCGGACAGAAACAGGATTGGAATTTCTGATGTTTTGCGAACTTGCCGGCACACTTCAAGCCCGTCCATTTCCGGCAGTCCAACATCCAGTACGATCAGATCAAGGGGGTGAGATTTGAATATTTCAAACGCTTGACTGCCATCGCGTGCCACCAAATGACGATACCCTGCTTTTTCAAGAGCAAAACAGATCACATCTGCAATATGAGGGTCATCATCGACGACAAGAATATTTTTCATATTAAACCTCTAGCAAAGAGTAACTTCGGAACTGTTAAATATAACCCGGAACTGTGGTATTATTTTTCATGATGATGACGACCAGATGGAGCTTGATTGTGTATGGTAATGTGGCTGTCCAAATAATCTATCAGGCGACCATTTCTGAAGTTCCACTGCCGCCAGTCATTTTGCTTAAATTTCACCTGCCATACCAATATTTTACGTAATGCTTCAAAATCATAGGAATTTTGATGATGACGAAGAAAGTATGATCTGCTTTTCTTCCAATTCGGCTGCTTCAGGATCATATCAATCGCTGGAATTGCCTGAACACCCAGTTGGGAAAGATACCCGATATCCAGCGCCTTATGGGGATTGTTAACCACAGCGGAAACGTTATTGCTTGCAATCAGATAAGGTATGTTTGCAAAACTCATCACATAGAGTGTTAGCGCCAGTGATATTAAATTGGTATTGATCAACCATGCATTCGTTTGGTTCCGCATCAATCGGACAATGATGAGGCATAGGCCAATCATCACCAGAAACATCCAGACAAATACTGCAACTCGCAAATATGTCAGGGCATATGCCTCCACATATAATTCCAACCGCTTCATGATTGAAATTACAAGAATGACGTTCTGCGCCGTCCATGCGAGCAAAAGGACTTTGATCTTGAAGGATTTCTCCATGTGCATTTTTTTCGAGGTAACAAACAGAATAAATCCTGCCGCAAGAAGGGTTGTGGTCAATAAAAAATAAGTGCCGCGATGCACATATTGTGAATGGCTGACCCCGGCAGGCAATTCGCCACCGCCCCACAGGTAAAAAAGATCAAGAACCGTTTGGGTTGCAAACAGAAGATTGAAAAGAAACAGCGCTCGCAAGACCTGAGCTTCGTCGATTACTCCTTTGGAGACTTGCTTATTTGTATTTTTATCGACGGCCAAGTTTTTGCTTAAAGAGGCGACAGCCCGCTTCAATTTCGGACGTATCAGCGGCCAACATCCCGCAAACATTAAAACCCAGAAAATAACCCGCTTGAAATTGAGCACTCTGCCAAGCATTTCCCAAAGATACAGAATGTCGAACTTAAAAATCCAATTGGCAATCAATGGATTTGCCAGAGTAAATAACCACAAAAATCCGAGAGTAAGCACAATTGGCAATACCCAGTTCTTTAAAAATGTCGATGATAAAAGTGGCTTATGCTTTTGTCTGCGCAACCGCTTGAACCAGAGCATATCCTTGATGGCGCGAAAAGAGATCGAAATAAGCAAACGGTTGGATTGGTTGATCAACCCGGCGAAATTTTCTAGCTTTTGTCCGGGGTTGAAATACACAATCGAAATCAGCGTCGATACAATGCCAACACCCGCAGTAAGCACATTCAGTGTTTCCACGATGGGTATAAGCCCTGCGACCAAAATCAAGAGTGAAATTTTTCCATTTGGGTTTGCCGCCCGTGCAGATTGGGACAAAAAGGAAGACACTCCCAAAAGCAGAAGAAAAATGGCGACGCTTATTCCAAGATGCCTGCCTTGAAACAGTAAGAAATCCGAAACCGGAACAAGCAGACCTGTCAGGGCCAGTTGCAATTTCAACGAATTGGGTTTTGCAAATTTTCGCCACGAAAAATTGGCTTGGTTAAAAATTTTCATTTAATTATGCCCTCCCGCCGAAACTGTTTCATCCCGGTTATCCTGTCTTTGGCGATGTGCTTCCGAAAGAATAGCGATCCATCACTTGTGGTCACTGAACCGGGATTGCGGGGTATCCACCAACTGTCCTTTTGAAGAGATTTTGGAACGTTTGGTGTCTGGCCTGAGATGTTTTGATTTGTTTTCATTTGGGCAATATGCCGCTAGAATCTTCAGAAAATTCGGCGACGTTCTGCAGAAAAACAGGAGATAAGTGCAGATTTTGTGCAGTGGACATCATCTATCCACGTAGCTGCAGAGGTGTTTTAAATTGTCTATGCCAAGCCATTAGTGAGCACTACTCACACTTAGGTGTCCTGCGACGCCATGATTTCAATGTCCGCTATGCGGGATATTTAGCAATTGGCCCGAACTGAGTGAAGTTCTGTTTTCCCCCTAATCGCCCGGTTTCCGGGTTTGTCATCAGTGATGGCGCAAGATTTTTTGCGCCTGGAAACGGAGGCGATCATGAAAGCAAATAAATCCAGGAAAACGATTTTTAAATATTCCAGATTGAACAGGAACTGGATTGGCAGCCTCATACAATAAGGTCGGCAATTAGTAGGCTACGAAAGTCTGGGAAGAACATTGCGACCGGTAAAACATCAACCAGAGTTACTGCTTATCAGATTGTTATCTGATAAGGTTGCTGAAGCATGAGTTTGGGTGAGGTTTCTGATCTACTTGCCTCAATTGAAGCCATGGATAGAGGGAGTTGCATTGGTCAATGATGAATGCGATATTTAGAAAATGCCCGTCCCATTCATGCGTTGAGTGCTGTTGTATGAAAAACAGAGCAAATTGTATGGTAAGTTGCCGCCTTCGGCGGTACAGGTCTTAGTCGCGGTGGCATCGGGAAAGGAAATTACCACTGCAGTTCGTCTAGTTCTTCGCTTCGAATTCTATCTGGTACGGGAATAGAATGGACGCAACTGTCCTTTGCCCAGTTTGAACGGGAAGTCACAACAGAGCGTATCAGGGACAAGATTGCAGCATCAAAGAAGAAAGGCCTTTGGATGGGTGGCAATGTTCCGATGGGGTATGATGCAGATGGCCGAACGCTCAAGGTCAACAAGGGCGAAGCAAAATCAATTAAAACCATTTTTGATCTTTATCTTGAACATAAAACACTACAGCGGGTGAAGCAGGAAGTTGATCGACTGGGTATTCGTACCAAACGGCGAACCAGCAATAGATCAGGAATAAACAGCGGGAATAAACTGATTTGCCGGGGTAATCTTCATGCCATGCTGTTCAACCCTGTTTATGCAGGTATGGTCCGTCACAAGACGGTGGTGCATGAGGACAACGCAAAGCCATCATTGCCCCTGAGACATTTGATCAGGTTTAAACATTGTGCAGCAGCAATCAGCTCGAGTAAGAGGTAAATCAAACTTAACCAAGTCATCCACATTGATCAGTAAACTGTTTGATGAAACTGGTGACCGTTTGACACCATCCCATATGAAGCGGAATGGCATTCGTCATCGCTATTATATCTCTCACAGACTGACGATGACAAAGACATCCAACAAATCATCCAAAACAAGCGATGGCTGGAGACTTCCGGCAGAACCATTGGAACAAGCCATAGGCAAACTAATAGCTCAACATCTGACAAGTTCAGAGTTTACCGCAGCGATTATCAAAGATTGTGATCTGGCACAGGCCAAGAGCAGAACTGAGGCAGCAACCCAAATAGCAATCAAAGCCATGAACAGCATTAGAGGATTAAAGACCCTGATTAAACGTATCACCATCAAGCCTGGCTCACCAAACGGTTGAACATTGATATCAACGATTCGCCAGAAACACTTGAATCACTACTCTCGATATCTGCCCCATTCCAGATCAGAAAGCGGGGTGTGGAATCCAAACTGACATCATCGACAGAGATGAACTTCTCATCCGCAACATTGCAAAAGCCCATGTCTGGTATCAGAAGATCAAACGCGGAGCCACAATCCAGGAAATCTCACACCAGGAAAACATCAGCATAGTCAGGCAACGCTTCAACCTAGCCTTCCTTGTTCCCGATATTGTTCACCAGATTGTTGATGGCAAACAGCCCATTGGTCTCTCATCAGATTACCTGTTTCAGCATAACATTTTAGAGTCTTAGAATGAACAGAGAGAATTGCTCAGTTCACTCTGATCAGCAAGGCTAAGCAACAACTCCCAGAAACTTTCCAATTCCAGATGTTGCAGATGCATCACACTGCATCATTCCTCTCCAACTATTAGCGCCAAAACTGCAAACGGAGACTTTTGCCCCAAACGGCCCTAAATCCAACTACCACGACGGTCTCCATGGAAACCGACAATGCCTAAGCCATTGAACCTTCGCAGTAATACTCGAAGAAATGCAATATCAAAATGGAGAGAGAGTTAGGTGGCTATGCGGGCAGGCTCAAGCTAACAGGTCTCCACGTAAAATTCCCTGCAAACAGAGAATTAACAGGGAAAATTTGTAAAAACGGGCATATTTGACTCAGACCATTATAATTTAATTGCGTAAAAACAATAGTTTATCCATGAAATTCCCTACAGAATCGAACGGGGAATTTTTTGAGGTAGCAGGGAGTATTTGGTGCTGTGCAGGGAATGTGTGGGAGTGTGTTAAAAGCTTGTTCGTGTGGCTGGGGCCAGCCACGCGGACTTTGTCAGGTCCAATCAGCCGTGTCATGCAAAAAGGCCGGGTGCATGACCTCAGCCTGCAAAGATTGTCGTCAACTAAAACTTATTCTTGCTGAACTGGAGTCGTCTACATACACATGATAATGCTGTATTGTATAGTATTTCTGGATTGCGAATTTTAGTGTTTATTGCGCGATTTGCATGAAGAACTTAGTAAATGATACAGTGTGATTAATTTTTGAATGCAATTTGTATTGGAAAGACTCTCCGTTGGATCAGATTTCCCAAAAGGCCATCCGGGCAAGTCGCCAGTTGAATTGGTTCGTAGAGCGGCTATGTGTTGCCCTGTTGATGTTGTTGGTCCTGGATGTCTGGCTTGGGGTAATGGTCAGGTATGTTCTGCCAATCCGGTGGACGTTCACTGAAGAGCTGGCCCGTTATTTAATGATTTGGGGTGCGCTTCTTGCTGTGTCTAGTGGCATTAGTCACCGTGAACACATTGGCATGCTGGTTCTGCTGGACCGTTTTCCGAAAACCGTTCGAAAGGGACTGGTTGTTTGTTTTGACCTCATTGCGTTTGGGTTCTTCGCTGTAATTTTTTACTATGGCCTCGATTTTGTTGAGCGCGGGTTCAGTCGGTTCACGATGATCAGCGGAATTCCTAAAGCCTATCCGTTTATGGGAGTTCCTCTGGCTGCTGGTCTAGCCTGTGTCCAACTTGTTCTGGTAACGATCCACGATTTATTCAGTTCTGACGACCTTTCACCTGCAGAGCGGTTGGAGGTTTGAGAACATGATAATTGTTGCAGTAACTTTTTTCGGTTTGCTGTTTTTGGGAATGCCCGTGGGTTATGTTTTAGGCGTTGCAGGCCTAGTCGGCCTTTTGGATATGGGCGGCGGTCGGTTTTTGATGATGGCTCCAGATCGTATGTTTTCCGGTCTGGATCTATTTCCATTTCTTGCTATGCCGTTTTTCATTTTGGCCGGCGAAATTATGAACCGCTCTGGCATCACCATGAAACTGGTGAATTTTGCAGCCGCCCTGGTGGGCTGGATGCGTGGGGGGATGGCTCATTCCAATATGCTTGCATCCGTCATGTTTGCCGGCATCACCGGTGCAGCCACTGCTGATGCGGCGGCTTTCGGCAACACCCTTGTGCCAGCCATGGTCAAACAGGGATATTCCAAGCCATTTGCTTGTGCAGTTACTGCCGCAGGATCAATCATCGGCCCAACTATTCCACCTTCAACACTGATGGTTATGTACGGCTCGATTATGGGAGTATCGATCTCCGGGCTTTTTGCAGCAGGTATTCTGCCGGGACTGTTGATTTGCGCAATCTGCATGGCCATCATTGCTTCTTTGGGCAAACGTTTGAACTTGCCTAAAGCGGAAGGCGGTCCCAGGCTTTCGGAAATCGCCATTACCTTCAAAGAGAGTTTTCTGGCGCTTGTCCTGCCAATATTTATCCTGGGGTCAATTCTGGGCGGCATAGCTACCCCCACAGAAGCTGCTTCCATCGCGGTATTTTACGCATTGGTTGTTGGAGGTTTGGTCTATCGTGCCCTGACTTGGAGCGACCTTTACGAAATGTGTGTGCGAACAACCCGCATTACTGGCGTCATCTTCCTGATCATCGCATCCGCATCGATTTTAGGTTGGTGGATGACCTTCAATCAAATTCCCCAGGCCATCGCTGAAGGGTTTCTATCAATGTCCGATGATCCCAATATAATTATCGCCATGATTATCTTGCTTTTGCTTTTTATCGGCATGTTTATGGATATCAACGCTACTTTGATCATTTTGGCACCAGTGTTGGCACCGCTCACTCAACATATTGGCATGGACCCAGTGCATGCCGGCATCATGATCATTCTGGCATTGAATATCTCTTTGATGACGCCTCCGGTTGGCGCATGTCTTTTTGTTCTTGCATCCGTCACCAAGGAAAAAGTTGAAAATATCACCCGCGCACTCTGGCCGTTTCTGCTGGGCGAAGTTCTTGTGCTTTTCGTTATTGCCTATTGGGCAGATTTGACCTTGGCGGTGCCCAGAATGTTCGGCCTGTAATCGACATAAACCCACTGCAACCGGGCGCGAATGTCCAACTCACAATTGTAACCAAGGAGTAGTAACATGAATATCCTGGCTAAAATAAAAACAACACTGGCAGCAGCCACATTGATCGCCGGATTTAGCGGTGTTGTTCACGCGGCAGATATAACTATTCGACTTGCTCACTTAAACCCTGCAGACGCATTCCAAAGCCACTCTGGCGCCATGACTTCGGTTTTTAAGTCGCTGGTTGAATCTGCAAGTGGCGGAGCAATTGAAGTTAAATTGTTCCCCAACGGGCAGTTGGGTAAAGACAATGAAGTCATCCAGCAAGTGCGTGATGGCATTATCGAATCAACAATTTCATCATCGGGCGGCATCGCACAGCATTATCCGCTGGTAGGGGTGTTTGATATTCCATTTGCCTTTCCCAACATAGCGGTCGCTAATCGTGTGATTGACCAGCGTAGCAGTTTCGGCAAAAAGTTCTCTGCGGATCTGGAGAGCAAGACCGGATTAAAAGTTCTCGGCATGATTGATTCCGGTGGCTTTTTTGCGTTCAGCAATTCCAAACGGCCAATCGAAACAGTCGCCGATATGAAAGGCCTCAAAATTCGCACGATGACCCTGCCAACCCACATGGCAATGGTGAATGCCTTGGGCGCGCAAGCAACCCCGCTACCATGGGCCGAGGTTTATACGTCGCTTCAAACAGGCGTTGCTCATGGACAGATGAACCCAATTCCAATTATTGCTTTTGCAAAATTTGACGAGGTACAGACCTACCTGTCTATCACCAACCATGTCATTACGCCTTATATCTGGACTATGAATAAAGGCTTCTACGCTGGTCTGAGTGATGAAAATCGCATCATAATTGATTGGGCATCGGAAGTTGCTTCGGAAGCCGGACGTGGTGTTTCTCGTGTTATTGAAGCATCCGAGCGTGGCTTGCCAAAACTGTCCAAGAAAATGAAGGTAAATGTGGTGTCTGCTGCTAATCAGGCGGAATTTGCCAAAGTAGCACAGCCTGCTGTTCGCAAGTTAATTGAGGAAAACCTGGGTGCGGAAGGTACTGACATGCTTAATGCAATGTTGTCCGCAATCAAGGACGCTCAATAATCGATAAAATTTCATTCGGGCTCAGCATTTCAAGCTAGCTGAGTCCGGAATTGTCCATTTTGTAAACCAGATATTCTGATTATTCCATGTCCCATTTATTCCCAAAAATTCCATTTCAACTCGCCAAAAACCGATGGGTAACTGTTGAAGCTGAGTTTGGCGATCGTCAGCGTGCAGTCATCAATAAGGAAGGTCTGGCTGAGGCCCGGAAGTGTATTTCGGCCTGGCCAGGATATGCGGCAACGCCTCTTTTGGAACTGCCGGCTCTGGCACGGGAGTTGGGTATTGGTAGGCTGTTCTACAAACAGGAAAGCGAGCGTTTTGGTCTGCGAAGTTTCAAACCTTTGGGAGGCGCGTACGCTGTTCAACAATGTTTGATGCGGGAAGTCGCTATTAGATTGGATCGGAAAATTGTTACTTCAGACGACATTCTTTCGCGCAAATATGACACAATCGTTTCCGATCTGACTGTTACAGCAGCGACAGACGGAAACCATGGTCGCTCTGTTGCATGGGGAGCGCAATTGTTTGGTTGTCGGTGCGTTATTTATATCAACAAGACGGTAACACCAGAGCGAGAGAAAGCTATCGAAGCCTATGGTGCAGAAGTACGTCGCTATCCGGGAAGTTATGATGATGCAGTGCGCGAAGCATTTGATATAGCCAAGCGTGAAAACTGGTTTGTCATTCCTGATACAACTGATGGAAATGTAATAGATGCACCGCGCGATGTAACCCAGGGTTATGCAGTAATGGCCGCAGAAGCCATTGAGCAATTGCCTGACAACAAACCACTAACTCACATGTTTTTGCAGGCAGGAGTGGGTGGGATGGCAGCGGCCATGTGCGGTCAGTTTTGGCTGGAATTTGGGGCGAGCAAGCCAAGATCAATACTGGTTGAACCAGAGCAGGCGGCTTGTTGGTTTGCCAGTCTTGAAAAAGGTGAACCAACAGTGATCGACGGGGATATCGATTCATTTATGGCAGGGCTGGCTTGTGGTGAAATTTCCTCTTTGGCATGGGAAATTCTTAAACCAGGAACCTTTGCCGCTATAACCATTAAAGACGAGGTCGCCCCGTTGGTCATGCGCCATTTGGCTAGCGGTTTTAATGATGATCCAGCCATTGTTGCGGGGGAATCCGGCGTTTCCGGACTTGCCGGGTTGATCATGGCTTCCTTTGATGAACCATCCAGACAAATGTTAGGCCTCACTCAAAATTCCGTCGTTTTAGTGTTTGGTAGTGAAGGTGCTACCGACGAAACAATGTATCATCACATTGTTGGCAGGCCTTGGCAGGAAATCGCCTGATAAACATATTTTGAAAGCTTGGTATATATGTCACGAATATTAATTATTGCAGCTGCTCAAATGGGCCCCATCGCACGAAATGAAAGCAGGAGTTCGGCCGTTGCACGCATGTGCGCTTTGATGGAAATAGCCGTAGATCAGAACGCTGACATTGTCGTGTTTCCTGAGCTGGCACTTACAACATTTTTTCCGCGGTGGTTCATTGCAGACCAGGAAGAAATCGATGGCTGGTTTGAACGACAAATGCCGGGGCACGAAATTCAACCCTTGTTTGATCTCGCTAAAAAAATGAAAATTGGGTTCAGTTTTGGCTATGCGGAATTAACTGATAAAGGGCATCATTTTAATACCTCCATCATCGTTGATAAGGCGGGCAACATTGTCGGTAAATATCGAAAAATTCATTTGCCAGGTCACAAAGAGAATGAGCCATGGCGACCATTTCAACATCTTGAAAAACGTTATTTCGAACCTGGTGATCTGGGCTTCAAAGTGTTCAACGCTTTTAATGGACGGCTTGGATTATGTATTTGTAATGATCGTCGTTGGCCAGAGACATTTAGGGTCTTAGGGCTTCAGGGTGCTGAATTGGTGATGCTGGGATACAATACTCCGGCCCACTATCCGCCAGCGCCTGAGCATGACCATCTTCAGGATTTCCACAATCATCTTGTTCTACAAGCAGGAGCTTACCAGAATGGGACTTGGATTGTCGGGGTTGCGAAAGCTGGTCATGAAGAAGGGTGTGATCTGATTGGAGGAACCTGCATAATTTCTCCAACTGGTGTGATCATGGCTCAGTGCAAGGGTCTTGGTGATGAAGTGATCGTTCATGAGTGTGATTTGAACCTATGTCAGGAAATTCAACAAAATATATTTAATTTTGAACTCCACCGGGAACCGGATTCATACAAACTCATAACTTCCACAAAGGGCATTGTATGGGAGTGAAAGCTCCTTCCTCGGCTTTGTCAGACTAAAACAAGAGTCTCCGAATGACAGAAGCATGCCGCCATCCATTCAAAGCAGTTGCACGATTCCGTTTAAAATTCTTGCGTGAAATGAGGTGCCGTTCCAGGTTGAAATGATTATAAATTGAAGAGTGAACTGAAACGAGTTGTCTGGTGCCTTTGGTGATTGCCAATTTGTTACATCGCTGCACCGTATGAGCGCTGTTTATCCGTTATAATCACATGCGGTGATCCATATCGCTTCATGGCTTTGAGGAGAAACTTCAACGCCATTTTCCGATCACGTCGCTTTGAAACATAGGATTCAAGCACTTCACCCTAATGATGGACAGCTCACCACAGATAGTGCAGTTCTCCATTGATTTTCACGAAAACCTCATCCAAATGTCGTTGCCACTGGAATACGCAGGCATAGGGATAATCGGCTTTTTGCGAATATCAGCAGCAAACAACGGATCAATACGGTTCCACCAATAGCGAATGGTTTCATGGCTGATGTCGATGCCGCGTTCGTGCAATAAGTCCCCGACATTGCGAAGTGACAGTGGAAAACGAATATACATCATCACAGTCAGTCGGATAATCTCAGGGTTTGTTTTGAAATATTTGAACTGATTTTGCTTTGGCATCCGGCAGGATTATGGAGGAGGTTCAAATACGTCAAGTTTTTTTGACAAAGCCCGTTACTGAGACATTGAAACTGGATGACGAGCTAAAGAATGTACTCGAAGCATCTGGGCCTATGTTACTTGAGGTGATCGTGGACCCGGAAATTCAGATGCTCTATCACAAAT
Organism: Rhizobiaceae bacterium; assembly: GCA_016763155.1. Lineage (GTDB taxonomy): Bacteria > Pseudomonadota > Alphaproteobacteria > Rhizobiales > Rhizobiaceae. The sequence continues at coordinate 12,828 of JAESUH010000031.1, forward strand.
AGTGACAATATTAGGTGGTGAGTTAACTTTGAATTTTTCTGTTTGATGCCTTCAACTTTCCAACGGATCTTCGCGCTCGACTGCGAAATGCTTTTGGTGTGTCATCTGTCTGAGCTGTAAAAAATCTCGTAAAATATGACGGTGAAGAAAATTTCAAAGCGTAAGCGATTTCAGATACAGGAATATCCGTGAATACGAGTTGACGTTTGGCTTCAAGCAATAACCTGTCGTGAATGATCTCTCCGGCGGTCTTGCCTGAAACAACTTTTATCGACCGGGAAAGATGGGTCGGAGTAACTGAAAGCATCTCGGCATAATCAGCGACAGAACGTGTTGATTGCAGGTGTTGATCAAGCTTGTTTTGAAATTGTTTTAAGAGTGTTTGTCGTCGATCTGTGACTTGTGTTTTTGATCCCGCATCCACTTCCAACCCGCGATGTAAATTGACCAGCAATAGCAGAAACAAAGATTCAAGAACGGCGTTGCGTTCTTCACTCACACTTTGGTGTTCATATTCAATTTGCTTAGCCAGATTTATTGCCTGCGATAAAAGGGAATAATGCTTTTCGCCTTGCAGAACTTGTGCCTGATCGATCCAGTGTTCCAACCAAACCGACCCTTGAGCCATTCGGGAAATATCTGAAGTTGGAACAGTAAGAACCCATCCTCGCATGCCCTTTTGATAGTCAAAAGCATGGGAGCATAGTGCCGGGAGCCATGCCAATGCGGGGCCATTAATAAACTGGTGCTGAGAGTCAATTCGGCTGTTAATTTCACCTCTATCAAAGATAAAGAGTTGCGACAGTCCTTCATGGTAATGCTCATCCACTTTCCATCCATGAATATGGCTGCGCTCTTCAATCTGTTCACAGTTCAAAAAGCCCACATGATCTGAGGCATCTCCTGCGACATAGAGTTCGCGATCAAGTTTTGCTACGGGCATTGCCGCTCCGAATTAATGTTGAAAAAGTGGTAGTAATTGTCATTCTTATGCATTGTTCTTACTCTTTTTTTCTACCACTCTCAAGGCAAGGTATAGCGGCGGAACGTATATTGAGGATGTATCGTTAGTCGTAATTTGAAAACCATCCTGGAGAGTAACATGACCAAGATAGCCATTGCGGGCGCCGGTATCGGTGGCCTAACAACTGCATTGTGTCTGCATGAAAAAGGCTTTGATGTAAAAATATTCGAAGCGGTGGCAGAAATTCAACCATTGGGTGTTGGGATCAATTTGATGCCTCACTGCTCGGAAGTGTTACATAATCTGGGCTTGGCCGATGCGTTGGATGAAGTTGCAATCCGTACTCGCTGTATCGAATATCGCACCAAATATGGTCACCTGATCCAGTCTGATCCACGCAGCGTAGAAGCTGGCTTTCCGGCACCTCAATATTCTATTCACCGCGGCGATTGCCAATTTCTTCTGCTGAAAGCGGTCATAGAACGCTTGGGTGACGATGCTGTTGAACTAGGAAAACCGGTTGAGAGTTTTTCGCAAACAGAGGACAAGGTCACAATAAGCTTTGCTGATGGCAGTGGTTACGAATGTGACATTTTGATTGGTGCGGATGGTCTGCGTTCAAAAGTGCGCCAGCAAATGCATCCGGACGAAGGCCCGTTATGTTACGAAGGTACGATGATGTTTCGTGGAGCAGTTGCCATGGATATGATCGGGGATGGCAAAACCATGGTGATCGCCGGTAATCACAATGAAAAATTTGTCACTTATCCAATCAGTGAAAAGGCTCGCAAAGAAGGCAAGGCTCTTACCAATTGGGTGGCAGAGATCCGTCATGATCAGCCGCGTCATATACAGGATGCGGACTGGACCCGTGGCGCCGATCTCGCTTTTATCGAGTCCTTTAAAGACTTTCAGATGAATGACATGAATCTGGTTGAGATCATGAAAGCCACCAAAACAGTGACTGAATTTCCGATGATAGACCGTGATCCACTGCCGTTTTGGACACAAGGTCGTGTAACTTTGATGGGGGATGCTGCCCATCCGATGTACCCGATTGGCGCGAATGGTGCCTCACAAGCCATCATCGATGCCCGAGCTTTGGCAGATATTTTGGCGGAGGACGCTGGTCCTTCTGGCCTTAAAACCTATGAGGAGTTGCGTCTTCCAGTGACAACAAATGTGGTTTTGAACAATCGACAAGGTGGTCCCGAAAAAGTGCTCGATATCGCCGATGCACGGGTCACAGGTCCCGATGACAAAATCGAGGATTTGATAACGCCTGAAGAATTGGAAGAAGTTGCAGCGACCTACCGCAACGTTGCCGGTTTCCAGAAAAAGAAAACCTGAGCCTATGAGTGTGTTTCATGCAGGGTTTGATCCTTCGGGGGATGTGGTACGTGTTCGCTTTGAGCCAGGAGCGCGTCATTGTATAAAGGATGAGCTTGAGGTTCTTGGGTGTTCGAGAGCACTGGTGCTGACGACTCCCCAGCAAGAGGCGCAGGGCACTGAAATTGCGGACGCCTTGGGTAACAAAGCATGTGGATTGTTTGCCAATGCGACGATGCACACTCCTGTTGAAGTGACTGCGGAAGCAATGAAAGTTGCAACGGACACTGGCGCCGATGTTGTTGTTGCCATTGGTGGTGGTTCCACAATTGGACTGGCTAAAGCGATAGCCTATCGGACTGATTTACCACAAATTGTTGTGCCTACAACTTATGCAGGTTCCGAGGCAACATCTGTGCTTGGACAAATGGAAAATGGTACCAAGCAAACATTAAAATCGCCAAGGGTACAGCCAGAAGTTGTGATCTATGATCCCGAATTGGTGATGACATTACCGGCAAATATGACAGTAACCAGTGGCCTGAATGCGATGGCGCATGCTATTGAGGCGCTCTATTCGCAAGATGCGAATCCATTATCAAATGAGTTGGCACTTGCAGGTATTCGTTCCTTCGTGAATGGCCTACCAGATGTTGTCAAAGACCTTCGTGACATTCAGGCGCGTACAGATACGTTATTTGGATCATGGCTTTGTGGATCTGTGATGGCACAAGTTGGCATGGCGCTTCACCACAAGCTTTGCCATACAATTGGTGGTAGCTTAAATCTGCCTCATTCAAAAGTGCACGCGATCATTTTACCGCATGCGACTGCTTACAATGAGGTTGCAGCTGCGGAGAGTTTAGCTCCGATTGCTAAACTACTGAATAGTAATAGCGCGGCTGGGGGACTCTATGATTTTGCCAAATCCCTTGATGCACCAAGGGCATTAAAGGACTTTGGTGTATCCAAGATTGATCTCGATAAAGTTGCAGATTTAGCGGTGATGAACCCATACTGGAACCCATGTAGCATTGAGCGTGAAGCTGTGCGCGCACTTTTGGGACGTGCGTGGGAAGGTGCGCGCCCAGAATAGCTTTTTTGAATGCCGATTTGATTTGAAAGGATAAAACCATGACCAAGTTTTTTACGGAAGAAAGCTCCGTTCAAGCAGTGAATGCACGCATGGGGGACGATATTAACCCTCGTTTGAAAGAGGTCATGACCTCGCTCATCAACCATCTGCACACCTTTGCCAAAGACATTCATCTGACCCAAGACGAATGGGACTTCGCAATCGATTTCCTCACCAAGACTGGCCAAATGTGCAGTGGCGAGCGTCAGGAATTTATTCTACTCAGCGATACTCTCGGTTTTTCTATGCTGGTGGATGCGATCAACAACCGTCGTCCCGTTGGCGCGACTGAAAATACAGTGTTCGGCCCATTCCATGTAGCTGGCGCACCAGAGCGTGAGATGGGAGACACTATCTCGCTTGATGGCAAAGGGGAGCCCTGTTTATTCGAAGGCTGTGTGTTTGATCTTCATGGCGAACCTATCGAAGGTGTGCGGATTGATGTGTGGTCGGATAATGCAGATGGTTTTTATGATGTGCAGCAACCTGATATTCAGCCGAAATGGAATAATCGAGGCATCTTCACCACCGGCATGGATGGGAAGTATAGCTTTATTGGCATCAAGCCTGTGTCTTATCCGATCCCCGATGATGGACCAGTAGGCAAGATGCTGGCGAGCCTTGGTCGCCATCCATACCGTCCAGCTCATATGCATTTCTTGGTCACGGCACCAGGCTATCAGAAATTGATAACCCACACTTTCGTGGGCGATGATCCCTATATTACATCAGACACGGTCTTCGGTGTGAAAGAGACCCTGGTGGCTCCCTTCGAACACATAAATGATGGAAATGTTGTTTGGCATTCACCTTTCGATTTTGTATTGGCGCCAATGGCGCAATCAGACTAGAATAAAGGTCACCTATTGATGGAAGCATGCTTCCATCAATGCGCAAATGAGCGCCCCTTCGCCGGAAGGGTTGGTGAGAATTCTCTGCCCGGTTGTTGAGCCAACGAGTTGTCTGGTAGGCATTGTCAGAGGTAAATTCTTAATACTTGAGATGGCGTGGATTCATGTAATTTGATCTGAAAAAGCCGTGACATATCAATGTCGGAGAAACGCTGATTTTGTGTGTGGACAAATAATAAATTTTCCTCTGACAACGCCAATGGTGGGCTTTCTTTAGCATCAAATTCAACCCGAAAAAGTCAAATTGGAGCACTGCAATTGGATTCAAATTTTGATCCCAATAGGTACGATCACCAAGAATGGCCCCCGATGGCTGCATGCAAAGTTCACATGCATTTGGTTATCTGTCCGAGAAACATGAGGCGTGCTTGCAGTGTCCAGGTGTCGCCGCTATAAAACCAGACAATTGTACAGGGCCCAAGATGGTGGCGTAACAACGATGAGTTGAAGCGCCTGAGTTTGTTTTGTCCCGTTTCTATCAAAGTGGATAATTTACATGAGTGCTGCCAGTGGTTCTATGCCCGCCAAGCGGAGTGTTGCAAAAAAAGAACGCAATGCAATAGACAAATCCGTCGATCAAGATCCAGTGCTCTGTCCTGAGGGCCGCATTTCAACCCCGGTGTTGCGTAAGGATAAGCGCGCGATTGTCGATGTTGATAAATACATTCCCTATTTCCTGTCTTCGGTGAACAACGCCCTATCGCGCGGAGCTTCGCATTATTATTTAAAGAATTTTGGAATTGGCATCGTGGAATGGCGTGTGGTTTCAATGCTGGCCATTGAGCCGCGCATTCCGGCATCTCGAGCTTGCGAGGTGGTGGCGCTGGATAAAGCCCAGACCAGCCGTTCACTCAAGCGATTACTTGAGCTTGGTTATGTGGAATTCAATGCGGCCGTGAGCGATCCACGCAAGAAAGTTTGGTGGCTCAATAAAAAGGGCTACGAGCTTCACGACCGTGTGCTCGAAGCTGCGTTGAAGCGAGAACGCGAACTTATTCGCGGAGCGGAGCCCGAGGATTTGGAGGCGTTCTTACGCGTTATTCGCATCATGAGAAAAAATGTTGATACGATAAACAACAATTAAGCATCTCAATATTCGACTGCGCCTAATTGCCGCCAGCCGATCATAATTTAAATGACAAAACCGCACTAGGCTTTGAATTGTGTTGCCACGTCATCAGGAATGGGCGCGGATTTTAGTCGGCCAGTTTCCGGGTCGTGCACGGTCCACACGCGGGTTTCAAACCCTTCTACACAAACCTCTCCATTTTTCTTCAATTCGTGCCTGACATCAAAACTTGATTTGCGCACATCGACGATCGTGCTGATAATCTCAACTGTATCGCCATAGGAGCAAGGGCGGCGAAAGCTTGCTTTGGTTTCCACCAATGGGCATCCGGCTGCGTCAAACAGTTTTAGCATTTCTGGCTTCGGCCATCCCGCAGCCGCATATAGCATTGTCGTGCCATGGTCGAACCATGAGAAGAAATTGGGATTAAACACGATACCGGCAGGATCGCAGTCACCCCATTCGACAAGGCGGGTTAGTGTATTGGACAGCATTAATAATCTCCTAGGCGTAAATTAGATGTTTTTTAGATGCAGTTCTTTGATGCTATTCGAACTATTCTGTTAACCCTTTTTACGTTCATCAAAAACCCGTTTGGCCTTCATTTCTGTTTTTGGCAGGGTGTTAGGCGCAAGGACCTCCACTTCACAACGCACTTCACATCGGCTCCGGATTTCATTTGCAATAACATCGGCCACTTGTGCATCCAAATGCTCAACCTGTACTTTCATAACATCCAGCCCACTGGGTAGAGTTTGAAGATTGATCTGAAATTCGTCTCCAGTTCCTGCCACTGAGCGAACGGCTTCCTCGATTTGCACTGGGAAAAATTTGATACCCCTCAAGTTGATGAGGTCATCGGATCTCCCTGTTATGCACCCCATGCCCTTGATGTGGTTGCGGCCACAGCCGCAAGGTTCTGTTGAGAGCCGGGTATAATCGCCGACCAAAAATCGAAGCTGTGCAGAGCTTTCTGAATTTAGATTTGTGCAAACTGTCAGGCCACGCTCACCCTCCCTGACGGGCAGCATTGTGTTATCGTCGACGGTCTCCCAAATTTGGATATCTTCCATTAAATGAATGAAATTCTCGTCGCCTGTTTGATATTCGGGACAGGAATAACCACCGCAATGGGGAGAGGCTTCCGTGCAACCGTAAAATTCAATGATATTTGCTCCCCAAAGATCCTGCATTCTTTCCAGAGTGCCTTCCACTCCGGAGAAAGGCTCTCCTCCGGTGACGAGCCAGCGCACAGATGTTTTGGCCGGATCGTCGCCCATTTCCTGCATAACGCGCGCCAGATACATCGCATAAGAGGGCGTGCACACCAGCACGGTTGGTTTGAAGCGTTCGATAAAGCTGGCACGTGCTTTACTATCTATTCCGCCACCAGGAATAACCGGAAGCCCCATTGCAGCCAGTGTGTATTGAACCCCCCAAGCAAATACATGAGGACCAAACCCAACCATAGGAAGCGCGCTGTCTCCCTTGCGCAATCCACCAGAATATAGTGCCCGTGCATTGGCTTGTTCCCAATATTTCCGATCATAATGTGTGTATCGGAAGACCCTTGGAACACCGGTGGAACCAGAGGATGAAAATAGCATCCATCCTCGATCATTCCATTCATCCTCACCGCAGGTGGTGTAGGTGCCATATGGCGGATGGGCGATGGCATCGTCCATCATTTCCTGCTTGGTAACCACCGGCCATTTGGATATCAACTCATCGACAGTTTTGATATCGGTTGGCGCAAGCCCCAATTTATCGAAGCGACGGCGATAAAAAGCGCTGTTTTCATAAAGGAACGGCGTCAATGCTTTGAGCTTTGTATCTTGAACTTCCCGGATACGGGAGCGGGACCAAGTATCCTTTTCTGACCAATAGAGGTCACTCGTCGGCTCGCTACGTTCCTCGTGAAAATTGTCGAGAACTTCTTTCCACTTGGTTCGGGTCTGTTCTGCCCTATTTGTCAAATCCGTCATTGTCTCATTCCAATCCGCTTTTGTTAGTCATTGCGCCATGGGATCACCCCGAGGGGCTGGCGTGATTTACGCCGTCCCCAAAGAGCCTCGCTTCACACCAATATCACTGCGATAGGACTGGGCAGCCTGACTAATTGGGCATGGAGCCACAATTGCGCGGATCTTTACCTGTTCATGTGGCTCAATGTTCCCCGCACTGCGTTCGCCGCCTCCATCTTCTCCCCATATCAGGACCACTTCTGTGCCGTGTTCCGCCAACTCTTCATCTATACTGGCAAGCGACATCATTGCCCGTTCATTCGCAGAATAACCAGGATAGGTTGCAACGCCGATCATTTTGCCATTTTTGTCCGTCACTTTATCGTAGTGCATGCGAGCAATTGCTGCCAACGGCATGGTGATTGGCAGCGGTCTGCCGTCATCTTCCAACTGGCTTTGTACAACGCTCATAACGTCTTCCGCATTCCAGATAAGCGTCACCTTTTTTCTGTGTGGCTCATCCTTGATTTTCTCCAAGGCTTCGCGACCGATATAGTCATGGTCGAATTTGACCAAATGCCCATAGTTCAAATCATAAGGTGTTAGGTAATAGTCTTCGATATCGGGCGAATAAAAGCTGCCCCCAAGTGACATGCGCATTGCTGCATTCTTGGCAGATAACCAATTGCGATATCCTTCCATTGCCGGGCTTGTGTAGACCGCCGATACGGGCACTGCCCACCATCCGGATTCAATGACGGTGGTAAAATAGGCAATGGAGCCAATCTGGCGAAGGCCGTATTTCTTGCCCGCTGCAACAAGCGCTCTTTTTACTGTTTTACGATCATCCCATGGCCCGGATAATTCAAGTCCTGGAACGCCACCCATTGTGTGGCGCATGCCCCGCACTTTGCATCCAGCAATGGTGATGGTGTCAGATTTGAAAAACTTGATTTCCGGTAGTGGGCCTCCATGTAGTTCTTCTAGCAGCTTCCATGCATTTGGACCCTCAACCTGATAACGATAAAAGTTGCGTTTCTTGTCTTTGTTTAACGCCCACATAGGGTCAAGTTCTGCTGTGACGTCATAATCGAGAGCCTGAGCGTTGTATTCTACCCAGTCTGTCGTGGACGGGTTGCCGACAACAATAAAATGGTCTTCTTCAAGGCGATATAGAATGGCATCACCAATTACATATCCATCTGGCGAACAAGCAAGCAATTGCTTTGCGGCACCCACTCCAAAATTTTTGAAGGTGTTTACAGACAGGTGTTGGCATAATTCGAGTGCACCTTTACCGCGCAAATGCAGTGATTGCATGTGATAGCTTTGATCGTGTAACGCGATGGTATTTCGCCAAGACCATTGCTCATCACGCCATGTCGTAAACTCTGGGCGAACCGCCTCACCAGGCATCATTTGCGTAAATATCGTCAACGCATTCTTAGGCGGGTTTTTGAATAGATGGTCTACGACGTTGGGGATTTTTGCCAGAAGGTCGCTTAATGAGTGAGGCTGATTTTCGTTATTTACCATAATTGGTGCCTTTGTGTTGAGTGGAATAATAACGAACATGGTATCTGAACCATCGCGTCATCAAGATGTTGGGGCATCGAAGTGCCGATAAGAATAATTGTGGCTTTGTCAGAAGCAGGTTTCGTGAATTTCTCCCATAATTCAGATGGCAGCTCATTTGCCGTATTAAAACGAAATGGCATAGCGCGAGTTGTGATGTCAACACAAAAGTGCATCTTGCTAACCTTGTTCCTAAGGTAGATAAATTAGTTGACATAACAACTGAATGTTTGATAAATCATTAGTTGAGATCACAACTAGCGTATGTGGGGAGTAAGTGTTTTTGGGGTTAACGTTCGCAGTTTGTTGGAATTGACAACCACAAAAATCGTATTCATTTGAATTTTGCGTAAAATTTTGGAGGAAAGTTTGCGTCAAATAATGTTTTTTTTGCATCAATTGGTCAAGCGCGACAATCACTATATTTGACGAGACAGAGCCATCACCATCATCTGTCTCATAACAACTACCATAAAGCCAAACTGCATATTTTGGAGTTTAGATAAATTTAGAAGGTGGAGATTTTCTTAAAACGTATACAAATTAGACAAAAATTTACAAATTTTGAGGAAAATTTCACGAAATACGAGAAAAAGATTCGACAACGTATACGTTTCTGGGTATTGCCAATTGCGAAAGTATCCCGAATTCATTGAGTTAATGTCTCGGGTGAAGGGTGTAGGTTGTCCAGCACCTAGCTGACAAATTAGGAGTATTTAATGTCGATCCAAGATATGAGAAAAACACCAGAAGGCCATTTCACTTCTCGCTTTGGGAAGCCAGAATACACTGATTGGCAAGATGAAAGTATGTCCTGGAAGGAAACTTGCTATATTGGGGATTGGTCATTCCTGTGGGAACGCCGGTTTAGAGGGCCTGATGTTTTAAAGCTTTTCTCAGATGTTTCGGTTAACAACTTTGACCAATTTGCGCTGAATCAGTCAAAGCACGTTATTCATACAAATGAAGATGGAATGGTAATATCTGAAGGCATTCTTACACGTTTGGGTGAAGAAGAGTTCATGCTTTTCGGTCGTGGAGGATTTTGGGTAGACTACAATCTGCGGCGTGGAAACTACAACGCAACTTCGGAAGTTGATGATTGGTTCAATTTGCAAGTGTCTGGACCAACTGCATTGCAGGTGGTTGAAAAAGCCAGTGGCCAAAGTCTACGTGATATCAAGTTTATGCATAATGGCAAAATCAAAATCAGAGGTCACGAAATGCTGGCTCTCCGCCAAGGTATGGCCGGAGAGATTGGCTTTGAATTGCAAGGCCCTGTTGAACATAAAACCGAAATTACAGAAGCCATTATGGAAGCTGGAGCAGATTTAGGTATTAAAAAAATAGGTGGTAGAACTGTAATGATCAACCACTTGGAAGCTTGTTTTCCAACGATCGTAACAGATTATTTGCCAGCTATATTTGGCGACGATAAGGCAGAGTTTTTGGCAGAATTTAAAGCTGCAATGCCTTCTTTTGCATCTACATTTAACATCGCTGGCAGCTTTGAGGGAAACGATGTGAAAGAATGGTACCGTAATCCCGTCGAACTTGGATGGGGAAAGCGGGTAGATCTTCAGCATGAATTCATTGGTAAAGAAGCACTGATCTCTGAGGTTGAAAACCCTACCCGACTTATGAGAACGCTTGTTTGGAATTCTGAAGATGTTCAGGATGTTCAAGCATCTTTGTATAGAAAGGATGTCCCATATGACTACATGGAAATACCACGCGATCAGCGCGGATTTATGTATGCGGATAAAGTCATGATAGATGGCTCCGAAATTGGGGTAACCACTTCTCGTGGCTACAGTTATTTTTTCCGGGAAATGTTATCCTTGTGCACGATAGATGCGGCTTACGCCGAACCCGGTACAAAGGTTTCCATAATTTGGGGCAACCCAGGCAGCCCCCAAAAGGAGATCAGAGCAATAGTTGCGCCTGCTCCCTATAAAACTGACAATCGTCGGGCAAACTTACACGCCGTAACCTAGTTGGATATGACAGACAGTCCGAAATGCCGTTTCAGGAGAACAACAATGGAAAATGAAAGCGCAAAATCCCAGACACTGAAGGCAATTCTCGGGTTGCGAGGACTAATCGTTGATGGGGAATTGATACCCGGCACTCGGGTGTCTGAACCACTGATTATCAAATATTTTGGCGTATCCAGAACACCAGCTCGTATGGCACTGATGCAAACATTTGAAGAGGGGTTATTGGAGAGGCACGGAAAGAGTTCATATGTTGTGCGTGCCTTTTCAGAAGAAGATATGTTTCAGGCTATCGAAGTTAGAGGTTCGCTGGAAGGAATGGCCGCGCGGCTCGCTGCCGAAGGCAAAGCCACACCAGCAATTATTGCTGAAATGCAAAAATGCGTTGTTGAACTGGATGATGTTGTTAGTGGGGTAACCCAAGCAACAGATCAGGACGCATATGTAAAGTTAAACGATCAATTTCACAATTTGCTGCTGGAGGCATCTGGTAGTCAAATCGTTGAGCGTGGCTTGAAACACATTAAAACGCTTCCCTTTGCTTCTCCTAACGCATTTGTCAAATCATTAAGTCTGAATATGCCAGCAGTTAAGAGAATATTGATTATGGCTCAGGAACAACACCGCATGATTGTCGAAGCTATTCGTTACGGCAAGGGGACTCGTGCGCAAGCACTCGCTCTTGAGCATTCGCTATGTGCCACGCGTTACCTCCAATTATTGCGTTCAATGGAAAGTGAAATTCCGTTCATGTCTAAAAATCAAAAAGTAAATTAACTCGTTAGATTACCTGCTCAAGCAATAATCATTCGAAGAAATATTTTAATAAAATAGGGAGAAGAAAATGAAAAAGACAATTAGAACAATCGGCCTGGCGCTAACGCTAACGGCTGGCCTTACAGGGGGGGCTGTTGCCGATACGATCAAAGTTGGTGTGATAGCACCATTTTCTGGGCCATTTGCCATTTGGGGCAAACAGTTTCAGGAAGCTATTAAAGTCTATGTGGCGCAACATGGTAACAAAGCCGGGGAACATACTGTTGAATTCATCTACAAAGATTCTGGTGGACCAAAACCCGACGTTGCGAAATCCCTTGCCCAGGAATTGCTGATTAAAGACCGCGTTGATTATCTGGCAGGTTTCACATTCACACCCAATGCGTTGGCGGTCGCTCCGCTGATCAATAAGGCCAAGAAACCAGCAATTATCTTCAATGCAGCGACCTCAATGATCACAACCAAATCAGATTATTTTGCACGCACTGGCTTCACTCTTTGGCAAGTGTCCGTACCAATGGCCAATTGGGCTTGGGACCAAGGTATTAAAACTGTAGTGACAGCCGTATCAGATTATGCGCCAGGTCGCGATGCACAAAATGCTTTCAAAGTAGCCTTTGAAAAGAAGGGTGGCAAAGTTATTGACGCCATGCAGATGGCGCTTTCAACCGCTGATTTTGCCCCATTCATGCAGCAAATTAAAGACAAGTCACCAGATGCCGTTTTTGGGTTTCTGCCTGTAGGACCTCCAACATTTGCCTTCGTAAAAGCTTATAATGAAAATGGCTTAAAGGATGCGGGGATCAAATTCCTGGGAACTGGCGAGACCGATGAAACAGGACTTCAGGCATTGGGTGATGGAGCGATCGGGCTTACGACCGCATATCACTATTCGGCCACTCACGATTCCGCTTTAAACAAAGAATTTACCGCGAAAGTTTCAGAAATGTTCCCGGGCTCAGTGACCAACCTCGCTTCTGTAGGAGCATATGACGGAACGCATTTGATTTATAAGATGATTGAAGCTGCGGGAGCTGACGGTGCTAAGGCGATGGAAATTGCCAAAGGGCTGGCTTGGGAAAGCCCACGTGGACCTGTTTCAATAGATGTCACAACCCGTCACATAACTCAGAATGTTTACATTCGTCGTGTGGAAAAAAATGACGCTGGTGTGCTGATAAACAAAGAGTTTGAAACGGTTGAAGCTGTTCCTGATCTTGGGCTAGCTAAATAGTCAAACCAATCCAATGGGCGCATTTATTATGAATTCGCCCATAGTCATTTCTACAAGTTTCTGGATAATTTATGTCGATCATTTTCAATATTCTTATTGACGGTATTTCATATGGAATGATCCTGTTTATGATCGCTGTCGGATTATCGGTAACGATGGGCCTGATGAAAGTTATCAACCTCGCACATGGTGGCTTTGCCCTGTTGGGTGGCGCTTTCACGCACTGGCTAACCGTGCAGGCGGAATTGAGTTTCTTACCAGCGGTTGCAATTGCAATTCTTGGTGTTGTGATAATTGCAATTTTAATGGAATTCAGTCTGTTCCGTCGAATTTATGAATTCGGCGAGTTGGAGCAAGTTCTGGCGACAATAGGAATTGCATTTCTGATCATTGCCAGTGTGAATTATTGGCTCGGCTCCACGTTACTTGCGATTAAATTTCCTGAATATCTGAGCGGTTCAATCAATCTTGGATTTAGAACTTTGCCCGTTCATCGGGTATTTGTAATTTTGATCGGAATTGTCGTTGTTGTTGCTCTGTATATTCTCATCGAACGTACCCGGTTTGGCGTCAATCTGCGCGCAGCAGTAGATAATCGTGACATGGCAGCATCCCTCGGTATCGACACTGCCAGAATTTACGCAATAACTTTTGGCCTAGGGGCAGGGCTCGCTGCCTTTGGAGGTATCCTGGGCGCAGAATTGCTCCCTATCGAAGCATATTATCCGCTTCGCTATATGGTGCTTTTTCTAATCGTTGTCGCAGTTGGGGGCATGGGAAGTATTTTAGGCTCGTTTCTTGCAGCGATTAGCTTGGGGATTCTCGATACGGCAGCGCGTTACCTCATGCCGGATTTTTCCACCATCATATTCTTTTCAGCCATGATGCTGATATTCATAATTCGCCCTCACGGCCTGCTGGGAAAATCTTGATATGAACACGGTAAGAACCCAGCCTGATCCCGGTAATGCCATTATGAGGTTTTTGAAAAAGAGGATTGCTGTCTATGCTTTATTGATTGCAATTAGCATCGCAGTCTTTTTTCTGTTCCCTTATGATCTCGGTTTTCTGACGCGCATCATTATTATGATGATTTTTGTGCTGTCGTTAGACCTAATTCTCGGGTTTGCAGGAGTTGCAACTTTGGGACATGCCGCACTTTACGGTACCGGCGCATATATGGCCGGTTTATTTGCCGTCCACATATCAGCCTCACCAATTGTTGGGCTTGGTGTGGGTGCATTATCAGGTGCGGTGATTGCCTTTATCTCAGCGCTGATCCTCATGCGCGCCCACGGCCTCACATTACTCATGCTTACCATAGCAATTGCCGAAGTATTGAAAGAGATAGCCAACAAAGCGCAAACGCTCACGGGCGGAGCTGATGGTCTTTCCGGTATTGTCATGGCCCCGATTTTTGGGCAAATTGAATTCGATTTCGTCGGTCAAACCGGATACTGGTATTCGTTTGCGTTATTGATGATCGTTCTATTCTTTTTGCATATCATTACTGATTCCCCCTTTGGGTTAGGCCTGCGGGGAATTAAACAGAGCACTGCAAGAATGCGTGCAATCGGGGCTCCTGTATATTGGCGTCTTGTGGCCGCATATACAGTTTCGGGTGCTATTGCGGGTATTGCTGGCGCCCTTTCCGCACAAATCACTGAGCTTGTCAGTCTGAACGTTTATGATTTCTCGCTGTCAGCCGAAATCGTTATCATGTTGATATTGGGAGGGGCTGGTAGGCTCTATGGCGCATTATTGGGAACGGCTGTATTTCTGATTGTCCATCATACCGCTGCATCCGTTGACCCGTTCAACTGGCTTTTCATAATAGGCGGTCTGGTTCTTGGAGTCATATTCTTTCTGCCGGGGGGATTGCTCAGTTTCCCAAAAAAACTTGGATGGGTCACCACCTGGTTCTCAAAACAGCCTGAGGAGACACCCCGATGAGTGCCGGTCTGGAAGTTAAAAATCTCCATAAGAGTTTTGGCGGCATTACCGTTGCCAACAATATAAATATTCAATTGAAACCCGGTGCCCGAACGGCCTTGATCGGGCCTAATGGCGCAGGAAAAACAACCTTCGCCAATCTGTTAACTGGAATATTACAGCCGGATTCAGGTCAAATTCTGCTTGATGGAATTGATATCCGGGCTCTGGGACAAGCAGGTCGTGTAAAGGCTGGAATTGCAAAGACGTTTCAGATAACGACCCTGTTTCCAGAAATGAGCGTACGAGAAAATTTGCGTTTGCCAATTTTGGAGCGCGAAGGTTACGGTGCAAAATGGTTTGGAAAATCACAGGTAAATTATGCCGCTGATGACGAAATTGAAACGCTTCTGGATGATTTTCAATTGACTAAATACGCCGATGTCACTGTTGGACAATTGGCATACGGCCAGCAGCGGCTTGTGGAAATGGCGCTTACTCTGGCCCTAAAACCGAATATTCTAATTCTGGATGAACCGGCAGCAGGCGTCCCCACCAGCGACAGTCATCTAATCACAGATGCAATTGAACGTCTTTCTCCAGACCTTTCAGTGCTCATCATTGAACACGATATGAAACTGGTCTTTAGGGTTGCAAATTCCATTGTAGTCCTCGTCAATGGTGCCATCCTCATGGAGGGCACGCCAGAGGAAATAAGCCGGGATCAACGGGTTCGGGACGTTTATCTGGGAGAGCGCCATGAGTGAAAAGACTAGTTCCGTTAAAGCGACAAAGGATGTTGTTCTTGAACTTAAAAATGTATCTGCCGGATACGGAGATACCCACGTTCTCAATAACATCTCCATGAGTGTGGCGCGGGGTGAACGACTTGCAATTATCGGGCGCAATGGTGTTGGCAAAACAACGACACTTGCTACCATTATGGGTTTGACCAAATTGCATTCAGGACAAATCTATATCAATGGGGCCAACGTACAAGGCATACCAACTCATAAGCGTTCGCACCTCGGATTAGGATTTGCACCGCAGACACGGGATATATTTCCCTCTCTAACAGTTGAAGAAAACCTGATTTCCGGTCTTCGTAACGATGGTGATATCGAAGAGGCATATGATCTCTTTCCGCGATTGAAAGAACGTCGAAACAACGGTGGTGGGCAGCTCTCGGGTGGTGAACAACAAATGTTGTCAATCGCCCGAACGCTCATGGGCAAGCCAGATATCCTGATGCTTGATGAACCGCTGGAAGGGTTGGCGCCAACCATATGTGATATGCTAATGGAAGTATTTGAAAGACTTGCCTCGGAAGCAAATCATACCATCATCCTCGTTGAACAGCATACCGAACTGGCTTTGGCTTTTGCCAAGCGGGTAATTATCCTGGACAACGGCCAAGTAGTTTTTCAAGGTTCTGCAAAAGAAGTTCGAACAAACGCCTCGATCTTAGAAAAATATGTGGGACTGGAAATGTCATAGGTGTTGAGTTTTGGGCAGTTAATTGACAAATCAAAATTTGAACTCATGCATTTACATGATACTGTCGTGTGTGGACGGTCTTGCAACAGTTAATTTGAGTTGATAGCTATCTTAGCAGGTCGCGGTCATGTGTCCGGCCTTTCGTGCGGTACCTGTGACCACTAGCCCTGATGAAGTCCGCGTACATGGTCCCATCAGAGTAACGAGCTTTCAAGCCCAGACAATGCCTCGGGGTGTTCGCTAAGCGAAAACTTGGCATTGGTGCCTGAACACAACAAACGACCGCTTGGCCCTGCGGTTTCAACGGGTCGCTGCAACACAGGCCTCGAATTTCTCCGCTGGCGTCTGATATTGCAAGGTTTTTCTTGGTCGTTCGTTGAGTTGACGTGCGACAGCGCTGAGTTTGGCTTGGCTGAAGCCCGATATATCAATGCCTTTGGGAAAGTATTGTCTGAGAAGGCGGTTGGTATTTTCGTTGCTGCCTCTCTGCCACGGAGACTGAGGATCACAAAAATAGACGTCGATGTTTGTCGCTATGGTGAACTTTCGATGCCCTGCCATCTCTGATCCGCGATCCCAAGTCAGAGATTTGTAAAGCTCCTTGGGAAGTTTTCGCGCTTGTTTGATGAGGGCTGTGATCACGCTCTGCGTGTCCTTGTTCTCGACTTTAGCCAACATCACAAAGCGCGAATGGCGCTCGACAAGCGTAGCGATATAGCTGTTGTTCGACCCCGCGATCAAATCACCCTCCCAATGGCCTGGAATAGCGCGATCCTCGACCTCAGGTGGGCGTTCACTAATCGAAATTGCATCTTTGATTTTGCGCAACTTAAGGCCTTTTTGCGTGGCGTGTCTGGACCGCCTGATAGCGCGTGGGCTACGCAGGCATTCCTGCAATTCCTTCTTCAAAACCCCACGGGTTTGAACATAGAGGCTGCGGTAGATCGTTCTCCTCTCGGGACATTGCTACGCAATACCCTGCCGGGCAGTGCATGCGACACGCGGTTTTGCTCTTCGTTAGGATACTCCCGTTTGAGCCAACCAGCGATCTGCTCCGGAGACCACTTCAAACGCAGCTTCCGGGATATCCATTGGCACAAAGGCGCGTTGAACGAGAGCTTACATGATTTAGGCCGTTTTGCGCAGTCCCAAGCACGCTGGTCAGAAGGTGCCGCACGATAGGCCTGTCGTCCACCGTTGCGACCAATCTCTCGGCTGATTGTCGAGGGCGACCGTCTTAATATCCGCGCAATGGAGCGAAATGAGCGCTTGGCTACGAGACCGCGGGAAATCTCCTCGCGCTCAATCAAGGTCAGTGCAAAACGGGACCTCGTGCGGTCCGGTGGCCGGATGCCCCCAGTCACAGCAAGATGCAGGTAAATCGACGATGACGCACGATCAAATCGACGCCCAATCGAACTCATCGACTCTCCGCGCTGCCATCGATCCCACATCTCTGACTTCTGCTTATCAGTGTAAAAGGTACGTTGACGATACTTCATGACTTACACTCCATCTTTCCTAAAAGAATAAAGTGTTGCGGCCATCAGTTGAACTCACCGGACAGAGCGGTCATTCACCGCAACCGCAAAATTCATTGCGAGTCTTAGAATACCGCACATAATGCAAAGGTTTTGTTGGCAAGAGGGATAGCATCGCTGATCGGCAATTTGAACATCGGATCTTGTAA
>JAESUH010000219.1 GCA_016763155.1 Rhizobiaceae bacterium
TCCCCAATGGTGTCCGATTTGGCGAATTCATCAAGAACCTTGCCACTTCGTTCCAGTTTCTGTCGCATTTCCTCAACAGTTGCCCGGGTCTTCTCAATTTCTGAATCCATATTCTGCAAACTAGCCATGAAAAAATCTCCCAATCCAACCGTATAGTTTTAAACAATCTTCCGTAACATAGGCATTCGAGCCCCATTTTTGAAGCACAAAGGGTTTTATTTACAGATTTATTGGCTCTTTACCTGAGGCAGGACCTAGTTCTTGCCAAGCTCGCGCCTGCTCCAGTGTTTTCGGCACAGCGACACATATGAATCGTTACCACCAACAAACACCTGCTCACCCTCTTCAATGGGTTTCCCATCCCCATCAAGACGCACAACCATAGTCGCCTTTTTCCCGCACCAACAAATTGTCCGAACTTCGCGGATTTCATCGGCAATTGCCAACAACCCTGCACTGCCCGGAAACAGTTTCCCCTGAAAATCCGTGCGCAAGCCATAGCACATGACAGGAATGTTCATCTGGTCTACCACGGCCGCCAATTGCCAAATCTGCTCATCACTCATCCACTGGGCTTCGTCGATAAATATGCAGGCAATATTTTTGCCCTCGGCACGAACTCGGATGAATTCGAATATATCATCTTCGCTACTAAAAATATCCGCCGTCTGATGCAGGCCGATACGCGAAGTTATTTCACCCTGCTTTACCCGGGTTTCAATGGCAGATATCAACAATAAGGTATCCATACCCCGCTCCTGATAATTATACGAAGCCTGCAATAACAACGTTGATTTGCCCGCATTCATTGCCGAATAGCTGAAATATAATTTTGCCAAGATAACCTCCACGTCAAAGGCTATCTTTTAAAAGCCGCACCCTTGAAGGCAAGGCCTTTTAGTTTTCTCCACAACGTAAATGCCAAAAAAATAATGGGGCCGCGAACCCACACGCGACCCCATTTCCACCACTTTTAGTGGCAGCGTCGATATTCCCCTACTAGAAGAACCGACAGAAATTTAATTCCCACTTTGGAAAAGCCTTGAAGAAAATTATGGCGGCCAAACAGTTTTCCATAATATCTGCGTGTGTCAACTTGAACCCAAGCCACATCTACAGGCTCTCCTCTAAAACCTTACAGAAGATTTCATAGAATACTATAGTTAACCAATAGCTAATAGTGTTGAATTGAAAACAATTTCCAGTTTTACTAGAAGATCTACTAACCGCAAGCCCGCTTAGCCTGTTCAAGGGCTTCATCACCCATATATTCACGAATATAGGCAATCGTGCGGTGTTCGTTTTGTGCTCGGCCGAAAAGATACCCCTGGGCGGCATGACACCCAAACCGCTTCAGCATTTCTGCTTGAGGTAATTTTTCAATACCTTCTGCAACAACCTTTAGACCAAGGCCCGCGCACATTTCCAATATGGCGCGCACAATGTGTACCGCTGCATCATCCTCGCCCAGCTCCATAATGAACGTGCGATCAATTTTCACCTTATCAAGCTTCAACTCACGCAATCGACCAAGACTTGATTGGCCCGTACCAAAATCATCCATCGAAATGCTAACACCGGCCTGTTGCAAATCCTCAATCACCTTGGCGGCAGTCTGAGGGTCGCTCATGATGGCGGTTTCAGTAACTTCTATTTCAAGGCGTTTTGGATCAAGTCCAACCTGTTGAATGATCGACAATATTGTCCCCGCAGTTGTCGGGTCGACAATTTGCATACTTGATAGGTTGAAAGATAAGAACAATTCATCAGGCCATGCGGTAGCGGCGGCTGCCGCTTGTCTCAACAGGGTTTCGGTCAATGGCGCAATGATGCCGCGCTCTTCTGCTAGGGGAATGAATTTTCCCGGAGAGACAAAGCCCAGCTCAGGATCATTCCAGCGCGCAAGCGCTTCAAACCCAAGTAAGGAACCATCCTGCAAAGAAATGATCGGTTGAAAATGCGGCTTCACCTTGGTGTTCACAATCGCACAGCGTAGCGCTTGTTCAATCTTTGCGTTTTCTAGAATTTGTTCTTCAATGTCAGAAGAAAATACAGTCACTCGCCCGCGACCAATACGTTTTGAATGATAAAGTGCATTGGCGAGGTTTTCGTAGACCGCTTCAAAGCATTTGCCAACTTGAGGCACGATGCCAAAACCGAAGGAGCCGGAAATTCTCACCTGCCGTCCTTCAAAGTCAAAGGGTGCTTGTAATATTTCAAGGAGAATTCTTCCCTTCTCCTCAGCATCACTTTCGCTCGTTATATCTGCAAAGATAAAGGCAAATTCGTCGCCACCAAATCTTGTAACCAGCCCTTCTCCATCGACAGCGTTGGCAAGACGCAATGCACATTGGCGCAGTATGGCATCTCCTCCAATACGCCCAAACATCTCGTTGATCGCTTTCATGCCATCAAGATTTAATATGCCAACTGCAAATTCTGTTTCCTTGTCGGATTCATCATCGGCGCTATTTTCCATAGCACAGACCATTTTCTCGAAGCGCTCCACCAGCCGCTTTCGATTTCCAAGCCCTGTAAGCCCATCCGAATATTCCAACTGACCTAATTGCTCGTCGCTATCATCTTCTTGCTCGCTCGGGGCAATGATGCTTTCTGCAACAGGCTCATTGGGCGAAATGAGCATCACTTTTTGCAACCGGAACAACCAGACCGCACAAAGCGCCATGGCGCCAATGCCAATCAGAAACATATATTTGAGTGCTTCTTTATCTACCTGCAATATAGATTCTGGAATTAAGACAAGAGCAATCAGAACCAGCGCCAACAGCACATTCGTTGCGAATACCGCGCGCGCAACCGTAGAGCGTTTCACCCCCGGTTTTACTTTCTTGTGTCTTGTGACACCAATCTCGTCCATTTTTTGCCCCGAAATGAGATTTAAATTCTACCTGAGCATGGAAACTCTTAACCAATTGGTAAAATTAGAATAAAAATAAACTAGAGTTGATATTCTGAAACATTGTTGATCAAAAATCAGTTGAATGATTAAGGCGGGCTAGGAACTATTCCACGTAAGTCCGTTGTTTATTTAAATGCCCTGTGAAGCGCGAAAATTCTATTCAGAAAACCCAACGATTAGCAGCCGAAATCAGCCTGCGACCAATTGCCTGTCCATTGTCATAGCCGGTTGGTTTTTCGCCCGCAAATCAGCTTGAATGAGCACAAAGCTTCGCTATGGTAGCGAAAATTCACTTCAATATTTGGATAAGGATATCTTATGTCTAAAATCGGATCAAAAGTCCCTGAGGCAAGCTTCAAAACCCGTGTTCGTGACGAGTCAATTGGCGGATCAAACCCATATAAATGGGTCGAAAAAACCACAGACGATTATTTCGCAGGCAAAAAAGTAATCCTTTTCTCTCTGCCTGGCGCATTCACCCCAACTTGCTCAACCTACCAACTGCCAAACTTTGAAAAAATGTATGATGAGTTCAAAGGCCTTGGCATTGACGACATCTATTGCCTTTCAGTCAATGATGCATTCGTGATGAACAAATGGGGCGAAAGCCAGAATTTGAAAAACATCACCGTCATTCCTGATGGCTCTGGTGAATTCACCCAGAAAATGGATATGCTTGTTAAAAAGGACAATATTGGCTTTGGTGCTCGCAGTTGGCGTTATGCTGCTATCGTTGATGATGGAACAATCACTGCATGGTTCGAAGAGTCAGGTTTCATGGACAATTGCCCAGAAGATCCTTACGAAGTTTCCAGCCCGGAAAACGTAATGAAATCGCTGAAGGAAAACGCCTAGTTCAGCCTAAATACGATCTTTGTTCTTCTGGGCTTAGATCTGTAAACAGGAACAAAATGACGTTGACAACCACCTTGGGGAGAATTAGCCAATTCTTCCCAAGGATGGAAACCAATCCAAAAGCAGATAGGACAATGTGTTCATCTGACCGGTGATAAACAGAATTCCTGTTAGCACCAACATTCCCCCCATCACCTTTTCTACTTTGCCAAGATGTTTGGAAAAACGTCTCATCCAGCCCATAAACGGCACCACAAAGAATGATGCCAGTATGAACGGGATGCCAATGCCTAAGGCGTAGGCCAATAAAAGCAGCGCACCATGGAGGGCCGAACCCTCAGCACCTGCTGCAAACAATACCGCCGCCAGCACCGGCCCGACGCAGGGCGTCCAGCCAAATGCAAAGGCCAGTCCCACCACATAAGAGCCAATAAGCCCGGCAGGCTTTCGTTCCACATGCACCCGCGCTTCACGGTATAATAATCCGATTTTGAAGACGCCCAGGAAATGCAATCCAAGAATGATGATAATCACGCCTGCCACCATGCTGAGCGTATCCAGATGGCGTGTAACGAACCCGCCAATAAAGGAAGCACTTGCCCCAAGCGCCACAAACACCGTGGCAAAGCCCATGACAAAAGCAACAGAGGCAGCAATCACCTTTTTATAGGCTGCATTATTCTCGCGACTTTTTGCCAATTCATCCATCGACATACCAGCGATAAAGCACAGATAAGGCGGCACGATTGGCAATACACACGGAGACACGAACGATATTAGCCCCGCCACAAACGCGGCAAAATATGATATATCCAAACCCATGGGAAACTCCGGCTATTGATCTTTGTCAAACATATTCGTAAATTACAATATGTTTGGCAAGCCTAATTAGTATTATTGTCTGTTTAAGGCTCAAGCTTTATGTTGAAAACTGTTGCAAGTTAGAAAGTGACGCACTGATGAAAACCAAGGTCAGATTTTTTTCAATATCTATTATTTCTGCCATGCTGGCACTGGCAATCAATTTCAGCCTACCCATCAACCAAAGCCAAGCGGCTGAGCTCATCATGCTGGAACAGAAATATTGCGCCTGGTGCGAACGTTGGCGAGAAGAGATCGGACCTATCTATCCCAAAACAGCGGAAGCAAAAATCGCCCCCCTGCGCAGGATTGATATACACAAGCCCCTTCCTGAAGATTTAAAGAATTTGACAAAAGGGCGGTTCACCCCGACATTTGTGTTGATCCATGAGGGTAAAGAGGTCGGGCGTATGCGAGGTTATACAAGCGAAGATTTCTTCTGGGCTCTTTTGGATGAAATGATAAAGAAAATACCTCATTCAAAATCGGATAGCTGACCATTTTATCGCGACATATTAGACTGATTCTAACAATTAAATTGCATTGGCTCTACACCAACAATAAAAGTCGTCGCAGTATATTCAAACATTGGAGACATTGATGAAAAAACCTCTGGCACAACTGGCATTAGCAACAATGATTGCTTTGACCTCCGCCCCGGCAATGGCCGATGCTGACTTGAAAAAGGGCAAAAAAGTATTCAAAAAATGCCGCGCCTGTCACACGATTGGTGAAGATGCCAAGACCAAAATTGGCCCAATTCTCAACAACGTCTTTGGCGCCACCGCCGGAACCAACGCCGAATTTGCCGGTAAATATTCCAAGGCAATGATGAAAAAAGGCGAAGAAGGTCTGGTTTGGAACGAAGAAACTTTGAACGAATTCCTCAAGAAACCTAAGAAATTCATCAAGAAAACCAAAATGGCTTTTGCTGGCATCAAGAAAGACGGACAACGCGAAAACCTGATCGCCTTTTTGAAGCAATACAGCCCGGACGCAAAGCCAGCTGAAGCTGATGAAAAGCCGGCTGAAACTGAAGAAAAACCCGCCGAATAAGCTTGATCATTCTGCCGGTTGCGCTGCAACCGACGAATGTTGCGCCTCAGGATTTCTGTTTAACACGCGCATGGCGATGATTGCACCGGTAACAATCGATGCAAAGGCAATCAATGAAGTGAGCGACAGCGTTCCTATTCCGCTCACTCCCTGCCCGACACTACATCCAAGAGCAGTTACCCCGCCAAACCCCATCATCAAACCACCAAGAGCATAACGAAGTGGTGCGGCTTGCGTTGAAAAGCCCCGTAACTTAAAGCGCCCACCAATCACAGAACTAACCAGCGCTCCAAGCAGTATGCCCCCAATGAGAGCGACTGAAAAACGAACTTCGTCCCCTGTATAAATCATCAGGAATTGCAAACTCTCCGCCAGAGGAGAAATCATGCTGAGCGAAGTTAGAGCAACCGGCTCAAAATCATCGGCACCCACAACACCTGTAGCAAACCAACCAATTGTTACCAATAGGCCAACGCCCAAGCCGCTGAGAATTCCGCGAGACGAACCCGATTTACGAGTAAGTACGGCCAAAATGCCGGCGAGAGCAATCACGACGGCAATTGCCAAAACATGGCTTCGCCCCTCGATTAAAACTCCTGCACCCTCTTCACTTGCAACAATATCTTCAAGCATGATGCGCGGATAAGATAGTATTCCCCGCAAGGTGGCATAAGCAGCAATGGCTGCAATGAGCAATGTCACGAGCGAGCGGATATTTCCGCTAACCCCAAGCACCAACATCCGGCTGACACAGCCTCCGGCAAGCACCATGCCAATACCAAAAACAGCACCACCAAAAATCAAGGCAACGGGCCTGATTGGCGCGCTCCAATAGAGAGACTCCGATAAATCAATAACGCCGGTGAAATGTAAAATCTGCACACCAATTACGCTGACCAGTATCGCGCTGAGATATTGCATCGAGCGCAAACTATTTTTGCCTGAACCGCCGGTAGCACTCGCAGAATTTGGGTTCCATTCGCTCACCGCAGCGCGCAGGCAAAATTGACTTGCCTCGGCAAGCACACCAAAAGCAATGCCGATTGCAAAGGCTGCAAAAGCCACCAGAATTCTGGTATCATAGCTTTCGCGCAACACTTCCAGATATGAATTTATCGCGTCCATTTCACAAACTTCCTCAGCCAATATAATTGCCATCAGAATATGAAAACCAGCGCTAAATTGGTTGGGATGAATGTCTATTTCTGCCCATGAAACAGCAACAGATTGCTCGGCAAACGCACAAACAAAGAAAACCATTCCAAAACACGTCCGTGTTGTGGAGACATTGCGTCACCCATATGTGTCACACCCTCGGAGGCAGACCTGTGAAAGTAACCCTATGCAGGACTTATTTTTCGGATGTATCCCCGCGAAAACCTTTGGCCAGAAGATATAGTTCTACTGACCCGGAACGCGATGCTGGTGGTTTAACGTGATGAACAGTGGTGAAGTTCTTCTTCAGCAGTTTCAACAGATCAGATTCCGTCCCGCCCTGAAATGTCTTCGACAAAAAATGTCCTCCGGGCTTTAAAACCCCAATGGCAAAATCCAACGCCACTTCAACCAGATACATGGTGCGAATATGATCTGTGCGCCGGTGGCCCGTCGTGGGTGCTGCCATATCTGACACCACAACATCAGCCTTATTCCTGCCCAACGCTTCCATCAACATTTTCGGAGCATCATCATCCAGAAAATCTTTCAGCAAAATCTTGGCACCTGGAATATCGATCATTTCCAGATAATCGATCCCCACTACCCGGATATCATCAGGTTCAGACTTGGTCAGTTGAACCGCAATTTGGCTCCAGCCGCCAGGTGCTGCTCCCAGATCAATCACGCGGCTACCTTTTTTGATGAAGTCGTAGCGATCATTCATCTCACTCAGTTTATAAGCAGCACGCGACGCATAGCCTTCCGCCCTGGCCCGTTGAACATAAGGGTCGTTCAACTGGCGTTGCAACCACAAGGTCGAAGAAATCTTGCGCCCCTTGGCCGTTTTAACCCTGGTATGAAGGTTGCGAATATTTGAGCGTTTTGAAGTGCTGCTGGATGGCTTTTTGCCACCACCTTTTGAAGTCGACATTATGCGTCTCCTTTCCGGTCCCCACTTGGGCCAAATTTAGAATTTCCTGATGGCTTACGTCGCCGTTTTTTGCGCCAGCGGTCCTTTTTGGGAGTAATCCAGGCACCATCACCGCTGATCATTTCATTTAATAAACCTTCGCGCAATCCGCGGTCAGCTACTCTTAACCTGCGACAGGGCCAAGTTATCCGAATGGCCTGCAATATGGCGCACCCGGCCAAAACCAGATCCGCCCTTTCCTGACCAATACAAGGATTTCTGGCTCGTTGGTCAAAATCCATATTCAATAATTTGGCAATCACAGTATCAATCTCATCATCACCTAGCCAGATACCATCTACCTTGCGCCGGTCATATCGCGGCAAGTTCAGATGTACGCCCGCAATCGTGGTGACTGTACCCGAGGTTCCAAGTAAATGCACCCTGCCCTTTTTCCAAATATGGGCTAGCTTATCCCGGCCTTCAAAGGCATCAAGGTGGCCGATGACTTCAGCCACCATCTCGTTAAATATCGTTTTTGAAACTTCCCGCCCGCCATGGCGCTCTGCCAATGTGACAACCCCTAATGGTAAGGATGTCCATGCGGTAATTTTTTCGGATATTGGTTTTTTATGGCTACGCGCGCCTTTGCCCATAGCTCTGTTTCTATCAATCAGTATCAACTCAGATGAGCCGCCGCCAATATCAAACAAAACAGCAGCATCCGCTTTTCGGTCCATCAACGTACCGCAACCTTCCGCAGCAAGTCGCGCTTCCGTTTCCCGATTGACGATTTCAAGCACCAGCCCGGTCTCATTCTTTACCCGTTGTAGGAATTCTTCTCCGTTTGTGGCCTGTCGACAGGCCTCGGTGGCAATCAGCCGTGCCCGCCTGATGCCATATTTTTCCAACTTGGACGCACAAACCTTCAAAGCTTCAATGGAGCGCTGCATCGCTTCCTGCGACAGGCTTCCCGTGTGGGCAAGCCCTTCGCCCAGCCGAACAATCCGCGAAAATGCATCCACCACACGAAACCGACCGACCTCTTGAGGTGCAGCAATCAACAAACGACAATTATTGGTACCAAGATCAAGCGCTGCGTAGAGGTATTTTGGCCGGGTATCATTTGCAGTGTTTCTGGCTGAACGTTTATTCCCGTGACTATTGCCGCGCCGCGCAGAATTTTGATGAGCGTTTGCTGATTTATCATCCGGCCTTACGTTTGGATCATATGTGACATCTGGCGTGCGTCGCGCAGGCGCACGCACATTCCGCAATTGTCCTTGATCGTTTGGTCTGTTGCGATTGTTTCTCGACCTGGAGTTTTTCCCGCCAGAGCGACCATTAAGCCCGGAATTATTCTCCCCATGCCTGTTGGGTCTGCGCCCATCAGGACCAGACTTTTCCACATCACCGGTATTATTAGCCACACCACTATTGTTCGGTCTGCCCCGAAATTTCGTCCGGGCAGGCCGTTCAGAGCCGTTTCCATTTCCAGAATTTCGAGACGTTTGCCCCTTGCCCCGTTTTCGGGGAGAAATTCCAGAACCACGCGGAGAACCTTGTTCAGCATTCGCACTGAAACGCCCACCACTGGCGTGATTTTCCTCACGCAATTTTTGGATCGGCTCCTCTTGTGGCCCCTCAGGACCATCAGAAGAACGCTTCACACCCAATTCCTAATCTGCCAGACCTTGAACCTCGCAACCCCAGATACTGGCATTCAATTTTTACCGT
Organism: Rhizobiaceae bacterium; assembly: GCA_016763155.1. GTDB lineage: Bacteria > Pseudomonadota > Alphaproteobacteria > Rhizobiales > Rhizobiaceae. Next base: position 9,498 of record JAESUH010000219.1, read on the forward strand.
TGATATCAGCGTATCATCGCAACCCCGTTTTACCAAGAAAAACCTCCGCCGATTTAGGTTGCATTGCAACACGCGGCGCTCTATACACCTCGAAAGTAAAAATACCCGCAGAAACCTGCGGCTATTACCGGTAATATTGGGAATTAGTTTAACGGTAGAACTACGGACTCTGACTCCGTCAATCCTGGTTCGAATCCAGGATTCCCAGCCATCCTATCTAATTGATATTCCACTGTAATATTTCCTTTCTCTTTCATTTGGTAGTAAGGTTTGGCACTATTTTTTGGTAGGTATGACAATTTTTGTGCGCCTTCTGTTCACCTCAGCGTCGAAATCCCTGATAACTGGCGCTAGTTTTCTGGTTCTATTTGCCCGGTTTGAATAATGCTGAGCCATGGCTAAAGTCTTCTGGCCGAGCATATCGGCGATTGCTCTGTCATCCATTCCCATTTCTGCAAGAATTGTTGCCACAGTGTGGCGCAAACCCTTCAAGGTTAAATATGGCTCACGATCCCCATTATCTTCGCCGGGGTCGCTTTCTTCGTCGTGTTCCAATTCTTCCTCACGATCAGCATCACCTGTGAGACATGGAACCCACATGCCGTCGTTTTCAGCGGCACCCATTGAAAGCTCATCGTCTCCATTTGCTTCCAGACCAGGGTCGGGGTCCATTTGGTCCAGCAGCGAAAGCAAGCCCTCCACGGCCTTTTCTATGTTATTGCGAGTATCGACTGAAAATTGGACATAGGTGTTCGGTTCGCGGAAATGGGTGTTCATCGCGTTGCTCCTGTGTTAAAATCAAATCAAGTGAGTGATTCTATATCACATACCTTTAATTTGATCAATAGGATATCACTTGATATGAAAACAATCACAGGCGGACAGGTACGGGCCGCACGTGCATTACTGAAAATTTCAGCTGAAACAATCGCTAAAAGTGCCAACATCGGGATTGCTACCGTTCGACGATCAGAAGCTGATGACGGCCCCGTAACAATGACCAAAGCAAACGCACTGGCTCTACAGACCGCCCTAGAAACTGCTGGCATTGAATTCATTGCCGAAAATGGTGGCGGTGTTGGCGTGAGGTTAATTGAAAAAGGAAAATAATGATGGCTACACTTATGTTTTCGAAGAGCTAGTGAAGGACGTTTCGGGTGAAAACAGTACAGAAATAGAAATTGGCACCACCTCATGGTATACCAAAACATGTTATTTGAGATTTGATGATCGACAAATGTTGATTGACAATGAAACATTAAAAAGAATGGCTCGGACGATAAATGATTGTGTAAGTAGACTGGGGTTAGATTGAAAGTACACTATCGTGAAAAAATCAGAATGTATGGCTATGCTTCCAACGCTTTTTGACGAATGGCTGGCAGACAAAGATTTATCAAAAATAGACAAACGCAAATTAGAACCTGGTGAGTTTTACACTTGGATTGAAGGTTTCAACCGTCAGTATGTCGATTTTAATTCTGCTTCAAGTCCGCAGGATGATGTGGAACGTTGGTTTATCCGATATACGAATCAGGTCTCCAAATACTAGAAAGTATATTGACAAATATGATTGATCTAAAGGATTTCATTTCGAACACTCTTCAACAAATTGTTGCGGGCGTGAAGGATGCACAGCAAACCGAAGATGGGATGAATGTGAACGCGGACAACGCCGGATATGGACAAGGCGGCAATCTGTTTTCTGCTGGTACATACGGATCGTTTACTCGCGTTGATTTTGATGTGGCGGTAGGTGCAGAAACATCAGGAGCCGGAAAAGCATCGATCAAAGTTTTCGGTATTGGTGCAGAAGGCGGCGGCGAGCACAAGACCAACACTGCCAGTCGAATTAATTTTAGCGTACCAGTCAGACTACCTGACGGAGATGGTAAACGGGCAGAAAATATAAGAGCCGAATCACAAGTTCTTAGTACACAACCCAGCGATGACAGTATTTGGGATACCTAACCTACCCCATCCAGCTAGACTTAATCACCTTCCGAGCCACCGGCTTTTACCCTTCCACCTGCAAACTCAATTCATCCCGCCGCTGCATCCAGTTCACATTCAAAATCTGCCGTGCTGCAAACCCATGCACCACACTAACCCAACCCCATCAAACATGCAGGCATTGCCTCAGGCTCATGACGCTTCGAAACACTCAAGGCCATTGCCAGCGCCACAAGGCCATCAATCCGGCCAGCCGCCTTTGAATTACCCAGCTTGCGCCCGCCCGCTGCATCCCGCGTCACCACGGCATTAGCAGCGCACATATTGAGCACCGGATTGCCGGCATAGCGGAGCAATTTTTCTGCTACCGATCTTTCCAGAAAATCCACTGCCGGCGACATCTCTTTGAAGCCCTGACCGAATGGCTCCAATGGCAAGGTTGCGCCGAACAATTCCAATTCACGTTTCAAATTCTCAATCCGCCATCGATCATAGGCCACCGTTCGCAGATCGTATTTTTCCGATGCTTCGTGAATGGCAAATGCCACAAAACTTGGATCAATCGTTGCGCCTGGTATCAGCGTGATAAATCCCTGTTCGGCCCAAACATCATAGGGAACTCGGTCTTCGCTTGAGCGCTCGATTATGTTGGTTTCCGGCATGAAAAATTGCGGCACCACATCGATCTTGCCATCATCACCGGGAAAGACCAGCACAAGCGCTGTCAGATCGCGTGTAGCGCCCAAACCCAGCCCGGCATAGCATTCACGGCCTTTCAGCGCTCCAATGACCACGTCATCATCGCAAGCGCTCCATTCCCATTCTCTCCATGCTTTTGGTAGGCATCTCGCCAACGATAGAAGCTGGCTCTTCCAATCCCCAAATACCCCCATGCCTTCGCCACATGACCTATTTCATCTGTGTATCTCAAAATGCGCAATTAACGTTGAATCTCGTGTTGATCCTTGTTCATAAACATCTTCTTCTTTCCAAGACTGGAAGCTTAATGGAAATGTCTCGCAAGTAACGGCATATCTACAATTTGGAGCGTTGATTGCTTAAATTGAGATCTAGATATTTGAGCGGGATGTTTTCTTGACATCGCCGGAGCGTTGATAGTATGTAAATACATATATCTACAAATTTTGAGATATGAAAAATCAGATTTGCTACGTTCGATTTTTCGGAAATTCAATACCGTTGATCGAATGTGGAGGAAAGAACCTGATTAAACCATATAGAAACCAGACTATTTGCATCCTTTACGGGTGCAATGTAACGGGAGGAACATAAATGTTCAAAAACATCAAAGCAATTGCATTTGCAAGTACGTTGGCATTAACAATGGGTAGTGTTGGGGTGGCTTCGGCAGACGAAATAACTTTAAGTGGCGCAAATTGCTTTCCGCTCGGAAGCCCGGTTGGTGTGCCGTTTGAAAATGTGGTGGCCGAAATCAACAAACGCGGCAAGGGCATATTGCAAATTGATCTCAAAGGCGGCGCACCGGCTATTGGCGACCCCTTCACTATTGTCCAAAAAATGACTCGCGGCGTTTATGATATTGCCGGCTGTCCCAGCGCCTTCTTTGGCAATGTATTCCCAGAATCACTGATGCTGGATTACACGCAGCAGCCTTATCATGTGTTACGTAAAAACGGAGCCATTGACCTGTTCTCAAAATTAATGGCTAAAAAGAACATTCATTTTGTTGGGCGCTATCACGATTTTGGACCGTTTCACCTTTGGTTAAACGAAAAAATCGACAAACCTGATTTGAGCGGCTTACATTTGCGTGTGTCTCCAGTTTACACACCTTTCTTTAAAGCAATGGGCGCCACTGTTCAGGTATCAAATATCTCACAGGTCTATACCTATATGGAGAACAACACCGTAAAGGGGTATGGCTGGCCTGCACTTGGTTGGGTTCCTTCTTGGGTTGAAGTGACTAAATACCGGGTCGAACCTGGGTTCTACACATCTCCTCTATTCGTACTCATGGGCGAGAAGAAATGGAACACACTCACTGATGAGCAAAAAAACGTTGTGACATCGGTTATTGCTGAATTTGAAGCCCGTACAGAGCCTGATAGCGTAGAGTTGCAAGCAAGCTTGAAAAAGCAGAAGGACTGGACTGCATCAAAGGGTATGGAGACAATCACTTTCACCGGTGCTGATCAGGAAAAATGGTCAAAATCTGCCAGTGATGCTGGCTGGGCACAGGCGTTCGAACGCACTCCAGAACATGCTGCCGAACTGAGGAAACTGCTCTCCAAATAGCATAATTGTATTAATGCAAACGGGGCCTCGCCAATTGGCTTTGCCCCGTTTGTCAACATTACCCCGTTAAGATAGAGTTTCACATGTCCCGCTACTTGAATGCAACAGACGCTAATTTCGGTCGGCTATTTGATTTTTTGATTGCCCTTGTGGCGGGTTCAATTGGCATCATTGCCATTCTGATACCTTTCAACCTTCTATTGATAAAAATGAATTTTGGCGCCTTATGGTGGCTCCATGAAGCAATTGAATACACGCTATATATTGGCGTATTCATTGGCGCTCCATGGGTTCTGCGAAAAGGAGCTCATGTAAAAGCCGATGTAATTTCCGGTAGCCTGCCCCTCAGCCTCAGCGTTCCACTAGACAAGTTAATCAATCTGATTGGCGTAGGTATATGTGTCGCGCTATGCGTTTATGGATTCCGCGGCATGGTGTGGGAATTTCAGGATGGCACCTACCCGCCGAAAGATTTGCGAATTGCAAATTGGTATATGTTGGCGGTGTTCTCATTCTCGTTTTTCTTGTTAGCCATAGAATTTATGTTCCGGGTCTTCCGGAAAGACGGCCTGACCGCAGATCACTTTAATTCAACCGAAAATAAGGCTAACTAACAGATGGAATGGTATTATGCGATTGGTGTTTTATTAGGCACCGTCTGTTTTTTCATGTTCATGGGCTTGCCCGTGGCATTCGCTTTTTTTGCAGCAAACATCGTGGGCACTTATATCTTTATCGGTGGAGATGTCGCTCTTGTTTTGATGCCTATGGAATTTCATAACTCAATTAAATATACACTCTCATCCATTCCACTTTTCGTGCTGATGGGCGAAATATTATTACAAACCGGCGTAGCCTTTCGAGCAATCGGCGCGATTGACCGGTTAATTTCACGGGTACCGGGTCGTCTCTCGATTGTAGCGGTAGTGGGTGGAACAGTGTTTTCATCCCTCTCCGGCTCAACAATCGCCAATACAGCTATTTTAGGCTCTGTGTTGCTACCCGATATGGTGAAACGTGGTTATAAACCGGCGATATCAATGGGGCCGATCATGGCAGTTGGTGGCATTGCAATGTTGGTGCCACCTTCTGCGCTGGCAGTTTTATTAGCCAGCATGGCAGAACAATCAATCTCTAACCTGCTCATCGCCGGTATCATACCTGGCATGTTGATGGCCGTGTTGTTTTTCATCTATGTCATTGGTCGCTGCATTCTGGATCCATCCATCGCACCAGCTTATGTAGCCGACGAAGACAAGTTTGATGCCCCTGTAGATGTAGACTTAGTCTGGAGAAACAAGACTAGACAGTCGTTCAGCTACGATGGCAAATGGCGACGATTGATCAACCGGCTCTTGCCATTCTTTTTATATGTCCTCCCTCTCGGCATCATTTTTATCGTCGTGGTCGGCAGCATATTTTTTAAAATTGCCGCCCCAACGGAGGCTGCGGCATTGGGATGCATTGCAGCTTTATTTGCATGCTATGTCTTTCGAGGTTTCAGCAATACAATCCGGATTTCCGGCATCGAAGCAACTGAGTTTTCTTTCAAAGACATTTGGCGGGCACTGATTGAAACGGCGAAGGTTTCAGTGATGATCTTGTTTATCATCACTGGTTCTCTGGTGTTTAGTCAGGCACTGGCAAATTCAGGTGCAACCACCGGCTTGCTGGAGCAAATTCTGGCGATGGACCTCACCCCGTTCACCATTGTACTCGTCATGATGGCAGTCTTACTTTTTCTGGGGGCGTTTATGGATCAGGTGAGCATGCTTTTGCTTACCTTGCCGTTTTTCTTCCTGGGAGCCAATTCGCTTCAAGCAGTCTACAACATTGATCCCAATTGGTTGATGGTATTGATGTTGATCACCATGGAAATCAGCCTTCTAACTCCCCCATTCGGACTATTATTATATGTGATGAAGGGCGTGGCACCGTTTAAAGTGACAATAGGCGAGGTCATTTGGGCCGCAGTTCCATTCATACTGATTGAACTGGCGGTATTGGCGCTGCTGATATTCTTCCCGAAAGTTGCGACCTGGTTGCCGGATTTAGTCCAATAGCCCACAGATTTAGAGCGGGACAAGCCCGCTCTTTTTCAACTTGATGTTATGCAGCTCTCAAACAAGAACAAGTTTTCGCACTTCTTGCTCGAAAACTTGTTCCGCTTTTTGCAAAGTGCCTTACCTTTTCACAACCACTCCGGCTTTTTCACGGTCCCATGTCTTTTCAGTTTGCCCGATTTCGCGAAGTTTGTATTTTTGAATCTTTCCGCTCTCGGTGCGTGGCATATCTTCGACAAAATCGATAAATCTCGGAACACTGAAATATGACATGCGAGTTTCGCAAAAGCGGACCAATTCCACTTCTGAAAGGCTCTCACCATCTTTAAGCACGATGACCGTCATCACCTCATCTTCGCCAAGTTCAGAATCTACAGCGAATACCGCCGCCACGCTGACTGATGGATGTGAGGCCAGAACCTGTTCCACTTCAAATGAAGATATATTTTCCCCACGCCGACGGATTGAATCCTTTGTCCGGTCGATGAATTTAAAATAGCCGTCAGCATCACGCACCACCCGGTCACCGGTGTGAAGCCAATGGTTGCGCCAGGCGGCGATGGTCTGATCCTGCATATTGAAATAACCGCTGGCCATCGAATAGGGTTCGTCAGCGCGAAGCAATAGCTCTCCGGCTGTGCCATCAGGAACCGGCTGATCATGCTCGTCGGCAACTCTCGCTTCGAAGCCTTTTTTGACAACGCCCATGGTATCACCGCGATAAGTATGAGCGTCTGTACCAATGACTGCGTTGCTTTCGGTGGCGCCATACCCGTCAAAAAGAACAATGGCGCAACGGTCCATAAACTCGTCATGGAAATTCCAGGGAACCCCTGGTGCTAGCGAGGCTCTCACATTGTGGGCGGATTCATTTGGAACGACTTCTTTGGATAAAAGCATTGGTACCATCGCTCCCAGCAGATAGGTGATCGTTGCTTTGCTTTCGACCAGATCGTCCCAGAATTTAGATACCGAGAACCGCTTGCCTACAATTTGTGTTGCTCCATATAGCAGAGCTTGGAAAAAACAACCCAATGCATTTACATGGAACAGCGGTAAAGTGGTGTGCAGGATATCATCCTCACAAACGCCAATTTGCCGAGCTGTATAAACACTCCACCAATAGAATTGTGCATGGGGACATAGCACCCCTTTGGACAAACCGGTTGTGCCGGAAGTATAGAGGATAGCGACCGGATCCCCCGGACCAAGCTCCGCAGGCGCTATCGCTTCGCCCGTTGCAGGCAAGGGTTTAATCGAAATTTCAGTAATCTGCGAACCCTCGAAATTGCCGATCACAAAAATCTCGGTCAATGGGAGTTTGGCAACATCAAGGGTGTCTAGCACCGGCAAAAATTGATCTTCGAGACAGCATAATTTGGCACCGGAGTTTTCGATAATATGCTGCAATTGAAAACCACGCGAGGCGGTGTTGATCGGCACTGCAATCGCACCAAGCCAGGCGCAACCCAGAAAAATTTTGATGAATTCAGGGCGGTTGCTGCAGAAGATTGCAACCCTATCCCCCTTTACGATACCGGCATTTGCAAAAACACCGGCCCATAAGGCTGCCTCTTTGCAGGCGTCAGAAAAGGTCAGTGTTTCGCCAGCACAGCTAAACAAAACCTTGTCGCCATAACGTTCCGCCTGGCGTTGGAGAATAACGGGCACGTTGCGGTCCTCAAGCGGAAAATCCTGCAAGATTTTTTCCGTTAAACTTGCAGTAATCTTCGCCGCACTTTCGATACGTGCCCAGCTATCTTCAAGTCTTTTCTTACTCATGAAATTTCAATCGAGCGAACCGCTCGCTCCTCTAGTTAAATACAATTAGTTCAATCTTATCGAAGATTATTCATATAGGTAAAATGTTTTCACCATCAGGCCAATTCCAACAAAATATTTTGCGTAAATATGAATTTGCATATATTATACAAGAACGAAAAGTGAATTCAATCTATTTGAAGGTTTCAAGTCATGAAAATTTGGTATCAAAGCTATGTCGATTATGAGAATGGCAAGACATATTGGGATATGTTGTCCAAGCATCTGGATGAGGTAATTTCACCCGGCACCACCTATGACATTAGAGGCATTACGCCGTTTGATTCCTATGCGCATCCGATTGTGGAAATGCGATGCGCGCGTGAAATGATCTGCAATGCCATTCAGGCAGAGCGAGAAGGTTATGACGCTTTTGTGGTCGGACATTTTCAGGATGCAGGGCTTTATGAAGCACGTTCAGCGGTGGATATCCCGGTCATTGCACTTGGTGAAGCCACCATGCTTTATTGCTGCCAGCTGGGACAAAGGCTAGGAATTGTGACAATCAATACGCGCTTCATTCCGTGGTTTCACCATCAAATTAGCAAGTATGGGTTGAAGGAAAGAGTAACCGGCGTGCATGCCATGAATTTTGAACCGGGACAAATTCTTGAAGCTTATGAATCGCCTGAAAAGGCAGAGGAAGTTCGGTTGCTATTTGAAGAGCAGGGTAAACCACTGGTAGCTTCCGGAACGGATGTACTAATTCCTGGCGGTGGCATTCCAATGTTGCTATTTTCGAAATTTCACAATCACACCATCGATGATGCACCTGTGATAAATGGCATTCCAATTGTGATGAAAATGGCCGAGATGGCTGTTAATCTCAAGCGTATGACGGGGCAAGGGGTCAGCCGAGTTTCCGATTATGTTAAAGCTCCGCCTGAGGTTTTAGAAGAGTTCATGACCCATCCTAAAGGCCTCTAATAGGGTCGAAGCGCTAGTCTAGGTTGGCTTGTCATTGTTGAGATGCTTCAACAATGCGGTTAGTACGGGTTTGATACGTTCAGCATCAGTGTCTGCCAAAGATTGCAAAAGCCCGGCTTCATGTTCTCGGGCTTCGGCAACCATTTTAGTGGCAAGTTGGCGTCCATGATCTGTCAGGAATATCCGCTTTCGACGACCGTCATCCGTGTCGAATTTTCTCGTGACCAGCCCGCGCTTATCCATTTGATCAATGATATGGCTAAGGCGGGACTGCTCCATCAAGGCAATATCCGCAAGGCGCGTCACCATGGCCCCGTCCTTATCCATCAAGCCCGCTAATACTCGCCATTCGGGAACTCGCAAGCCATTCTGGCGAATCCGGGAATGAAATTGCTCGCTGGCTTTTCGCGATGCTGCCGCCAGAAGATACAACAGGTAGGAATCAACGAACGTCTCATCATCGGGCTTGCCACCTACTAATGCTTTTCCTTGTAATGGTTCTTCTTGCATATCGAATTTCTCCAATTGTTAAAACGATAAGGAGCGCTTGACAATGTATATGAATTTTCATACATTTTTTCAACGTTAAATGGATTTCACTATGAGCGTCAATCTTGTTGTCAAAAATGTCTCGCAGGTAACCGATCGAATTCGCCAGATCGAGTTCGCTGATGTCATGGATTTATCGTTGCCATCTTATTCTGCAGGGGCACATGTAGATTTTGATCTCGGTGAGTTAGGAAGCCGTTCTTATTCCCTGATTGATTGGGCCCAGCCTGCCGAGAAGCCTAAAACCTATACTATTGCAGTTCAGCGTGAAGAAAGTGGGCTTGGTGGCTCCATGAAAATGCATGAACTTTCTGTTGGTCTAAATATTACATGCTCAAATCCATCCAATGATTTTGAACTCGCTGATATTGACGCTCCTTCCTTATTGTTGGCTGGCGGCATAGGCATCACACCGATCATCTCCATGATGGCCAAGTTAAACAGTCAAGGACGTTCCTACAAAGGAATTTATACCGGTCGCAGTCAAGATTTTATGGCCTTTCTGCCTCAACTTCAAAATAGTTTTGGTGAGAACCTCGAACTGTTTTTCGATGATCAAAAGCCTCTGGATTTGCAGACGCTGTTTAAGGATATCGATCCGGCTACACAATGTTATCTATGCGGTCCCAAGGGGATGATTGAAGTTGCGAAATCAGCTGCCCTGACTAATGGGTTGGCTGACAAGAATATTCACTTTGAATTATTTGCTGCTCCCGAAGCGCAGAGTGATGATCAGCCCTTTGAGGTTGAACTCAGCAGCACCGGCCAAGTTTTTACTATTCCCGTTGGCCAAACGATTATCGAAGTTTTGGAAGAAGCCGGTGTTGATGTGATGTTTGACTGTCAACGGGGCGATTGTGGAATCTGTCAGACCGAAGTGATCAGTGGCACGCCAGATCACCGAGACGTTGTATTATCAAAAGACGAACAAGCCGCCGGGAATGTCATGCAAATTTGCGTTAGCCGGGCTAAATCCGCGCGTCTGGTGCTGGATATATAAAAGGAGGAAGAGTGATGCAAAGACACAAGCTTACCGCCGACGATATTTCGAATATGGTACAAGGCTATCAGGTACACCGTGATATCTATATCAGCGAGGAAGTGTATCAACTCGAAATGAAGAACCTCTTTTCCAATGTCTGGATGTTCGTCGGACATGAAAGCCAGACAGCGAATAAGGGCGATTATTTTACCACCCAGATCGGTAATCAGCCGGTTATTCAGGTGCGTCATTCCGATGGTGAAATTCATGTTTTATACAATCGATGTCCGCATAAGGGGACAAAAATTGTTATCGATCGCCAAGGCAATACTGGCAAGTTTTTCCGATGTCCCTATCACGCATGGTCATTCAAAACCGA
>JAESUH010000220.1 GCA_016763155.1 Rhizobiaceae bacterium
ATCCGAATTGATGCGCCAGTTAGAATTGGTAACTGGACGCCAAAAAATTACGACAAAAAATATCGCGGTGAGGTGACCCTTACAACGGCACTATCAAAGTCTCTCAACACGATTGCAGCCCAATTAGTGATGGAAGTCGGACCAAAAACTATCGTGGCTACTGCCCACAGGCTTGGTATTGAATCCACCTTGCATGCAAATGCCTCAATCGCGCTTGGGACGTCTGAAGTCAATTTGTTGGAGCTGACTGGCGCATATGTGCCATTTTCCAATGGTGGATTTCGGGTCACACCGCATATCATCAAACGAGTGAAAGATATGAACGGCAATATTCTGTTTGAGCGTAAGAGCGAGAATGGGGATCTGGTAGTCGGGCCAAGGGAACTTGGCATGATGAATACCATGTTGCGAGATGTTGTTGAAAACGGAACCGGCAAAGCTGCGAGCATTCAGGGTCGACAGGTCGCCGGAAAGACCGGCACCAGCCAAAATTCGCGAGACGGGCTATTCATTGGATATACAGCCAATCTAGTGACTGGTGTCTGGTACGGGAACGACAATGGCAAACCGACCAAAAAAGTGACTGGCGGCACTATCCCGGCGCAAAGCTGGAAGAGCTTTATGGCCGTCGCGCATAAAAACCTGCCAATGGGTGAGTTACCGGGAAGCTATGTGAGTGCTGTAACCATCATTCCCACTGCACGGCCGTCACGCAATGTGGGTGATATCATCACCAATGCCAACAGAACCGTACAAATCGCTAACCGCAAACCTCGCCAGAACTCTGGCCTCCGGCCGGTGGCTGATTTGACCGGCACAAACAAAAACCGCCAAAAACCAAAGACCATACTGGACCTGATTTTTGGCGGTTAGAAATTAACCAGCAATCGTTGGCTACTTAGCCAAGTTTTGGAATACGCAACATTTGACCTGGATAGATTTTGTCAGGATCGCTGAGCATTGGTTTATTTGCTTCAAAAATCTCAGGATATTTTGAGCCGTTACCATAATGCTTTTCAGCAATTTTCCAGAGGTTGTCGCCCTTTTTCACTTCGTGCAACACCACATCTTCTGGGTTTGCATTAGCGACTTTGACATCAGTTGTCTCAACTTTTGAAATACCCAGCGTATTGCCCAGTGCAACAACTGCTTTTTCAAAGATCGATTGGTCAGCAACCTCACCTTTGATGACAGCGGTATCGCCTTTTATTTCAATTTCGATTTTTTCTGTGCCCAGATCATAGCTATCAAGATCCTTTTTCAGGTCAACTGCACTTGGCGGTGTTTCATCGTCACCAATGCCAAGTTTTTTTCCAACAGATTTTACAAAATCAAAAATACCCATATTCATTCCTCGCTTGAGTTATTCAATAGTTGATACAATTAATCGCATTTGAGCACATTAGGGGCAAGAGAAATATTAGATATATAGTAGTATTTTTAAGTAGGTTTACTAGCAATTCTTGCCAACTTGGCGCCGCACACATCTTTCCTGCCACAATTTGTGCGTAATTCTGGCGCCAATGGCGACGATGGCCTATATGTAAGGCTGATTTGATGGAGAATTTTGAATATGCCTACAATTGCACTGGTGGATGATGATCGAAACATTTTGACTTCGGTGTCGATTGCGCTGGAATCAGAAGGTTACCGCGTGGAGACTTACACAGATGGTGCCTCTGCACTGGATGGGTTGAGCGCACGGCGACCAGATCTGGCGATATTCGATATTAAGATGCCGCGCATGGATGGGATGGAGCTGCTTAGACGGTTGCGACAAAATTCTGACCTCCCTGTTATTTTTCTTACTTCCAAAGATGATGAGATCGATCAATTATTCGGGCTTAAAATGGGGGCCGATGATTTTATCACGAAGCCATTCTCCCAACGCCTGTTGGTGGAACGTGTAAAGGCAGTGCTCAGACGCGCCAATGCCGGACCAGCCCAAGGTTCAAAATCGGAAAATGGCGATGCCTCTTCAAACACTTTGGAACGCGGCTCTCTGGTAATGGATCAGGAGCGCCACACCTGCACATGGAATGGCGTGCCCGTTACTCTGACAGTGACGGAGTTTCTCATCCTGTTTGCCCTTGCACAGCGCCCTGGCGTTGTGAAAAGCCGCGATTCTCTTATGGATGCAGCCTATGATGACCAAGTTTACGTGGATGATCGCACCATTGACAGCCACATCAAACGCTTGCGCAAAAAGTTCAAAGTAGGTGACGATGATTTCGATATGATTGAAACCTTGTACGGTGTTGGCTATCGTTTCCGCGAAAGCGCTTAGACCGATATTCCAGGTCATGACCTGGAACACAGATTGTGTTACCTTCTTGGTCCTTGCGTAATTGGAGATTGAATGGATCTGGAGCCGCAAAATTCGCGACAATCCCTGCCCGACGACCCCCAGGTCGACAAGGGCACAGATGATCGTGTTTTGGCCCAGTCAAAAAACACCTCCGCGGAGAGACGCAATAAGAAGGTGACGCAAAAATCCAGCAATAGCAAAAGCCCTGCGCCCCGCGATGAAGCAGGTCCGGGGTCTTCTGCGCAAAAAGATGCCAACCAGCCACGCCGCCGCCCAATGGTTGCAATTTTTCGGGCAATTCGCCGAACATTGGTGTCCTCGCTCACACGGCGAATCATTTCTCTTAACCTCACAGCACTTGCGGTTATTCTATCCAGCATATTGTATCTCAGCCAATTCCGGGAGGGGTTGGTTGATGCACGCGTTGAGAGCTTGCTCACTCAAGGGCGCATTATTGCCGATGCGATATCCGTATCCGCAACGGTCGAGACCAACACCATCACCATCGATCCCGATAAATTGCTGGAATTGCGCACCGGAGAAAGCGTGCTGCCAACACTCGATAATTTCGACAGTCTGGATTTTCCGATTGATCCGGAAAAAATAGCGCCGGTTCTCAAGGAGTTAATACAACCAACGCGTACCAGAGCACGCCTTTATGACCCCGAAGGAGAGCTGATTCTGGACAGTCGGCACCTTTATGCAGGTGGCCAGATTATACGCTACGATCTGGCTCCTCTGGAAGATGAAGAAGATGGCGTCACTGACTGGATACGCAAAACCCTGATTTGGGTCTTACGGCCAAAAGATTTACCGGTTTATAAAGAATTCCAAGGGCTTGGCACGCAATATCCAGAAGTGGCCACCGCCCTTACCGGCGCACCAAAATCCGTTGTGCGGGTGAACGAAAAAGGCGAGATGATTATCTCCGTTGCCCTCCCCATCCAGCGCTTTCGCGCAGTGCTTGGGGTGTTGCTGCTCTCAACCCAGGGGGGGGATATCGATAGGATCGTCACCGAAGAACGGCTGGCCATATTGCGCATTTTTCTGGTAGCGGCCATCGTGATGGTGGTTTTATCAATTGTGCTTTCAAGTGCCATCGCAACGCCATTACGCAAATTATCTGAATCGGCAAACCGGGTGAGACGCGGGGTGAATTCACGCGTTGAAATACCGAACTTCTCCGGCAGGCAGGATGAAATTGGCGACCTTTCGGCAACGCTGGGGGATATGACGAACTCCCTTTATGCGCGCATTGATGCAATTGAAAGCTTTGCTGCCGATGTCAGTCATGAGCTGAAAAACCCGTTGACCTCGCTCCGCAGTGCCGTTGAAACCCTGCCACTGGCCAAAACACAAAAAGCAAAAAACCAATTGATGGCAGTCATTCAACATGATGTGCGGCGGCTGGATCGGTTGATTACCGATATTTCCGATGCGTCACGACTGGATGCTGAACTGGCGCGAATTGATTCTGTGCCTTTTGATCTTGAAAAACTGGTTTTGGGCGTTGTTGAGGTTGCATCCCAGTTCAGCAGGCGCCAGAAGCAGGTTGCAATTTCTACACATATTGAAAAACTAAAGAACAAAAATGAGCATTATATTATTTCCGGCCATGATGGGCGGCTTGGTCAGGTCATCAATAATTTAATTGATAATGCCAAGTCATTTGTGCCTGAAACCGATGGGAAAATATCAGTTTCCATGAAACTGATAGCCGATGAATATCAAATCGTGGTGGAAGATAACGGGCCAGGAATACAGGCCGAAGATATGGCACGGGTGTTTGAAAGGTTTTATACCGACCGCCCTGATGGAGAGGCCTTTGGCCAGAATTCCGGGCTTGGATTATCGATTTCAAAACAAATTGTAGAAGCACATGGCGGCTCGATAAGGGCCGAAAACCGAGCGGAACCAAGCCATGGTGCACGCTTTATCATTTTGCTTCCTGCGGATAAATCGGCATAAACTTCAAATTTGCCTTGCACTGTGAGGCAAATCGGTAAAAATGCGCTCAGTAAACCACAATGGCTGGAAACATTATGATTGGGCTTATTCTTGTTACACACGGACAGTTAGCCAATGAGTTTCGGTTGGCGCTGGAACACGTAGTTGGACCACAGGAACAGATGGAAACCATCGCCATCGGTCCTGATGATGATATGGAACAGCGACGTCAGGATATTCTTGATAGCGTGTCGCGGGTTAATAGTGGTAGCGGCGTTATCATTCTAACGGACATGTTTGGCGGGACGCCATCCAATTTATCCATATCTGTGATGCAGGCAGGCAGTGTTGAGGTGTTGGCGGGTGCCAATCTTCCCATGCTGATCAAGCTTGCCAGTATCAGAGCTTCGGACAATATGGATGAAAGCCTGAGCGAAGCGCAGGAATCGGGCCGCAAATATATCAATGTGGCCAGCCAGGTATTGCAAGGTCAGTAACTGGAACAGATAGGGCGATAATCCGGATGCCAGACGAATCGGCTCAATCACATCACATTTTCAAGATTTCCAATCGAAAAGGCCTACATGCAAGAGCATCGGCCAAATTCGTGAAATGCGTCGAACAATATGATGCGGAAATCGTTGTTAGCAAGGACGGACATGTGGTGGGCGGCACCTCCATCATGGGCTTGATGATGCTGGCAGCAAGTAACGGCAGTTCAATTCATATTTCCGCCAGTGGGCCGGATGCAGATGATGCAGTTCTTGCCCTGAAAGCCTTGATTGATGACAAGTTTGGCGAAGGGGAATAGGAAACCCGGTTTGATCGCCAACATCATATAAAGAATTCTTTATATGATGTTGCTTCGCAGCCGGTATTCTGCTAAGCATTTCCCCAATTCGCAGAGTCGACGTTAGTTTGGTGCGAATATTCCGTTTTTCAAGAATTCAACAGTTTCCAAAAGGATATCCCATGAGCGCGTTCACAGATTATATTGTGAAAGACATCAACCTTGCCGACTACGGACGCAAGGAAATCGTTATTGCTGAAACCGAAATGCCAGGCCTGATGGCTTGCCGCGAAGAGTTTGGCGAGTCCAAACCACTTAAAGGCGCACGCATTGCCGGCTCCCTTCACATGACCATCCAGACTGCGGTTTTGATTGAAACCCTAGTTGCTCTTGGTGCAGACGTTCGTTGGGCATCATGCAATATTTTCTCTACTCAGGATCACGCCGCAGCAGCAATTGCAGCAGTTGAAGTTCCAGTATTTGCCATTAAGGGCGAAACTTTGGAAGAATATTGGGATTATGCTGACAGAATCTTCCAGTGGGATGATGGCCAATTTTGCAACATGATCCTCGATGATGGTGGCGATGCAACAGGCTATATCCTGCTTGGCGCACGTGCAGAAGCAGGCGAAGATGTGATTTCCACGCCTACATCTGAAGAAGAAGAATATATGTTTGCCCAGATCAAAAAGCGTCTGGAAGCAAGCCCGGGCTGGTTCACCAAACAGCGTGATGCAATCATTGGCATTTCAGAAGAAACCACCACTGGTGTTAACCGCCTTTACCAATTGATGGATAAAGGCTTGCTGCCTTTCCCTGCAATCAATGTGAATGATTCCGTTACCAAGTCCAAATTTGATAACAAATATGGCTGTAAAGAATCACTGGTTGACGGCATTCGCCGCGCAACTGACACAATGATGGCTGGTAAGGTTGCTGTTGTTTGTGGTTATGGCGATGTGGGCAAGGGTTCTGCTGCAAGTCTTGCTGGTGCTGGTGCTCGTGTGAAAGTAACTGAAATCGATCCAATGTGCGCGCTTCAGGCCTGCATGGATGGCCATGAAGTAGTTCAACTGGAAGACGTTGTTTCAACAGCTGATATCTTCATCACTACAACCGGCAATAAAGACATCATCCGCATTGAGCACATGCGCGAAATGAAAGATATGGCGATTGTCGGCAATATCGGTCACTTCGATAATGAGATTGAAGTTGCAAAACTCAAAAACTTCAAATGGGACAATATCAAACCTCAGGTTGATATGATTGAATTCCCAGGTGGCAATCGCATGATCCTTCTCTCCGAAGGTCGTTTGCTTAACCTCGGCAATGCCACAGGTCATCCAAGTTTCGTGATGTCTGCAAGTTTTGCCAATCAGGTGCTGGCTCAGATCGAGCTTTATACCAAGTCAGAAAACTACAAAAACGAAGTTTATGTGCTGCCAAAACATCTCGATGAGAAGGTTGCGATGATGCATTTGAATAAGCTGAGTGCGAATCTCAGCAAATTGACCGAAGAACAGGCCTCTTATATTGGCGTCCCGGTTGACGGTCCTTTTAAGCCTGAACACTACAGATATTGATTTAACACTCACTATCCACAAGATATAGTAGCCGTCGGGTTGACAAACCCGGCGGTTTTATTTTTTGCAAAACCACTTTCGGCTGATTCGCTAATTGAGTACTATAAACGAATCAGTAGCCAATCGCCCGTAGAGGCAATTTAAAAAATGGCACGATGGCAGGGCGGTCTCGGGAATCTAGCGGCGAGAGGACCAAGGGCATGCCAAAGAGTGGTTCTGGGGATACCCCGAATTGCAGCACATCTATTTTTCGCGATGTGCATATGTTGCGTAGTAAACAACATTGTTTTGAACGGGCAGGCCAACGACACGGCAGCTTCGTGAAGCAATGGCTTGCGCACCGTTTCAGCTATATCAACTTAGGTTATTCTAGCAGGCTTTGGGTAACACCTGGAGCACTGGCAATGACTGGATTATTGGGCACTTCCGCCCATGCTGGCGATATGCTTCCCAGCGAGGGGGGTGCTGTTTCAAGTTTGACCTTATCAGATATGAGTTTGGCCGGTATTTCTGCCTTTTTTCAAGCTCCCTTTGGCTCAGTTGAAATAACCATGCTGGCAATTTTTGGCGGAGCCATGAGCTTTGCCTTGCTCTCGGCAAGCTGGCTCATTCGCGAGCGATCAAGAATTTCGGGCGATAATCAGGCACTACGCAGCCGATTATCCATATTGCGTGCTTCCCATGAGCGAAGTGATGCTCTCGTTAACATTACAGATCAACGCATCGTGGTTTGGGATGGTACGGAACAGAACCCGGAAATTCTGGGCTCACTATCATCTACTGTCGGTGTACCCCAAAATCATGCGGCATTTTTAGCCTTTGGCACGTGGTTGCGCGCTGATTCGGCTTCAGATTTTGAAAAGGCAGTACGTGACCTTCGCCTTAACGCTGCCAGTTTCGATCTGCCACTGCAAACACGTAATGGCGGAATATTGGAAGTACAGGGACGCACTTCCGGGGGCCATGCATTTGTGCGCTTTATTGAATTGGGAGGCGAACGTGCCGCCCTTGCCAAACTTGAAACAGACCATGCCCGACTGCTTTCAACCATTGATTGCGTGCAAAAGCTGTTTGAAAAAGTCGATATGCCAATCTGGCTGAAAGACAAGGAAAACAAGCTCTTCTGGGCCAATCAGGCCTATGCTGATGCGGTAGATGCCAAGGATGGTGAAACCGCTGTGTCGCAAGATATTCAGCTATTTGACAGCGCTGAGCGTAATGAAATTGCCGCAAGCCATCAACTTTCCAGCCATTATAGCGGACGCCTGCCAGCCGTCATCTCCGGAGATCGGCGTAATCTTGATGTGGTGGATATTACCGCTGAAAATGGTGGCGCCGGTATCGCAATTGACCGCAGCGATGTGGATACGGTTCAAAATACCTTGTCAAAAACCATCGAAAGCCACGCAAAAATGCTGGATCAACTGGCAACTGCGGTGGCAATATTTGATAATTCCAAGCATCTGCAATTTGCAAATACCAGCTTTCAGAAATTATGGTCGCTGGAACCCGGCATGCTTGAGATTTCCAAGGGCAAGGGGCCAAGCCACGGAGAAATTCTGGATGCCATGCTCGATAGTGGCAAATTACCAGAGCAGCCAGACTGGCGTAAATGGCGTGGAGAGCAACTAGCAGTTTATCAAGCGCTGGAACAAAGCGAAGGCTGGTGGCATTTGCCGGATGGAACGACCTTACGGGTAATTTCCAGTCCTCAGGCTCAAGGTGGCACCACCTGGACATTTGAAGATGTCAGCGAGCAATTGGCGCTGGAAAGCAACTATAATGCTCTCGTCAAAGTTCAGGGAGAAACTCTGGATCACTTGCATGAAGGCGTTGCAGTGTTTGGTTCCGATGGAAAATTGCGTCTTTCAAACCCAGTGTTCTCTGCCATGTGGGGTTTTGAGGAAAACCCTCAGTCACTTCAGGGAAAACATGTGAGCGGGCTGCTTAAGTCAATTGGCCGACGCATTGATAACCCTGATATCCTAGAGAACATCGTGCGTGAAATAACCGGGTTGAATGATACCCGCGAAACGCTGGAAGGCCGGTTGGAACTTGATGACGGGGTCATCATCGATTTCATTTTGGTTCCCCTGCCTCAGGCGCAGTCAATGTTGACCTTTGCCGACAAGACCGACAGCATTAACGTGGAAAGAGCGCTTGAACAACGCGCCGAAGCACTGGAAGCGTCAGACCATTTGAAAAGCCGGTTCATTCAACACGTTTCCTATGAATTACGTGCACCGCTCACCAGTATTTCTGGTTTTGGCGAATTGCTGACCAATGGCACATTGGGCAAGCTCAACAGCAAGCAGAATGAATATCTGGGGCACATCAATGAGGCATCCGATACACTGAAAGCGATTGTGGATGATATCCTTGACCTTGCCACCATGGATGCTGGCGTCATGGATCTGGATTTACAGAAAATCGGGCTGGAAGAAACTATTCAAAACAGCTTAAAGGGATTGACCTCCCAGATCCGCGAACATGATTTAACGGTGAATGTCGCTGGTAATAATATCAGTTTGATTGCAGATCGTGATCGCCTGCAACAAATTCTCTATAATCTGGCTTCCAATGCGGTGAATTTCTCACCAGATGGCGGAATTATCAATATCGCTGCAGCAATAGTTGGTTCAGATATCGAAATTTCAATTGCCGATGAAGGCCCTGGTGTACCGGAAAATATGAGGCAATCAATTTTTGACCGGTTTGAGAGCGGCGGTGTTGCCAATCAACGCCATGGCACCGGTCTTGGGCTATCCATCGTTCAAAGTCTGATAAAATTGCATGGCGGGGAAGTCTATGTGGAAAATTCTCCAAAAGGCGGCGCACGGTTTGTATGTCGGTTCCCGCAAAAACAAATTCAGGCGCTGAATGCAGCAGAATAGGTGCCCATAAATGCGCACTGACGACACTAAAAAACTCGCCCCGGAAATTACCCTAAAAATTTCCGGCGAAGATGAAACAAATCGCCTTGGCCACGACATTGCAATCGCATTGAAGCCTCGTGATTGCCTCGGCTTAATCGGAGATCTGGGAGCGGGGAAATCCACTCTGGCCCGCGCCATCATTCGATATCTGGCAAATAATTGGGAGCTTGAGGTTCCAAGCCCTACTTTCACTCTGGAGCAAATCTATGAAACCAGCCCTGCGATTCACCATTTTGATTTTTACCGCCTTGGCGATGCTTCAGAAGTTCTCGAGCTTGGCCTGGACGAAGCGCTTGAGGACGCAGTTGCAATCATTGAATGGCCTCAAAATGCGGCTGGCCAGTTACCAGCCGAAATGGCACATGTTCAAATTGACATCAAAAGAGGAAATTCACGGCAAATAAGCATTTCCGGATCGGCCGATTTTTTGGCGCGCATCAACCGATCGCTGGAGATTCGCGCATTTCTGAACAAGAACTTTGGTGATGATGTTGAGCGCAGACCGCTTACAGGCGACGCCTCCACCCGGTCTTATGAATTGGTAAGCCAGGGTGGCAAAACCCGATTATTGATGAATGCAGCGCGTCAGCCCGATGGACCGCCCGTTCGTGACGGCATGCCCTATAGCCAAATTGCACATCTGGCAGAAGATGTTTCAGCCTTTGTCGGCATAGATTTATTGCTTAGGAAAGCTGGCTTTTATGCCCCGGAAATCTTTGCCCAAGACCTTGAGAACGGGCTGCTACTTACAGAATTCATGGGCTCTGGCGGGATGTTGGATGACGCTGGAATTCCTATAAAAGAACGCTATCTGGCAGCGGCAGCTTTGCTGGCTAATCTTCACCAGAACGACTGGCCGCATTCAGTCGAAATATCGAAAGAAACTACCCACCACATTCCAAAATACGATCCTGCCGCGATGAAGATCGAGGTGGAGTTGCTGATCGACTGGTATGCCCCTTCTCTTCATGGTGGAAAACTCGACGATGAAGACCTGAAACCGTTTGATCAAATCTGGCAAGGCCTGATCGAAACCCTGCAAAAGAGCGAACAAAGCCTGGTGCTGCGGGATTATCATTCACCCAATTTGATTTGGCGAGAAGATGCCAGTGGCCATAATCAATTAGGTTTGATCGATTTTCAGGATGCTGTGATCGGCCCTTCTGCCTATGATCTTGCATCTTTGGCACAGGATGCGAGAGTGAATATCAGCGAAGAACTGGAAGAAGCGATCATTGATCATTATATTAAACTACGAAGCGAAGCTGATCCAAATTTTGATGAAACAGAGCTTCGCAAGGCATACTCAATTGCTGCCGCATTGAGGGTGTCAAAAATTCTTGGAATTTTTATCAGGCTTCACAAACGTGACATAAAGCCTGCCTATTTGAAGCATATGCCGCGAATGCGCGGTTATTTAGAAAGATGTTTTAGAAACCCCGCCCTTGGCACATACCAAAACTGGTTTGAAAAAGTGCTCGGGCAAAATTGAATTAGAGTACTTCCCGAAATGCAGAGACAGCTTTCGGGCAAGAAGTGCGTATTATACAAGGATAGAGCATTTGAGCGATTTATAGAAAAGCGATAGTGCACTAAGTCCGCAAGATATGGAGAGATGATAATGAACACGATACATGAATTGAATCCAACCCGCCCGAATTCTGCAATGGTTTTGGCTGCAGGTCTTGGCACGCGTATGCGTCCAATAACCGATACATTGCCCAAACCCTTGGTAAAAGTTCACGGGAAAGCCCTGCTTGACCATGCCATTGATGCTGTTGAAAGCGTAGGTGTGAAACAAGTGGTGGTGAATGTGCATCATCATGCGGATCAGATGGAAACCCATTTGGCCGAACGCCATCACCCGATTATCGCTGTTTCTGATGAGCGTGAAGAATTGCTTGATTCTGGTGGCGGTATCGCCAAGGCATTGCCAATGCTCGGGAAAAATCCGTTTTTCCTGCTTAATTCCGATACGTTCTGGATTGAGGGCTGCACCCCAAACCTTAAACGCATGATGGATTTCTGGCAGGCAGACAAAATGGATGTACTGCTTATGCTTTCCAGCGTGGCTGGTGCCGTTGGCTATACCAATAAGGGTGACTTCACCATGGATGGTGATGGTCGACTTACCCGCCGCAAGGAACGCACCACTGCACCCTTTGCCTATGCAGGAGCGGCCATCGTATCGCCAAAAATCTTTGAACACGCGCCTGAAGGCCGCTTTTCCCTCAATTTACTATTTGATGAAGCCATTGAAAAAGGCCGCTTGTTCGGCATGAATATGGATGGCCTCTGGCTACATGTGGGAACACCTGAAGCCATCAGGGACGCAGAAGAAGCAATCGCAAGAAGTGCTGCTTAGAGCTTTGTTCTAAGCATTATTCTATTCTCACGGCGTATCCAAGCTGCGCTTGGGCCTGCGAATGCGCGGCGCATTAGCGCCGGGCGGCTTTTGCCGCCTTGAACGCTGCCCTTTGGAAGAAAGAATCTATAGTGCGAATAGTGCTTTGACCTATTGCTGAAACCTCTGTATTTTTCGAATCACAATTGAAAAATAATGCGGAGTGGCTGGGCTATTTCCAGTAATGGCGATCATAACAGTTCGAAAGAACCAATGGATCACGATGGGCGCAACCCCAATGTGTTCACCATTCCTGCGGGCTGTAATTTTTTGCGCACCACTGCACGCGCGCTGATTGATGGCGAGCTTGTGACTGGGTTTGAGCCACGCAAAAACCCTCTTCTTCTGGCAAGCGCCACAATATACGTGCCAACGAGGCGCGCAGCGCGCAGTCTTGCGGCAGAATTCCTCAATGAGCTTGGTTCTGAAGCGGCCATCTTACCGTCAATCCGCACATTGGGCGATGCGGATGAAGACGAGTTGCTCTTTGCCGGTAACGAGGTGGCGCTGAACCTGCCGGAGGCAATATTGCCCTTGGAACGAAAGTTTCTATTGTTTCAAATGGTTCAGTCTTGGACCACAGCCATGTCAAAGGATACGCGCGAACTGTTTGGGGATGAGGATATTGTAATTCCGTCTTCTCCTGCTGATGCCATGTGGCTGGCCGGTGATCTGGGACAACTAATGGACCAGATGGAAACAGAGGAAATTTCATGGAATTCCCTTCTGGCTTTAGTTCCAGATGATTATGCCCAATGGTGGCAACTAACCCTTTCATTTCTAAATATTGCCATGCAGGGCTGGCCGGAAGTTTTGCTCGAGAAAAACCGAATTGATCCGGCGCGATTGCGCCGGGAAATTCTGGATCAGCGTACCCGGCATTATCAAAATGAAGGTTCTGACGGGCCAGTCATTGCTGCGGGTTCCACAGGAACCATTGCAGCTTCGGCACGGCTTTTATCAGCCATTTCAAAGATGAAACAGGGCGCACTTATCCTTCCGGGTCTTGATCTGGAGATGGACCGTGAGGACTGGGCCCATCTTCGTACCCGAAATTCCGCAAGTGAACCGGTTTCAGCACCTGCCCAACCGCAATATGGTTTGGCAAAATTGCTGGAAAAAATTGGCCTTGAACGCGATCAGGTAATAGTACTTGGGAGTTCTGATACCGCAGCACAGGCGCGTGAGAAACTCATCAGCCTTGCTCTATTGCCTGCAGAGGCAAGCCATAAATGGAGTGAAATTTCTCAAACCATTTCTCCGGAAACTGCTGCTATTGGTTTTTCATCTATCTCGATTATCGAAGCACCGGGAGAGCGGCAGGAAGCGTTGGCAATTGCAATTGCGCTACGCAAATCTCTGACTGTTGAAGGTAAAATTACAGCCCTTGTCACCCCGGACCGGGTTTTGGCTCGAAGGGTTGCGGCCGAGTTGCAACGATTTGGCATTCAGGTGGATGATTCTGGTGGCAATCTCTTACGCAATAGCGACGCGGGTGTATTCCTACGCCTTTTGCAGGATGTGTGTTTGGGAAACTGCAATGCGGTTAACCTGGTATCCCTGTTAAAGCACCCTCTTTTCCGGGTGGGATACTCCAGCGAGGATGCAAGCAAGCTTGCCAAGCTGTTTGAACTTGCACTTGTGCGCGGGGTTATCCAAACACCTTTACCAGGAAGGTTTGGGGATGCCTGCATAAAACTAATGGAACCGGGTGCTGGCGGGCATTATATCAGCCAACCAGTGCGCCGCATGACTGACGAAGATTGGCAAGACTTACTTTTATTTTGCCGGCTAATTGATGAAAAACTAAAATATTTTTCCGACTTATTAAACTCAAGTACCAAACGACCTTTATCTGAGTTGTTTGATCAATTGTACCAAACCGCACTTGAACTAACTTATGAAACCGAAGAAGACGAAACTGGTCGACATGTGTTGCTTGAAGCGGCAGGCGGTGTTGAATATGACCGGTTCTTTGCCGATATCAAAGCAACCAACCTTGAAACTACCAAATTACGTATATCTGACTTTGCGGCAATTTTTGAAGCAACTTTGGGCGATAGCGTATTGCGTACCAGCGCCAGCACCCACCCCCGACTGCATATCCTTGGACCGCTCGAAGCGCGGTTAGTGCAACTGGATTTGGTCATATTGGGAGGGTTGAATGAAGGTGTTTGGCCGCCTAGCACCCGAAATGACCCGTTCTTAAACCGGGTAATGCGAACGGAGTTGACCATGGCTCCTCCCGAGCGCCGGGTTGGGTTGGCGGCTCATGACTTTCAACAATTCTTGGGCTGTGACGAGATCATTTTATCGCGCTCCCAGCGGGTGGATAATGCACCCACCATTGCCTCACGCTGGTTGCAGCGATTGCTGGCCATTGCCGGAACTAATCACTCCAAGACGATGATTGCCAGGGGTGGTCAATTCCTTCACTGGGTCAATATACTCGACAAAACCGATACGCCCGCATCTCCTGCCGAGCGTCCAAACCCCAAGCCGCCCGTGAGCCTTCGCCCCACCAGCATGGCGGTAACCGATATCGAAACCTGGATCCGTGATCCTTACGCTATTTATGCCAAACATATTTTGAAACTTCGCGGCCTACCAGAATTGGAACGGGTTTCTGATCCTGCTCTCAAAGGCACAGTTTACCACGAAATACTGGCAAAATTTCATAGTGATGGCCACGACGCAACCGCTCCTGATGCGTTTGAACAGTTCATGACAATTGCGCGAGCAGAGTTTAAAAACTTCGACGTGCCAAATGATATCGCCGCCTTATGGCTTCCCCGTTTTGCAGAAATCGCCCGCCTATATCTAAAGTGGGAAGCACCTCAAAGCCTTCTCACCAGCAAAATTCTTTGCGAGGTGGATGGAGAAATTCAGGTAGGGAATTTCAAACTTCGGGCAAGAGCGGACCGGGTGGATATCACCCATGAGGGGCAGATATCTGTCTTTGATTATAAGAGTGGCAACGGCCCTTCGAGAAAAGAAGCAAAAACTCTTTCACCACAATTACCATTGGAAGGTGCAATTGCACTTGGAGGCGGGTTCAAGGACACAGATCAAGCTGTAGGAATTTCAGAACTGGCTTTCATAAGGCTCCGGCTGAATGAAGTCCTGAAGGTCGACCAACTTAGCGACAGAAATGAAACGGCTGAGGAGGTTGCGCAAAATGCGCTGCACTCCCTTGAAGCCCACATCAAAGCTTATGAGAATCCCGATCAGGGCTATCTCTCCCGCTACGCTCCCAAATGGGAAGTAGAATTTGGCGGGGATTATGATCATTTGGCGCGCGTGCGCGAATGGTCGATCGGTGATCCGGAGGATGGCGAAGATGGCTGAGATCATCGTTCCTCAAAAAACCCGGGATGACCAACATCGGGCCGCTGATCCTGAAAATTCTGCTTGGGTTTCAGCCAATGCCGGTTCTGGAAAAACCTATGTGCTGGCGCTTCGGGTTATCCGGCTAATGCTTGCGGGCACCGCGCCGTCGCGTATTTTGTGTCTGACTTTCACCAAGGCAGCGGCGGCTGAAATGTCTAACCGTGTATTCAAAGAGCTTGCCAGTTGGGCCATGCTCGGCGACGAGGCGCTTCGAAAGAAAATTGAAAATACGACAGGCAAGCCAGCGAAGGCAAAACAATTAAAGCGTGGCAGACAATTATTCGCTCTGGCGCTGGATACGCCCGGCGGTTTGAAAATCCAGACGGTTCACGCCTTTTGCGAAGCGTTGTTGCATCAGTTTCCATTGGAAGCGAATGTATCCGGACATTTTGAGGTTCTGGACGATTTTGCACAAAAATCACTGCTTGAAGAATCACGAAAACGCATCTTGCTTGCCGTAAATAGTGGCGATGAAGTTTTGTCCAAAGCCTTCAGCAAGGCTATGGATTTCGCCTCGGATGACGCGATCTTCAAGGCGCTCGGTGCGCTGGTCGATAAGCGGGAAGCTTTTCTAGAGTGGGCCGATATAGGCATTGATGCGGCCATGGCCCCGGTATTTGAGCAATTTCAAATTGAGATCGATTGCTCGCTGGAAGAAATTGAGGCGCAAAACCTTGCCCGCTCTGATATTTCAGATGAAAAATGGCTTTCAATTGCAAGCCTTGCCAAGGATGCTGGAGGCGCAAAAAATATTACTGTGGCCGAGCTCATTGAGCAGTTTGCCTCTGCCAAAGGCACCGCCCAAAAAACAATTTTTCGCGGCAAAATCTTGCTGACCCAGAGCGGCAAACCGCGAGCCAAGATTTTTTATGGCAAGGTCCATGATGAAATGCCTGAATTGCCCGAGCTGCTTGAACAGGAGACCGAAGATTTTCTTGCTGGTGCAGAAAAAGTTCGTGTCTGGAGAACTCTCAACGGCTCTAACGCATTGTTTAAAATTGCCCTGGCCACTCTAGAATCCTATGGGCAGATGAAGCATGCGCGCGGATTTGTGGATTATGATGATCTGATCAATCGGGCGGCAAACTTGCTGAAGCGCTCGGAAATTCGTCAATGGGTCCAATACAAGCTGGATCGTGGCATTGATCATTTGCTGATTGATGAGGCGCAGGACACCAGCCCGCGCCAATGGGAGATTGTCGATGCGGTAACGGAGGATTTTCACTCCGGTGAGAATGCCGCCGTGCGAACCCGCACGATGTTTGCGGTTGGTGATGAAAAACAATCTATCTATTCATTTCAAGGCGCGAAACCAGAGGCCTTTGATCGTCAGGCCCAAGCTCTGAAATTGCGAGTGGACCAATCGGGCAAGAATTTTGAGTCGGTTAATCTGCACCTTTCCTTTCGCTCTACCAAAGCAGTGCTAAGTGCCGTGGACAAGGTTTTTGAAAACCCGGAAAATGCCAAAGGCCTCAACCATGAAAATAGCCCAACTATTCACGAATCGATTCGCGGAGATGATCCCGGTCTGGTGGAAGTCTGGCCTCTCTATGAAAAAGAAAAATCAGAAAAGCCTTCGGAATGGCTAGCACCACTTGATCATCAAAGTGCGGAAGATCCTGCCGTCGTGCTGGCAAATCGTATTTCGCGCACCATTAAAGGTTGGATAAATACACCGCTGGAGGGCACCGGCAAACCCATCCGCTATGGGGATATTCTGATTTTGGTGCGAAAACGCGACAGGTTTGTAACCGCTCTCACCCGGGCCATGAAAAAAGATGGACTTGCCGTCGCGGGTTCTGATCGGCTGAAACTGACGGAGCATGTGGCCGTTGAAGATTTATTGGCGCTGGGGCGATTCGTTTTGATGCCCGTCAATGATCTTTCCCTTGCTGCAGTTCTAAAATCCCCATTGTTCGGCATTTCAGAACAGGGCCTATTTGAATTAGCCAAAGATCGGGATGGGCGAAGCCTGTGGGGCCAGATTAATTATCTGGCGAATGAAAACAATACGACGGCTAAATTTCTAACTACGCGTTTCAGCGAATTGCTGGAATCCTCTCAAAGCCTCCCCGTATATGAATTCTACGCACGCCTTTTAGGCCCTATGGGCGGGCGTCAGGAATTCGTGGGTCATTTGGGCCATGAGGTTGAAGAAATACTCGACGCCTTCCTCAATCAGTGCCTCTCATATGATCAAACCGGGCGCCGGGGGTTGGAAGATTTTATCAGCCGGCTTACTGGCAGTGCTCCAGACATCAAACGCGAACTGGACCTTGGCCGCGACGAAATCCGAATTATGACCGTGCACGCCTCAAAGGGCCTTGAGGCACCAATCGTATTTTTGGTTGATTCTTGCGGCCCCGCTTTTGGTTCCAATCATCGGCCATCGGTGATGAAGATAGGCGGAGAGGGCGAGGAAGGTTTTTTCCTCTGGCAACCCACAGTAAAGGATGGCATTGCCGCGACCCAGGCAAGCCTGGCTCGTGCTGAGGAATTGGCGGAAGAGGAATATCGCCGTTTGCTTTATGTGGGCATGACGCGGGCTGCCGACCGTTTGATCATTTGTGGCTATAAGCGCGCTGGAGAACTGAAATTCTCCCATTGGCACCCAATGGTTGAACAAGCATTGGAAAGTGA
>JAESUH010000221.1 GCA_016763155.1 Rhizobiaceae bacterium
TAAATGGCAAAATGCAATGATTGGTATCATCATTTTTTTTGGTGGCTTTGTCATTTTCGAACCGGCCCCATACGATATGCTCCTTATGGGCACGCTGGGTGTCTGGCTTGTTCTTGGTTTGCGAATTCCACGAGCAGTGCTTCCCCTACTCCTGCTATTCACGCTCTTTAACGCAGGCGCAGTTCTCTCAACTTTTCAAATGTCTGATTACAAGGTCGGGCTCGTCTATGTAACCATCTCCTATTTTTTGGCCCTGAGTTCAGTATTTTTTGCCATTGCCCTTTCCAAGGATGAAAAACGGTTTGCCCTGCTTTTCAAGGTCTATGCAGCTTCCGCATTTTTCTCCAGCATCATTGGCCTGCTGGGCTATTTCGGAGTGTCCGGGTTTGGTACTTTCACCTTGTACTCACGTGTTGCCGGCGGATTTAAGGACCCAAACGTATTTGGCCCCTTCCTGACAGCACCCATTCTTTACCTGGTCTATTGCCTGCTGAACCTGCCCCTGAAACGAGCAATTATTCCTGCAGGCGTATTGATGGTATTGCTGTTGGGCCTGTTCCTTGCGTTCTCCCGCGCAGCATGGGGCTTAACCGTCATTAGCCTGTTGTTTTTCTATGCTCTTCTTTTCATCAATGAAAAGCGCGTCAAAGTCAGGCTGAAATATATCGTCTTGGCAGTGATTGGCTTTGTGTCTCTGCTTCTCATTTTCCTGGCGATTATGCAGATCGATGCCATTAGCAGCTTGTTCACTCAGCGTGCCCGGATCATTCAGGATTATGACGGTGGCAACCTTGGCCGTTTTGAACGCCATGCTGCGGGCATACAAATGGCCATTCAAAATCCGTTGGGAATCGGACCGCTAGAATTTCCACGTTACTACACGGAAGATATCCATAATATTTATCTCAAGACTTTGCTGGCCTATGGCTGGATCGGATTTGTATCCTGGCTGACGCTCATGGGATGGACACTCATTGCAGGGTTTAAACTGCTGTTTCGTCCCCGCCCCTGGCAAGTCTATCTGCAAATTGCCTATGTAGTTTTCTTCGGCCATCACATCATCGGCTTCATTATTGATACTGATCGATGGCGGCATTTATATCTGATGATCGGCATCATTTGGGCCTGCATTTTGTTGGAGAAAAAATGGCAAGCAGCAAAAGCCACGCAAAACACATCCATGCAACCTATTGGAATGAAAGCCAGTCAGGAACAGCATTTCCAAACGGCCCGCCCTTCACTAACTCAGCACCACACATCTGAACAATCATGAAGCTACAATATCAAAATAGCGCAAACTCAACATCTCTGGATGAGCGGCCAGTTCGGTTACGGCTAACGACAGGGCCGAAAACACGCTTGCTGCAAAGAATGATCATTGCAATTACATCATTTCTTGGTGGGTTTGTTCTATTTGAGCCTGCTCCCTATGAGCTGATATTGGCCGTAATTATTGTTGTTTGGTTCGCATTTGGGCTGCGCATTCCTCGGCTGGTTTTACCATTATTACTACTGATTATTGGATTTAACGCTGGTGGCATCATCGCGTCCTTTCAAATGGAAGACCATATGCGCGGCATCCTTTATGTCGCCACTTCCCTATTTCTTGGCCTGACATCTGTATTTTTTGCAATCATCCTCTCAAAGGATACAAAGCGCATTGAAATCCTGTTCAAAGCCTATCTGGCTGCGGCTGTTCTCACATGCGTTCTGGGGATTTTAGGCTATTTCAACATTCCGGGCTTCGCCCTATTTTCGAAGTTTGAACGCGCTTCAGGCGCTTTTCAAGACCCCAATGTGTTTGCCCCCTATCTGGTTATTCCGATCCTTTACATGATGCATGGCATAATGAGGAAAAACCCGACGGGCGTAATCTCAAAAAGCCTTTGGCTAGCCATTCTCACATTGGGGTTATTTCTAGCTTTTTCCCGTGCTGCATGGGGATTGGCTGTCGCCAGCATTGCCTTCTTTTATTGCCTGCAACTCATCAATGAACGTGATCGAAATCACCGCTTTCGGCTTTTGTTTTTGGCAGCAATGGGCTTTACAGCAATTATTGCGGTGCTGGCAATCGCACTTCAAAATGAAGACGTATCACAATCTGTTTCCGAACGTGGACAACTCGTACAGTCCTATGACAGTGGAGAAACCGGTCGATTTGCGCTTCATGTGGTAGGTCTTGAAGTGTCTTTAGCAAAACCCTTGGGCATCGGGCCCCTGGAATTTTTCACCCTGTATGGCACCAACACTCACAACACTTTTCTGAAAGCATCCCTCAGCTACGGTTGGATCGGGTTTCTTTGTTGGACAACCATGCTCATCTGGACGCTGGTTGTGGGAAGCAAATTACTCTTTCGCCAGCGCCCGTGGCAGATGTATCTGCAAATTGCGTACACGGTATTTCTTTGGCACATCATCATCAGCTACGTCATCGATATTGACCACTGGCGTCATTTTTATCTGATGATTGGCATCATTTGGAGTTGCATCTTATTGGAGGCCAGATGGCAATTTAAGGCCTCCAATCAGAAGTTAAGGGAAACATCCCTGTGTCCAGAACCACATGAGGCCACATAAAGCGCCTGTTCCCGTGACAAGCGACTTTGCAGACGCAGGCCAATATTCCCACGAATAACATCGTCATACTTCTCAAGCGATGGCTTAAGCGTTTCAACAGCTTTGGCACGCCATGCCTTGTCCTCAGCAAATATTGCCTCAGCCTTCTCGATCGCAGCCAGAGCCTTTTCCTTGTTCGGATTCCTGGATTTGAGTGCCCGACGTGCTTTGCTAATTGCAGATCTCAAACTTCCCGTTCCAGCAACCTTATTAAGCAGTTTCGAGAAATTCGCTAATGGTGCAACCATGTCATGAGGTTCAGAGGCAGAAATTTTCGCCTTAAACTCGAACAATTCGCTCTCAAGCGCGTCAAGTTTTTCTGCATCGTCCAGAATAAACAGCACATTTTGCAGAGGCTCATAAGCTTCATCCGCCGCACGACGATAGGTCAACCGAGCTTTCTGTTCCGTTTTAACCAAAACAATATACTGCTTGAATGCATCATCCCAACCAGCCGGGATCATACCCTCCAGCTTGGCAATCTCATCCTTATTGCCCTGCAGTAAAGCTTCCAGTCGCTGGCGTTCAGGTTTGTCAGACTCATCACGCAGACGGCTAATCCGAGTTGAAAGGTCTTTGTTATCTTTTGTAATCTGGAACATACCCCGTTGCAATTCACGCACTTCATCGTGAATGGAACGGTAGCCTGGAGAAGCCGCAGAAATTACCTGCTCGGCTTCAATAGCTT
The DNA here is from genome assembly GCA_016763155.1 of Rhizobiaceae bacterium. Taxonomy (GTDB): domain Bacteria; phylum Pseudomonadota; class Alphaproteobacteria; order Rhizobiales; family Rhizobiaceae. The sequence continues at coordinate 3,305 of JAESUH010000221.1, forward strand.
TCGCTAATAATTCCATCGCACTACCGGCCTCAGTAAACCCATTCTCCAAATTCTTTTTCAATTTTTTGGGAAGAACCGACAAATCCAATTCTTGAGCCGTTGCTATCGCGCGAGTAATTCTGTCCCCGTTTTCGGAATAATACCCGGTCAGCATTTCTTCAACGCAATATTGCAGTTTCGGATTACGCGGCGGAGGTGCCGTTTCCGATAATAGTGAAACCCTGTTTGGCAGATAGTTCACGAGGGAAGGAAACGCCCCAACAATTCCAAGAGCCAGCAATTGCAAACCAATAAAGGCAATCACGCCACGATACATCTGAATAGTTTTCACCGTCGCGGGTGCCACACCGCGCAGATAAAATAGCGCAAAGCCAAATGGTGGCGTCAAAAACGAGGTCTGAATGTTCAGGCCAATCATCACACCCAGCCACACAGCAGTCACGTTCGCTGAAGGATCTGCAAGCAGAATGGGAGCCACAATCGGAACCACAACCACGGCAATTTCAATGAAATCCAGAAAGAAACCGAGAATGAAGATAACGCCCATTACCACGATAAATTTGGACCAGAACCCGCCCGGCAAACTCTCAAGGAAATGTCTTACAAGTTCCTCACCACCAAATGCACGGAACGCCGCGGTAAGCATGGCAGCACCCAACAGAATGATGAAAACAAGAGATGTGGTCTTGGCTGTTTCAATCATCACACCATGCAAGGTATTATCTATTTTGAAAGCGCGCCAACCACTCCATATCAACGAAACCACAAGCCCAAATGTAGCAATCAATGCCAGGGTCACACCCAATTTGTCATCAGGTGTTTTGATGTTCTTGATATTGGTATTGTAGTTTGAAAGGATAATGGCGATGGCAATCAGGGAGATAATAGCCAGTAAAACGGGCCAATATGTTCTTGGCTTGCCCTCATGCAAGCGATATCCAGCCATTACCAATGCGCCTGCAGCACCAATGGCACCAGCCTGGTTAACCGTTGCGATGCCACCAATAATTGAGCCCAGCACCAGCAAAATCAAAGTAAGCGGTGGAACCAGTGTTATCAGAACTTTACCGAGGAATTCACGATTATAGCTGCCTTCAAAGGCAATTGCAGGTGCAGCCTTAGGCTTAAAAAATGCGTAAATCAGAATGAACGCCATATAGAGTAAGACCAGCAAAATGCCGGGAACAAACGCACCCAGGAACATTTCGCCTGCACTGGTTGAGCCCACATCAAATGCACTCGGCATGCTGAGTTCGCCAGTTGAGGCCTTATGCAACGCCTTACGCATTGAACCAGCCTGATCGGCAGCACTTGATAGCTGATCAGCCAGAATGATCAAAACAATAGAAGGAGGAATAATCTGCCCCAGCGTGCCCGAAGCAGCAATGGTACCGGTAGCCAGTGAGGGAGAATAATTATTGCGCAGCATTACCGGCAATGAGATCAGTCCCATCGCCACAACTGTAGCACCCACAATGCCTGTGGTCGCTGCAAGCAACGCCCCCACAAACACCACTGAAATGCCCAAGCCACCAGGGATTGGACCAAATAACTGGGCCATTGTGATGAGCAAATCTTCAGCAATTTTTGAACGCTGCAGCATAATGCCCATGAAAATGAACAGAGGAATAGCAATCAACGTATCTCGCTCAGGTTCCCAATAGACCCCGCGCAAATTGGTCACCCCGGCGCTTAGCCATTGACCGGGCCCACCGAGGGCAAAATAGGCATCCACATTTCCAGTAAATAGATACCCGCAAAGCGCTGCAAGCAGGATGGTGATAATTGAAGAACCCGGAAGCGCAAACGCCACTGGATATCCAGAGCCGAGCGCGAAGGCCATCAAAAGGACCAGAAATGCGAGAAATAGAAGTTCCATATTTAAAAACTGCCCATAGAAAATATCATCATAATTAGGATGCCGCAGCACCCTCTACGATCCGCTTGCCGGAATCACCGCGCACGTCAGCAACGGAATTAAACAAATAGCTGACAAACTGTATCATCATCGAAATCGCAAAAACGGCGAGGAACCCAGCCATCATATATTTAACATACATGCCATAGCCCGATTGCGTGGTTTCAAAATTGAAAATCGGCGCATTGATAATTGAGGCTTTTCCCTGCATCCCAACCAACAAAATGGTCCAGCAAAGAACAATCCCCATAAATAGCGAGCCAACCACATTAACCAGACCTTTGGTCTTGTCGTTGAAACTTGCGTAAAACACATCAACCCTCACATGCCCCTCTTCGAGCAATGTGTAGGCACTGGCGAACAGGAACAAAGCCCCGTACCAAAACCTTACAAGGTCAGAAATGAACGCTTGCTCATATGAAAATATGAAGCGGGCCAGCACGATTGAAAGTTCAGCAGCCACAATCAGCAATGCCAACCAGTGAAACCCGAGTGTGCGGGTAAACATCGCAACAACAATACCCAGCGCCATGATTGGCATATGCACATAGGGACCGCGAAAATGCGAACGCCCCAGATCACCAGCCAGCTGATCGCCGACAATACCTGCCAGTAAATCTTCCACCCTCAAAAATGAGATGGTCATATCTACAAGACCTACCAGCAGCACAACCCAGAAAGCAGCGCGGATAAAGAAGGTGTTGTAAGATGTAATTATTTCGCTATCCAGCCGCAAACTGGTTCCGGAACTTCGAAAGATATGCAACGCCGCCAAAATGACAGCTAGCGGATAAAATGCAAACTGCATCCAGCTCAGCGCACTCGCTCCAGCCGGGTTTAAAATGCCGCCTGCGCCGGGAAGCCCAGCGCCAAAATTCAAAAAATTATTCAGGACAAACACAAACATTAGCGCCAACAGTGTCCATCCAAGCAGTCGAACTGCTTTGGTCAGGCCCGTTTGTGCATCAATGAAAGTTGTATTGTCAGATATTACCATGCTTGGTTTTGAACCAGAATTCATGGATCCCCACCCCGATATGTCCGAACGCATTACATAGAATGAGGCGGGATAAGAATCCCGCCTCAGATGCTTAAGATTATGTAAGCATCAATTTCACGATTAGCCGTTAATTACGCGGTTACGCTGCAATGTGTAGGCTGTATCAGAAAGTGCTGTCCAACCACCGATGTCGGTGCGTGCTTTCAACACTGAATCGTAGATACGTTTGGAAAGATCACTATGCTCGCGAGCTTCTTCGATCACTTCCTTAGCTGCTTCGCCAAATGCATCATAGATGTCATCGTTGAATTCACGAAGCTTAACGCCATGGTCGTTGATCAATTTAGAGAGATACTCACCATTATTGGCATTGGTTTCAGCCATAGTACGTGCATTTTCTTCGTTACACGCAGCTTCAATGATAGCCTGTTCGTTTTTGGAGAGAGTGCCCCACCAAGAAGCGTTGATACCCATAGCAAGCTGTGAGCCTGGCTCATGCATACCAGGCCAGTAGTAGTATTTGGCCGCTTCATAGAACTTCATGAAGTAATCATTGTAAGGACCAACCCACTCGGTCGCATCAATCGCGCCGGAAACAAGGTTTTCATAAATCTGGCCACCAGGAACAGAAATAGGAGAAGCACCAAGTTTCGCCATGACGTCGCCGCCAAGGCCAGGGATACGCATTTTCAGACCTTTAAGATCATCAACACCGTTCAGCACTTTTGTCGAAACAAAAGCTTCCAAACCTGGGGTTACAGCACCAATGAACTGAACACCATATGGGTTTTCTAATTCATTATAAAGCTCTGCACCACCACCATATTCGATAAATCTATATAGATCATAAGGTGAAGACCATGCGCCAACCAAATTGCCCAATAGTGAGAGTGCGGGGTCTTTGCCCGAAAAA
>JAESUH010000222.1 GCA_016763155.1 Rhizobiaceae bacterium
ACGGTGATTGATTCAGCATCGGATGTGGCGATTGCGGTGAATGACTGGTCCTGCTTGCCAATTCTCATGATAGAAACTTTCAATATTTCGATAGGCGAATTTTATTTCGTAAATATTCGCACTAGTTTTTTGCCTTGTCAATTGAACGACCCACAACAGTTTAGCCATATTGACCGCAAGCTTTCGGTGTGCGAAATATTTCGCACAAATTCAGGGAATGCCTCATTGAACAAGTTCAAAGAAGACGGTGAATTGATTGAGGCTCTCGCTCGTGGCCTTGCTGTCATTGAGTGTTTTGATGCGGATCAACCTGAAATGACTTTGAGTGAAGTTGCCAAAAAGACCGACATTACGCCAGCAACGGCACGCCGTATTTTGCGAACACTTGTGGTTTTGGGCTATGCCCGCAATGTGAATAAACGTTTTCTGCTGACGCCGAAGGCTCTGGGATTGGGGGCTGCTTATGCGCGCTCTGCCCAGCTTGAGGAAGCGCTTATGCCTGAGCTTCGTCGCTTGGTCGGGATTTATGGAGATGCGTCCTCTGTAACTGTCCTTTCAGGGACTGATGTGCTTTATATTGCCCATTACAGTGATCAAAAAGCACGGCGTATTTCAGCGGGGGCAGGCGTAACTTATCCTGCTTATCCAACATCAATTGGGCGGGTTTTATTATCCGGATTGTCGGAAGGTGAGTTGGATCAATATCTAACTCAGGGTAGCTTTGAGCAGCGCACGGAACATACGGTGACTGATCCTGAGGAATTACAAAAAATCATTCAAAAGACACGAAAACTTGGATATTCCACATCAACAGATGAACTCTTTTACGGCGTCACTGCAATCGCTGTACCTATCATGGCTGTGCCGGGCGAAATAATCGCCGCCATCAATTCTTCAGGCTATTCCGGGGGAATAACCGCAGATGATCTGATTAGTGATCGGCTGGAAGATTTGCGGATTTCAGCTGATAGAATCGGTGAAACGCTTATGCGTTTTCCAACTTTACGTCATTCTCTCAATCGATAAGAGAATTTGGCATGAGCGTGGCTGCAGCCTGAGGCTGCAACCACGAAATGCTTACGTGATGAATTAGGCCTCGTGGGCCACGCCACCAGCTTTTCGTGACAATCCTAACGCAACAGCACTAACGCCATTGGAGATCAACTCAATACCCAAAAGGATACCCAGGCTTGTTGCTGCAGAAGCAGGGAAGTTTGACAATATCATCAGACCAATGGCCAGAGAAATTAATCCGGAGATGATAACGGCATATTTGAATTCAGATTTATGTATCTTCAATCCGACTATGAATTTGAAAAGTCCGGATATGAAAAACATCATGCCAAGAAGCAAAGTTAGTGAAATGACGCCTGCAAGTGGATTAGCCAAAAGGTTGACGCCCACAATAAACGCGACAGCACCAAGTAAGAGTGTCCAAAGCTTGCCGCCCCAGCTCTCTGCACTGAAGGCTTCAAAAACCTGAATAACACCCAGTATCAAAAACGCCCACGCGGTAATTTGTGCTGCTGCAATAGATGCAGGAAATGGATTGATTAAAGCCAGTATTCCCGCAGCAATTGATAGAGCCCCTAAAACAGTTAGTAATATCCAGTTTGACATTGCAGTTCCCTCCCAAAGGATACTTTGAAGTTATCCCTGCGCGTGTCATTTAAGTTTGAAATGGCTTGATTAGCAAGCATATTGTTAGATGGATATTGCTTTGCCAGATGAATAACGGACTGATATCAAAGGTTTGTTGGCAATATGGCTGTTATATCTGCTGTTGTTGCAAGATTTATCCTATTTGCCTGCAAGTGTAACTCCAACTTCCAATCACCCAATTGGGTGAAGACGTGAGCTGCTAGCGCTGCTTATTAAAGCATGTAGCACTTGGGTAGGGTGTGAAGTTTTACATGGCGCTTGCACTAAAGACGTTCCATTTGGAAATTGTCGATTAGAAATTAGTGTCATTTTTTGCATTGCATCCGTACCCAGCGAGTTTTGTCAGGAGTACCATGCAGTGAAATCCCTACCAAAAAACACCAAACCAATATTGGAAAAATTTCGACGCGGTCTGCTGAGATCAAGTGCACTAATGTCTGTTGCGATTGTTTCTGCTGTTCTCACTTGGGTGAACCCGGTATTTGCAGCAGGTGCTGGTTTGACCTTTGATGGTGCCAGCTCAAGATGGAGTACCGCAGCCGACGGCACAGGTGGACAGGTTTTTAATAATCTTGGAGCCATATGGGCAACTGATGCAGCCCCAGATGGTACGACGCGTTTTCTGGGTGGCTCTACCAACGGTGCCGGGATGCATTCTTTTGGTCTTGCAAACCAAGGAATACAAGCCAGTCCGAACAGTGCTGCAAGTTTTGATCTGTCAGCTGGTGCTGGAGGGACTGGCGGTGCCTCAACCGATATTGATGTAGGTGATCACGTAAAACTTGTTTTCAACTCCTTTGGCAACGTCAATCTCCAGTATCTGGCGGCCATGGGTAATGTCAAAAAAATGGACATTACAGATTTGGGAGGTGGCAATAAACGCATTGAAGTGGTGCTTCAGGTTATTGATACGGTTGCATCAGAATCGGATCCGACCGGTAATGCGATTTCTGCTGGCGCAGGTCTGGCCTTTTTTACAAACAGGAATGCAGACGGATCGATTTCCGCTATTCCCGATCAGGGCAGGTCTATTTTCCAGACAGATTTTTTCTTTAATGATATCATCGCACCGAATGTTTCATTGGGCACGGGTGCCTCAATCAGAGCCAAAGGCGTCAACAAAGTCACCGGTACTTTTACGGGGTATCTTTCAGAAGCGTATATCAAGGCTGCAGGCCTCAATCCGCTCAGCATGGGTGGCTCGAATGATGCGGATGTGCCGGAGGGGTTTTCCTTTATTCAAAATGGGATGGTGACGATTAACGGTGAAACCTATTATAGCTATACGTTGACCAATGATAGTTGGAGCCCGCACGATCTTCAGTTCGGGCAATCTAGTGGCGTTACAACAATCAACACTGTTATTGCGGATCAGGGAGCCAACACGACTTTTAGTAAAGCGGGTTCTGGCACCGTTATCCTGAGCGGAAATAATACCTTTTCTGGGGGCACCATACTTGACGGTGGAACATTGCGGCTTGAGCATAATAATGCTCTTGGTACCGGTAATCTTAAAATACTGGGTTCCACTGTTGATTATGCCGATGGGATAGATATTTCCAATGTTATCGACTTGCAGAACAATGCAACTTTGAATGTGACAATCGGCAAAGCAACTCAATCGGGCAGCATTGGCGAGACAGGCGGCTCATGGGGCATTGAGAAAACGGGCGATGGCTCACTGGTGCTGACGGGCACACATACCTATACAGGCCTTACAAAAATTAACGCAGGTGTTTTGTTGCTCACCGGTGGCGCAACTACATTTGCTGGTGCCTTGACCAATCTGGCTGAATTGAGCCTACAAAATAATGCCACCAATGATAGCGTTGCCACAGGCAACCTCACCTTGGGCAGTGGTTCAACGCTAAAGATCGATGTTGATAACGCCAACAAATCTGACCGTATCAATGTGAAGGGAAGTGTTTCACTAGGCGGTAAGCTTGATGTGAATGCTGTTGGGGTGGAAGGTGATTATCCCAAGGGCAATGACTTTGATTATTCGATCATTACAAATGATGGTTCCGATGCTGTCATTGGCAACTTTGCCTCTATCTCAACCAATTTCGCATTCCTGACGCCGGTAATTGACGTGACTGGGGGCGACGGCAATGATGTGACCTTGAATTTACATGCAACGAACCCTGACTTTAAGGGATTTGCAGGTAATGCAAACCAACGCGGAGCCGCAAAGGCGATGGATGGTTTTGATTATTCAACAACAGATGGAAAGCTCGTGAATGATGCTGTTCTTGGTTTGACCAAAAGTCAGGCAGAAGTCGCACTCGATCAAATTAGCGGTAGTGACCATCAATCTACAAACGGGTTTGGCAGCCGGGTTTCCAGTGCCTTCAACCAAATTATGATGAGCAGGTCTAGCGTAAACAATTCCGCCAGTTCCAGTTCGCGGGCTTCTTTTTCACATTCCTATGCATCGGATGAAGCCGATAAGATAACGGATCCGGCCGTATACGCGATTGACGGTGCGACCGTTGAATATGCTGCATACTCAATGTATTGGGCAAAGGCTTTTGGCGCGCATTCATCCGTTGATGGCGGTGCTGGCGTCTCTGATATCTCTACCAATGCATCTGGGATGGCTATTGGAGCAGAATTTAGATCAATTGATTCTGATTGGGCACTTGGGCTGAGTGTTGGTTATACCGCAGCACAATTCAGCACAGTTTATGCTGGTTCAAGTTCAAAGTCTGATAATTATCACGCAGGCCTATATGCTTTGTGGGGCGCAACAGAGTCACTTCAAGCTGGTTGGGGTTTTGCCGGTGCACTTACCTATTCCTACCACGACTATGAATCTCGTCGCGCTCTTACCTTTGGCGGGCTTAACCGTATCGCTGCCGCCGATTATTCAGGTTACAGCTTTAGTGGTGAAGTCAAACTGCGCTATGGCATAAACAGTACATATGGCGAAAACAATCATTTCGTCTGGGCACCAGTTGCCGGGTTCATTTTCTCAAATACCAGAAATGATGATTATAGCGAAGCTGGAGCAGGATCGCTCAATATCACATCAACCGACGCCGAGACCAATCAGGCGGGTTCGTTACTTGGTCTTGAATTCTCCAATCAGGTAATGATCGGGAGTAATCAGGCAACCACGTCACTTGCCATCGGCTGGCGCCATGAATTTGGCGACGTGAACCAAATCAACACCTACGCCTTGCAAGGCTCTCCAACGGCGTTTTTGGCGGCTTCCCCTGAAGAAGCCCGTGACCGTCTGGCGCTTGGCGCAGATATTGAATTCTCAGTCAGCGATAACAGCTCACTAACTTTTGCAGTTCATGGAATGACGTCCGAGACAAGCGAACAATATGCTGGTGATATTTTGTTCAAAATCTACTTTTAGGTAGTTAGTATGACGCGAAGAACTCATATAATTAATTCGACTAAACTATCTATTTAGTCGGCAAATTGTTAGTTGTTAGTGAGCCCGTCTAGCGCGAATTGATGCCTTTTGGCATGGCTCTTGGTTGGGCCTTGTCGCACGCTACATGCCCAAATTCTAGAATTTCCGAGAATTATCGCGCTGGCAACCGCCTTTCTGTTTCTATCTCTTCCCCAGGATTGGCCGAGACATATCGTGTCTACGGTGCACGACGAGGCAATGTGCGTGCGGCCATGGTTGGACGAAAGAAATTTTCAGTAAAACCAAATTGACTTGCGATCACATGTAGTGCTTGTGCAATTATGATAATCAAGGATATCGCAAGTGCTGTTGTTCAATGAGCAAGCTTGGAAAAGACAACGACCTATGTCAATCTAGCGCTATCAAAACCAACAACCGAGGCGATTTTAGATAAATATGTTCGCCACCTTACGAAGGTCAATTTTGTGATCGAATTCAAGGCAGCGATTCTCCGAAATTGCACCACAGAGCGGCCGTTTACAGACAGTACTCCGCTGGAAATTGTAACCATCGAAGCCGCGGCGCCGTTGGAACATGAAGTCCTCATTCGCATTAATGCTGCAAGTCTGTGTCGCTCGGATTTGTCGGTCATAACCGGTGTGCGGGCTTGGCCGATGCCAATCGTGCCAGGTCATGAGGCCAGTGGAACGGTCGAAGAAGTTGGATCAGGCGTGACGCGGCTTTCTCCCGGCGATCAGGTGGTTCTGGTCTATCAGCCCCAATGCGGCGAGTGCCCGTGTTGCGTTTCTGGCAATGTTTATTTATGCGAGCCGGGGCTTGCAGCAAATCGTGCGGGGGCTCTTCTTGGCGGTGGATCACGCCTATCGATAAATGGCGAAAAAATCCACCATCACATGGGCCTGTCGGCATTTGCAGAAATGGCCGTGGTGTCCGAACACTCGCTTGTAAAAGTTGATAAGGATCTGAAGCCGGAAATCGCAGCGCTGTTTGGATGCGCCGTCATGTGTGGCGCTGGCAGCGTCATCAATACGGGCAATGTGAAGGCCGGAGAAAGTGTTGCAATTGTCGGCATTGGGGGCGTTGGAGCCAGCGCTATTCTCGGCGCGCGTCTGGCTGGTGCCAGCCGTATATTTGCCGTTGATATTGATCGGGACAAATTGCAAACAGCACTTTCGCTCGGAGCAACGGATGCAATCGAGGCAGGACCGGATGCTGCTGCCCGAATTATCGAGGATAGTGCTGGCGGCGTTGACTGTGCAGTTGAATCAGCAGGCATTCAAGAAGCGTTTCAAACTGCATATGATTGTACAAAACGTGGTGGACGCGTCGTCAACCTTGGTCTCGTTAATCCTTCCACGCTATATTCAATCGACCTTGCTGCGCATGTAACCAGTGCCAAATCCATCACGGGCAGTTATATGGGAAGTTGCAATCCACAAATTGACATCCCCAGATTTGTCGAACTGTTCAAGGAAGGTCGCTTCCCAATAGAACAATTGATAACTCACCGAATGCCGCTAAGTGACGTTAATTTGGCTCTGGAACGCATGGCGGCCAGCAAGGCGCTGCGTCAGATACTGTCACCGTGAGAGTGAACTCTTGGCGGATTGGAACCTCAAGCAAATTTGAGTGCAATTCAATTTGGCACAAAATCTTGTAATTGATTGTTTTTGTTGATTGTGGAACGTCGCGTATCTTTGACTCGATGCAGCGGATTTTCTGAATCCTATCAGGCAAGGCGTCACGCAATATTGGCCCAAACGTCAAGTATTTCTGATCCAGACCGGATTTTCGCTACTCAGCTCATGGAGGTCGGCAGTGCGG
>JAESUH010000223.1 GCA_016763155.1 Rhizobiaceae bacterium
CCAGACGTCCGCCCCACATGACATTGTTCCATGCGGTGAAGAATGCTTCGGGTAGTGCTGCTGCTTCAACAAAGGTGCATCCTGATGGTATGGGCATGCATTGCACAGCCGGCACAGCACAGAATTCTGCATAGCCACCGCCATTGGTCAAAGCACATACTGCATCCCCGGTTGCAACGCAGGTTACGTTCGATCCTATCTCATCGACAATACCCGATATATCAAGGCCGGGCAGCGGATTGGCATCTGGTGGTGCAGGATAAAGGCCCCTCCGTTGCTGGATGTCAGGCCTGTTTACACTGGCCGAAACAACGCGGATGATAACATCTTCTGGACCACATTGTGGTCTGGGCCAGTCGACAAGATGCAAGACCTCCGGTCCGCCCGCGCCGCGGATTTCTATGGCTTTCATTATTTCACTATTTCCTGGACGCAAATTGCATCACTTTATGATTTCTATTCATACACAACACAGCAGGGCACAACGGGTTGAAAATTTCACAATCCTTCAACTTCAATGCAGGTCTTACTGCGTTTTCATCCGTATCCCATCAATGACAAGCCGGAGGTCGCTCAATTTGTATTAGGTTATGCCGATCAGTTTTGCCGGATTATCACGAACCATCACACGAACATCGTCTTCAGAGAAGCCCAGAGCAAGGCACAGTTTCATCATCTGCCGCAAGCCCTCGACGGGCAGGGGATTGTCCACTTGCCCAAGGTCGGAAGCAAGTGACGAATGCTCTACGCCCGCCATGTCGATGTGTTCTTTCAGTTCAGCTGGCGAGTAAGTATTGAAGCGGGAATCCACGTATAAACAAGCGGACTGCTCGATCAGCGCACCGAATTCGGCGAGTTCGCGAACATCATCTGGTGTAAAGTGGAGGCCATACATTGGGTGATTGATCAAAAGTCGTTTGACGCCCCGTTTTTTAGCCTCGGTAAAGAGCGTCCATATTTCCGAAATATGCAAATGCCCCGATGACAAAATGGCATCGAATTGGGCAATGGAATCGAGAATTTCCTTGACGACGTCAAGAAGGTCTCCATAGGCGTCAACAACCGTTATACCCGGAGATTTTTTCAACTGCACATTTGAAGCAAGGCGCGATTTTCGGCGCGAACTGCGAAGGTGGTTTGCTGACTGAGCCGTGGGCATATAGATCAGTTTTGTGCCCATATTAAGCTGCGCATCCACCACAAATGGATCAAGACCTCCTGTGGTGTTATTCAGGACCAGACCACTATGCATTGCCACGTTATGATGGCCCAAAAGCCGTTCCATAATCGGTAAAAAGGGACCAACAGAGTAATGATGATCCTTGAACAAAACTCCAGCCATTCCTGCCGCCGCTGCCTGTTCCACTGCCTCGAAATGATCGAGCTGCCGAGACATGGTCGAAGGGCCTGAGTGGATGTGAAGATCAACAGCGCCTTGCATCAAATTATCGATAACACCATCATCGATTTTCTCGATCATGGCGCGAACTTCGGCCCGGTTTTCATCAGACATCAGTGAGAACTCCCATTACAATTCTAGTTCAAAATTTCGATTCTGATTTTGATCTTGACACGGCCCGGCGGCAACGTGTCTAACACGGGTGTTTCGTCAGGTGGAATGGAAGGGTTGTAACTCATGGGTGTCAGAGCGGTTGAACGTGCATTGGTTATATTGCAGGAATTGAACTTGCAGCCTTATACCTCAATTGCAAGGTTGCATGCACGTACGGGGCTACCCAAGCCAACATTGGTGCGCATACTCAGGACACTTGAGGATGCTGGATTTGTGGAGAATGATGCAAGACTTGGCGGTTATCAGGTCAGTGGGTTGGTTAGTTCCTTGAGTTCGGGGTTTCACAAGGAGCCTCTGATTGTGGAGGCGGGGCGCCCTTGGGCCATCGCATTGACGCGCAAACACCAGTGGCCAGTGTCGATTTCACTTCTAGACAAGGCTGCCGTTGTTGTTCGGTTCAGTACAGTACCAGACAGCCCGCTGTCACCATTTCATGCAACAGTAAATATGCGGCTACCTCTCCTCACTCGCGGTATGGGATTGGCTTATCTGGCCTTTGTCTCTCAGCAAGAATTTTTGCTGATCCTCGAGATATTGCGTTCTTCAAACGACCGGGAAGATGCCATGGCGCATCAACAACGCGAGCTTATGCAATTGATAGCGCATGTCAGAGAGGTCGGCTATGCAACGCGTGCTGCACATGTTGAACCGAAAAACTCGAACACAATTGCTGTCCCGATTTTTGACGGTGAAAACCGGGTGAAAGCCAGTCTTGGGTTGACCTATTTTACTTCTGCTTTCAAATCCCAGGAAGAAGCTTGCGAACGCTACGTGCCAATTCTCAAATCCGCAGCTTCCGAAATATCGCAAGACCTCGTGCGGATCAATCTGGCGTATTAATTCACGGCACCGAGCATCTGTGAGGGCAAGAACTTTGGTGGTTAATCCGCCTTTAGAACGCCCAATGGCCTGATGAAGCGTCCCCCTTTTGCGCTGTTTGCATTTTGGTGTACGTTGACAATCGTTCCCTCGATCAGGATATATTCAAAATCCGGCTCTCCTGATACAGCATTGAAAATACGATCAAAAACACCGAGATGAGCCCAGCGGCGAAAACCTCTGAAGATGCTGTTCCAAACGCCAAAACCGGGCGGAAGGTCGCGCCACGGACCACCCACGCGCACCTTCCACAAAACGGCTTCCAGAAACAGACGCACGTCTTTTGCGGTAACCCGCAACTGTTGGTTATGCCTGGAACCAAAGGCTCGATGATTGCCCAACTCCGGTCACTGATGACAAAGCGTTCTGGCCGCATGTTTTAACCCCCTCAAAGGAAGCTTGAATCACATTACAAATGATTTGGAAATCATAATTGTCCACAAACCCTAGGGCGTTCTCTATCCCCTGCGTTGCTGATTACAGATGGAGAAGTAATGGCTTTTCTTCAGCGTCCCATTGCCATCATATTGGTGATACTTGCGATAGTGTCAGTGTTCTATCTTGGCCCGAAGAAACGCAAACCAGCCAAGGCCGAGTAAGATGCTGCCTACTCGAACGGGCTTAGCCGCTCGAAAAATCGACGCAGCTGTATTTTTCTTTTCTCTCGACACAGGTCGGTCGGAAAAGTTCTATTCAATGGGAGATTTGAATTCTTTCAGCGCGGCAATGGCCGCTTTGCGCATAAACCCATGATCACTTGAAATAATGAAGGCGCTGGCACCCAGTTTGGCCATGGCCTCTGCATCATCACGATTGGGCGAAAGCATAATTATCGGCAAATCAGCCTTTTTTGCAGCTGCCATTATTGGCGCAACAATCTCATAGGTCTCAGCCGATGTCATGGATGGTGCGCCGATAGCAGCAGTCAGGTCTCCGCGCCCGATGAAAATGGCATCCAGCCCATCAACCCGCACAATCTCATCAATTTCATCGAGGGCTGATACGTCCTCAATCATCGCGATACATGTAACTTCTGCATCCTGGTTTTTCATGTGTTCGGCAGATGGTACGCCTCCAAATTGTCCAGCCCTTGTCGTAGTGGCAACGCCGCGGTGGCCGTTTTTATAGCGACAGGCGGCGACAATGTTGCGTGCCTTTTCGGCAGTTGCCACATGGGGAACCAAAACACCGGTAGCCCCACAATCGAGCACTGAGAGAATGTTCTGGTCACTTGAATCACCAACCCGGACAATGGCCGCAATATTGGATGCGCGTGCGCCGAGGATCATCATGTCGAGGGCATTTTGCCCGATCGCCGCGTGTTCTTGGTCAAATACGACAAAATCAAAACCCAAAATCCCAAAAATTTCCGTCGCGTGCGAGGTTGGTGTCTTGATAAATGTGCCAAGCACATTTTCGCGCCCGATCAACCGTTTGCGAAACTCACGATAGGGAGGTCTAGTATTTGACATATTCATAATCCAATTTATTTGGTCGTTGGCATCGGGTAATCATCTGCGTTCAGCACCCAACCAGGCTTTTCGGAAAAATCGATGCGCGGTGGGCAAAAGATATCTACCAATTGGTTGCTCTCCGCCGTTCCGCGTGACGTGTGGATCAAGGGTGGTGGTATGACGGTCGCTGATGGCGCTTTACAGGAAATAGTGACATCATCACACCAATCGTCCATATCTACTGTCCAGTGCCGACGAAGATAATGTTCAAACGCCCCCTTTAAGGCCAGTGAGCATTGCTCAAAATCATCGTGATGGTGTGGTGACAATTTATGTGGATTACGTGGCCCAATTTGCGGCTCAAGGTAATTGATCATAAATGTGGTACAGCGGAAAATACGACCAAACCGACCCTCTTCTTTTTCGACCTTTAGGCTGTAAGACCTAATCTTCCAGCCATCATTTGGTTCTGGCCAGGGCTCAAAATCGGGAATATGGATGCGTGGCTCATCGTAGGCCGTTGCGTTTCCGCATTGTTGAGCTAGATCTTTGGATTCAATTGAAAACAAGCGGACAATTTTGCCACCATTTGGCATTGTGATCGAACTATCACCCGGTGGAATGAATACGATTGAATATCCCGGTACTTCCACCGTTTCCGATCCGGCTGAGATCTGTGCAGAATGTTCAGGATCAGACAAGATCAATGCATATTCGTCGACTTGGCCATTGCGTTCTAAAACAGCGCCTGGTTTGAGCTCACTATATGCAAGGACAAAGTTATGCCCGCGATGAAGCCATGTACGTTCTGACGGTTCATCTATTTGAGGGCCTTCCTCGTAAAACAATCCAACTTGCGGTTCTGCAATCAATCCCGTTGCACTGATGAACGAGACGCCGGACTGTTTCAGCGCTGCGCGCGGATCAGATTTGTCGTACAATTTTCGATCTCCTTTTCGAGAAGTAAGGCCCTTTTCGACGGCCATTTACAGATTCTATCCCCTCAAAACATGATCGCGCATTACCAAATTTATTTGTTTCGCCTGTCGGAACGCAACATCAATTGGCAAGACATCCAGGAATTGCAAAGTTTTTACAAGCTTATTAGGTGCATAGATGCCGATAATTAAAGGTGAACCCCGGAAGGTATCTAGTCCAATAATCTTGCATTGCAGATGTTGGAATGCCTCGCTGCGGAAGAGGGGGTAATCGGAGTTACATAATTGGCGCGAAAGCTTGTTTCCATCAAAAGCCGTATCTATCGCCACCTGCAAACGCTTGTTTCTCAAGGTTATGTTATCCAAGCTCAGCAATCCGAGCGATACAAAATTAACTTTCAGCTTGAGACCTTGGGCGCCAAGTGGCGGAGAACAATAGAACTTCGACATTGCAGTGCCCCAGATGCGGCGACTGCGTGAAGCGTTGAGCCATACCTGTGTGTTCAGTCAGATTGAGCCAGATGGCGTTCGCGTGGTCCACACATTGTCGGGCAAGTCTTCAATCGAAATTGGCGTGAAGGCCGGTTCGCCAACGCGGTTGGGCCACCGCCGCAAATCGGGTGACCGTTGGACTGAATGCACTGGCTGTTCCAATTTTCAAGGAAGCTGGTGACATAGTAGGGTCGCTGGCTTTCGTCGATTTCTTGCAGTATATCCCTGCAGAGCCGTCTCCAGAGCAAATCGCTGAAATTAGCAGTTCAGCGCGGGTGATCTCATCTGTACTGGGTTATAGAAAGCGGACATTTCGAACTAAACGACTACCGGCTTTCGCCGGTTAAGATTGATGTGATCCTTCAAGTACTGAAGTACAACATCTTCGGTGATGGCACCATTGGTGGTGGAAAAGTAGCCTCTTCCCCAAAATCTCTGGCCCCAGTAACGTTTCTTCAGTGCAGGAAATTCCCGCTGTATCAGAAAGGAAGACCGCCCTTTCACCTTGCGCATGAAGTCACCCATGGACAACTTCGGTGGCATTGAAATGAACATATGAACATGATTGCTCAACACGACACCACTGATTCTGACCTGCTCTCTTTATCTCCTCCAAGTTTTTGGAGAATCCGAGGGTTGATTTATGGCCTTATGCGGCCTGTTTTTCCAGTGTCATTTTCATTACGTACTCTGAGGGCGTCATGTTGCCCAGTGATGAGTGTGGTCTTTGCGTATTGTAGTCCTCCTTCCATGCCGTGATCTGGGTTCTTGCTTCCGCCAGTGTTGAAAATAACGTTTCGTTCAGGCAC
>JAESUH010000224.1 GCA_016763155.1 Rhizobiaceae bacterium
AATTATCGAATCACTTGCCACAAATGGAGACATGGTTCCAAAACCAATAACGATTCCGCATGAAACTGCGGCCGTTGCCATGGCCCATGGCTATTATCTGGTGAGTGGCAAGCCTCAGGCAGTTATGGTCCATGTTAATGTAGGACTGGCTAATGCTGCTATGGGCGTAATCAATGCAGCAAGCGATAATATTCCCCTGATTATGATGTCTGGGCGTACCCCTATCACAGAGCATGGCCGTGTAGGATCAAGAATAAGCCCCATCCAATATGGGCAGGAAATGTTCGATCAAACTTCGCTTGTCCGCGATGCTACAAAATTTAGTTATGAAATGCGATATGGAGAACAGGGTGGGCAATTGGCCACTCGCGCCATCGGCATTGCCATGAGTGAGCCACGAGGCCCGGTTTATCTAAGCCTGCCACGGGAACCATTGGCCGAAGAGTTTCCGCAAAGCCAACCCTTCCCTCCTGCACCTCAAGCAGTTGCAAAAACCACATCGGGTGATCCGCAAGATATTCTTCGCGCAGCAAAATTGCTGGAGGGTGCCAAATCACCGCTGGTCATTTGCCAACGTGGCGATGTGAAAGGGGAGACTGCAAAGGCCCTATCAAAGCTTGGGCTTCCGGTTATTGAACCTTTCACCGTGCGCAATGTTATGGCCACTTCTGATCCTGCATTTTTCGGCTATAGCCTCGAGATGCTAAAGGATGCAGATGTCGTTCTTGTTGTTGACAGTGCCGTCCCATGGATTGAGAAAATTCATCGCCCAGTATCTGCGAAAATCATAACTCTTGGTGCCGACCCGCTGTTTCAAAAAAGTCCCATGCGCAGCTTTCAATCGGATATTTCGATATCATGCGACCCGGTGGCTGCAATATTGGCGCTGTGCGATATAATGAAACCAAGGGCACGGCCAGAAAAGCCAAGTCCCCCTGCCCCGGCAACGCCTAGTACTCCAATGAGCGATGATTGGCTGAGCCAGTGCATCTCCGATATTCTGGATGGCGGAGTTATTTTTTCCGAACTGGGTGCGGTTCCCTCCGCAATAAACTTTGATGGTCCCAACCAACTGTTTACTGCACCCCATTCCGGTGGTTTAGGATGGGCTGTTCCTGCAGCCCTTGGGGCGCAATTATTCGATCGTTCCCGGCTGACAATCGCAGCTGTAGGCGATGGTTCCTACATGTTTTCAAACCCGGTCGTTTGCCATCAAATCGCAGAGGCTCTGGAACTTCCTTTGCTTATTATCATCAAAAATAACGGCATCTGGAATGCCGTCCGGCGCTCGGTTGTTGGTGCCTATCCTGATGGGCAAGCCGTTAAATCCAATAACATGCCACTCACCTCGCTCGAACCGTCACCTGATTTTGCAGCAATTGCAGGGGCCAGTCGGGCCTATAGCGAGCGGGTCGAAACGGGCGAAGATTTGCCTGCAGCTCTTCAAAGGGCGCTGCATGCGATACGAGTTGAAAAACGGCAAGCATTACTCGATGTGAGGGTAGCAGCATCGGACAAGCGGTAAGGGTTTAATCCAGAATTTGCGCTACGGCTTTTGCTTGTTCGCTGGATAATTGCCATTCAACCGCTTTGGCATTTCTGGCCACCTGTGCCGGTGTGCTGGCTCCGGCAATGACACTTGGCACAACCCCATCGCGTAACAGAAAAGCGAAGGCGAGATCGATCAATTCCTTGCCCTCGCCTTTTGCAAACTCACCGAGTTTTGCGGCAATTTCCAGATTTGTATCGCTCAAAAACATATCGGCCAGAGCCTTGGATTTCGATAGTCTTGTGCCTTCGGGAACGGGTTTCCCGATTTCATATTTGCCACTAAGGACGCCACTTTCCAGCGGGAAAAATGGCACCAGACCAAGCCCATATTTCTGACAAAGGGGAATTGTCTCCGCCTCCACTTTTCGCGATAGCAGGCTGTAGCGTTCCTGGGTTGCAATGAAGCGGTTGAGGCCCAATTCTCGGGCTACATAATGAGCCTCAACGGTTTGCCATGGCACAAAATTCGAGCTGGCTATGTAACGGATTTTGCCAACTTTGATCAAATCATCCAGTGCCCGCAAGGTTTCATCAATCGGGGTATCAGCATCAGGAGCGTGGAAATATAGAAGATCAATCCAATCGGTATCGAGGCGTTGCAAACTTGCTTCAACCGCCTGCACCAGATACCGCCGCGAGCCTCCGGACATTTGCTCAGACATCTTCATGCCAAATTTGGTGGCGACCACCACATCGCTACGACGGACACCAAGGGCTTTGCCGAGATATTCCTCCGACGTGCCGCCATCACCCATGGGATAGACATCGGCTGTATCAAAATGGGTAACACCATGATCGAGCGCTGCATGTACCACGACCTCAGATTGAGAATAATCCAGCCTGCCACCGAAATTATTACACCCGATTCCCAGCGTTGAAACTTTCAAGCCCGATGCTCCGACACAACGTAATTCCATAGTATGTCCTTTCAACTAGGGTCTTTCATGCACTTCTTATCCAAAAACCGACGACCACTTTTTGGGAAGTGCTTCTTTGTTTCAAGCACTTCTTATCCGAAAACCGGCGGCCACTTTTCGGGAAGTGCTTTAATCACCCAAATTTAGCCCGATATAGCGATCAAGCGTTGCATGGTCTGCCATTAGATCGGCAGAAGTGCCGCTATGGGCGATGCGTCCACGTTCTATGATGATCGCATTATCGGTCATGGCGAGCGCTGTATCAGCGTGTTGCTCCACCAGCACGAGAGTCATGCCAGCTTCATTGCACATTCTTGTAATTGTCTCGATCAGTTCTTCCACCACAATTGGTGCAAGACCCTCCAGAGGCTCATCAAGCAGCAACATGGATGGGTTTGTCATCAATGTGCGAGCGATAGCCAACATTTGTTGCTCGCCACCAGAAAGCTGACTGCCCTTGTTTTCACTTCGCTCTTTCAGCCGCGGGAATAGCTCGTAGACTTTGGCAAGATCCCATTGAGAATTTTGGCCTTTACTGGCAATAACCGTAAGGTTTTCTTCAACGCTAAGTGTAGAAAAAATGTCCCGTTCCTGGGGTATCCAGCCAATGCCCGCCTGAGCACGCTGATAGGGTTTCAACCGGGTTATGTCTTTTCCGCGCCAGTGAACACTGCCCGAAAAAAGCGTGGTGAAGCCCATGATGGTTTCAATCAGGGTTGATTTTCCCACCCCGTTTCGACCCAGCAAAGCAAGGCCAGAGCCCTCTTCAATATCCAGAGAAACATCATCCAATACAACAGCTTCGCCATATCCAGCGGTGACATTGCGGAGCGATAATAATGGTTCAGCCATGATCTGCTCCTCCCAAATAAACTTCGCGGACAAGCGGATCGTGCGCTATCTCATCGGGCGTTCCTTCAACCAGAACCTTACCCTGAACCAAAACCGTTATGCGACTGGCGAAGGTGAAAACGAGGTTCATGTCGTGTTCGATAAACAGCACTGAAATTTCTTCCGGCAAAGCGGCAATGGCTTCAAACAAAGCTGCACTTTCGCTTTTTGGAATGCCCGCAGCTGGCTCATCCAGCAGCAATACTTGAGGTTTTGTTGCCAATGCTAGCGCAATTTCAAGCAGGCGCTGTTGGCCATATGCAAGATCGGTGGTGATTTTAGTGCAATCATCCGCAAGCCCGATCTGCTTGAGCAATTCGAATGCCTCATCAATGGCATCGCTCTGATTGGCAAGGGGCGAAAGCCACCGCCCGGCAACGCCCATCCGCTCGCAAATCGCCATGGTGGTAGATTCTAACGGTGTGAGTTTCGGAAACAATGTGTTTATCTGAAACGTTCGCCCCAGACCTTTTTTCACTCGCTCATTGCTTTCAAGTCCGGTGATATCCACATCGCCAAGATGCACAGTGCCGCTATCAGGTGTCAGCGCGCCGGTCATCAAATTGATCAGTGTGGTTTTACCCGCACCATTAGGGCCGATCAAAGCATGACGCGCGCCCTTTGGCAGGCTGAGCGAAATATCATCGGCAACTACGAGGCTACCAAAACTCTTATTAAGGTTGTGGGTTTCGAGTGCGTTCATAATCCACGCACCTTTTCCATTAGCTTTTCCAAACCACCCAGGATGCCGCGCGGCATAAACAGCACGACGATCATCAATAAAAGCCCAATCCAGAAATACCAATATTGCGGGTTCATGCCAGATAGTTGGTCGCGCGCCACCATGAAGATGATGGTACCGAGGATCGCACCGTAAAGTCTGCCCGTACCGCCCAAAATCAACATCACGGCAATATCCGCTGAATGCTGGAAGCCGAGGCTATCAAGGGAAACTGTTTCGGTGGTCTGGGTAAGAATGGCACCGGCCAGTCCTGCGATCGCCGCTGAAATTGTAAATACTTTTTGTAACCGTGCCCGGTTCGGCACGCCAAGAGCAGTGGTGCGTTGCGGGTTTTCTCGGATGGTTTCCAGCGCAAGACCGAAAGGGGAATTGACCAAACGCCGAGCCAACAAGAACACTAAAAATGTAGCACCCAATGTATAGCCGTAGGCGGTGTGTCCCCAGAAGGTGAATTTGAAAACGCCAAATAAATTCCAGGTGTCTATGCCGACAAGACCGTCTGAACCGCCGGTGAGCCAATCCAGCGTGTTGGCAAGTTCCACCAGCAAAAAACCGAGACCCAGAGTAATCATCAACAGCGCTAAATGCTGCACCCGCACGATCATGAAGCTTACGATCCAGCCGCCAAAGCCTGCGAAAATGGCACCAAAGAGTGCACCGGTGATGGGTTCACCCCAGCCTTTTTGGGAAAGAATACCGGCCGCATATGCGCCAAGCCCGAAGAAGGCTGCATGGCCCAGCGATATGATGCCTGCATAGCCAATGATTAAATCAAGCGAAATACAGAAAATTGCGGTCGCGGCAATCTGGTTTGCAAGCGCCAAATAGTTTGGAAAGAAAATATATGGTACAGCCAGAACGGACAGCCAAAAAGCAATCTCGATTGGCGAAATTCTTGTCTTCTGGCGCATCCATTTTTGTGGATCAGTTATTTGTTGTTGCATGGTCAGCGCTTTCCAAACAGGCCAAGTGGCTTATAAAAAAGCAGCACCACCATAAACAGATAAATCAGGAAAGACCCCAGTTCCGGAAACAGATATTTTCCCATCACGTCAAAAATACCTAGACAAGCGGCGGCTACAAAACTGCCCCAGATAGAACCAAGACCGCCCACGGCAACGACGATTAGAACCAGCACGAGAATATGAAAACCGAAGGAAGGATCAAGGCTTAGAATTTCAATAGATAAAGCACCACCAAGACCTGCAAGGCCACTGCCAATTGCAAAAGTCAGGGCGAAAATTTTGCCTACATTCAAGCCAAGCCCGCGGGCGACTTTTTGATTGTCTACCGCTGCGCGCACCATGGCGCCAAATCGGGTATATTCGAGCCCACCCACAACAAAGACGGTAACAACCAGCGCAATTGCTGCGAGGAAAATTCGGTAGGATGGAAGTTTTATAGTGCCTAGTTCAACATAGCCGGTGAGGAATGATGGCATTGGGACCGAATGATGAACCGTGCCAAACATATAGGCTGCAATAGCAGATGCGGAGAATACAAAACCGATGGTGAACAACACCTGATTGAGTTCACCTGATTGATAAATTCGCCGGAATAGTAGCACTTCAAATCCTGCCGCAATGATTGCCGTTACCAAAAATGCAAATGGCAAAGTGGCCAAAAACGGCCATCCGGCAAAGGCGACCAGCGAATAAGTGACATAGCCGCCAATCATGGCGAAGGCACCATGGGCAAGATTGATGAAATTCATCAGGCCAAGGGTTACTGACAATCCAACGGAAAGCAAAAACAGCAGCATTCCATATGCAAATCCGTCAAACAAGACAGCCAATATCTGGCTCATTGCATGCGCCCCCAGCTCAAAGACTCAAAAATTCTATTGAATAAAATCACTGCCCCGGAAAAATTTTCGGGGCAGTGCATTTCATAACTTCTCAACTCACTAGCAATTAGTGTGTTGGATCCTTGGCATTATCGATCTGGTCGATGATGACATTGGTAGGTTTTCCGTCAACCATTTGAACTTCGCGAATATAGATGGTTTGCACCACATCGCGTGTTTCAGGATCGATTGACATCATGCCGCGAGGGCTTTCCCATTCCATGCCTTTAGCAGCTGCAATTAGTGCTTTGCCTGATGTATCATCGCCAGCTTTTTTCAGCGCTTCATAGATCAGGTGCATGCCATCATAGGCACCGATGGTGTAGATGTCTGGGTCACGACCATTATTTGCATCGCGGTATGCCTTAACGAACTCGTTGTTCATTTTAGTATCGCGGTGAATGTTGTAATGATAGGCTGTGATAATACCCAAAGACACATCACCCATGGCTTCAAGGGCTGCATCATCAGTCAATTCACCCTGGCCATAGATTTTGGTGTTTTTCGGTGAAATCCCACGCTCGGCCAAAGCTTTCCCAACTGCTGGAGGCTGTGTGCCACCAGGAACCCAAACATAAAGGGCTTCAGGTTTGGCATCGGCGATGCGCTGAACGAATGGTGAGAAATCCGGGTTTACAACCGGAGTTGCATCTGAACCAACGACTTTACCGCCGCCTGCAACAAACGCGCCTTCAAATGCTTTGCCGGAACCTTTGCCGGGAGCATAATCAGTCACCATGGTGTAGACTTCTTTCACACCCTTATTGGCAACCCATGTACCAAACGCGCTGTTAAGCTGGGCAGATGTAACGGACGTGCGCGCTACATAAGGAGATTTGGTGGTAATGAAAGAAGTGGAAGCATTCATGATCACCATGAATTTTTCAGCATCGGCAGAAACCGCAGCAACTGCAAGTGCATTTGGTGTCAGCAGATTGCCTGCAAGAATGTCGACGCCATCGCGGGTAACCAGTTCAGCAGCCAATTGCTTGGCAAGAGGTGGCTTAATACCGCCAACATCTTTGCGAATGATTACAATTTTCTTGCCGTTTACTGTGTCTCCGTGAATCTGCATGTATAGTTTGATACCATTATCAAGCTGTGCAGCAGGATCAGCGAACTGTCCGGAATAGGCATTAACGATGCCTATTTTGATGGTATCTGCCGCTTGTGCAGTACCCGCTGCAAATACAGCAGCAGCACCCAAAAGTGCGGTTAGCATGAATTTCATTACTTCTCTCCCTTTTCAACAATCTTACTATTTGAGAAAACTGTAGGGTAGCGTGGGGATTGCGTCAATTCCAGTCCACCCAACATTGCCAACATTCGTGCAAAAAAACCCCTCAATCACAACTATTCAGGCAATATTGGTAACAATATGAACGATTCATGGGCGCCGCCTGTGTGGATGGTCTGCCGCCCGATATTTCTCAAATTTTCATGGCGAGCGTAAACACTGGGTTTTGGGTAGTCGTAAATATCGGAACCCTGTATTATCAAGCGCAGGCTTTCACCGGCTGAGAAACTGGTTCCAGATGGCCATATTTCGATGTCGACGGGAACAATTTCGCCCGGGGTCAATTTCTGCTCGCGGCGATGTTTATGAACGGGTAGAAACGGCAAGGATGCGGCCTCATCCAGTTCACGGTGAGATGCTCGCAGCCAGCCAAGGGCAATTGGACCATCTTCAAACTGGGCATAGAATGCAAATGGGACTATATTCCCATTTGCATTCAGTTTCTGGATGGCGACGAAGATATCCATATCATCGCCTTCTTCTATCGAAACCCAAAGTCGCAGCGCCATGTGGCCGACGACTTTGGTGGCTTTTTCAAACCGGTAATCGAAAGTGATTGTCTCACCATTGGTTGAATTATAGCTTTTGGAATGCTCGCTCGTGGGCTTTTCTTCCAGAGTTCCATCGCCCAGATATAGCGATTGATATTTTGTCCCTTCAATCGGCCATTCCTGAGCGGCAATTTCCTTGCCCTGATAATAGGCTTCACGGGCTTCATATAAAACCGGTGGCCAGTCAGTTAGATCGCTTTCCTTGCCAAGCAGAAAGTGATCGAAAAATGCGCGCTGCATCTCAACGCTTGAAGCGGCATAATAATGAGCCCATTTTTTGCGCCCATGCACGTAAAGCCATTTCTCCTTCGAAGATATCTTGCGATACCCCTCCAGAGTTCCGCGAGTATGTAGCGCCTGATCGGTCCAGCTTGCACAAATGAAGGCAGGGACTTTGATTTTTTCAAGTTTTGCCCGTTTGCTTTCCCAATAGGCGTCGAATAGCGGGCGCTCTCGGGTTTCGCGGCGAAGGTCCTCAATTGAGTTCACCCCATTGCCCCACCTGCCCGGCAGATATTCCCAAAATGAGGTTTCGGGAATTCCCCCATGGCCAACCACCTCGCGGTAGGTATCAGTCCATCCTTCCCACGGATTGATGGCTTTTAGATGGGGCGGGTTAAGTTCGGC
>JAESUH010000225.1 GCA_016763155.1 Rhizobiaceae bacterium
GGATAAACTTTCGTGGCCATCACATGGGATGGGCCAAAGCCACTGGTTGCGCGAATGGTTTCTGCTTGTGCCACACCGGACAAGGCTACAACAAGTGCCGCCCCTGCGATGGCTCTGAATATTTTGTTTCTCATTCTTCACTCCTTGGAGATTGTTCGCTGGAGCTGTTCCAAACGATCGTATTTTTGCGCTCAAGCGCGATAATTTTGGAAAGTCCACCGAAGAAGAGATGACGATCTCAGCAATGCGATTTGCTATGCAGAAATGTGAAAACCCTGCATTTCATTTGATGGGACCTCCCCCGCAACGCGGCTCGTTCTGGAAGCCCCGCTATGATTGCAAAGACATGATGAGTATCGATATTGTTTATGTCAATCTGACTAATGCATGTAATTTTTGCATGTATTGTATTGCTTTATTCGATGAATTTTGTTTGATTTTCCCACACGAATGCCTCTGGAAAATCCGCACCAGTTAAATTGGAATAATTATGTTTATCAATTAGTTAGTTATGTTGTTTTCATGATTTCAGGATACGCTCCGCCAATCTTTGGTAACGGGATGGCTGTGAAGCCAATTCTGATTTACTTCCAATCACAACCCACATGGCAAGGAAAAGAAGTTTTGAGGTTTCTTGCATAAAATCATGTGCAAGGTTGGCTGGTTCTGCCGCCTCGCAAACTGTTTTTCGACTTACGCTCCAACTGGATAATGCATCACTTAGAACCTCTGAATTGTTGGATTTGGCGATGCCACCAATGTAACCTTCAAATGCATCTGGGCCTTCCACGCGGCGTAAACCACGGGTAGCGAGTGAGGATGCGTGGATGCCATTTGTGCCTTCATAAATTGCGGTAATGCGCGCATCGCGGTAGGTTTGTTCAACGCGATATTCGCGCAAATAGCCGTAGCCGCCCAGAACCTGGGTGCCAAGTTCCGCAGAGCGCATTCCGGCTTCGGTGCAAAAGACTTTAATCAAAGGTGTCATGAAATCGACTAGCGCTGGCGCTTCACCGGTTTCAAGCAACACCAAAACGCAATGGGTCATGGCCCGGGCGCCAAGTGCCAGACCATCCATTTCATCCAGCATACGGCGAACATCTGCATGATCTGAAAGAAGGGCGGGACTACCATCGGGTTTGCGACCTTGCTGGCGATCTGCCGCATATGAAGAGGCAATATCATGGGCACGTGCAGCGTGAGCAACACCTTGCAGCGCCACATCAACACGGGCATGGTTCATCATGGTGAACATGGCTTTGAGACCCTCACCTTCTGCACCAATCAGCTCAGCCTCGGCACCGTCAAACACCAATTGGCAGGTGGGCGAAGCGTGCAATCCCATTTTTTCTTCGATGCGCGTTACGGTAATTTCGTTACGTTCTCCATCGCGGGAACGCGAAGGGCAGAGAAAAAGCGAAAGGCTCTTGTCACCGGTTTTGGCCAGAACAAGATGCAATATTTCTTTGCTTAAATCCTGATCGCCTCCTGAAATGAATATCTTTTCGCCTTGGATTTTCCAGGAATCACCTTCACTAATTCCCTTACAGCGAATACGGGATAAATCAGACCCCGCTCCTGATTCCGTCAGACACATTGTTGCAAGACACTCACCCTTTACGAGCGGCGGTATCATGCGATCTTGCTGGTCTTTTGTGCCAAATCTTAGCAGCGTTCCAACAGCACCAGGGATGAGGCCTGTGACCATTTGAAAACTATGACAAGCGCCTGAGAATATCTCACTGGTAATGCCAAGCATGGCACCACCAAGCCCCTGACCACCATATTCTTCTGGTGCAGTGAGACCACACCAGCCCTGCTCTACATAGGCTTCATAGGTTTTGCGAAACCCATCGGGCATACGCACCCGACCGTCGATCAACCGGCATCCCTGAATATCGCCGGGTTCATCCAATGGCGCTATTTCACCTTCGGCGAAAGCTGAAAAATGTCCGCCAAGTTCGGCTGCAAATTCGCCATCCCAATCAGCTATCCGGTCTGCGCCCGCGATTTCATTCAACGAGAACAGGATATCATCAAGAGGTGCTGCAAATGGCTTCATGTTACTTCAGTCCCAATAATTTTGCTGCATTATCCTTTATGATCCCTGCCCGCACTTCGTCCTTGATTCCAATTTTTTCGAAATCAGACAACCAGCGCTCCGGCGTTATCATTGGCCAATCGGAACCGAACAGCACCTTGTCTTTGATGAGGGAGTTGCAGTATTTCACCAGAATTTCCGGAAAATATTTGGGCGACCAACCGCTAAGGTCGATGTAAACATTTGGCTTATGTTGGGCCACTGCCAGCGACTCTTCCTGCCATGGAAAGGATGGATGAGCGAGGATGATTTTCATGTCCGGGAAATCAACTGCCACGTCGTCCAAAAACATCGGGTTGGAATATTTAAGCCGCATACCATTGCCGCTGCGCATGCCGGAACCAACGCCGGTTTGCCCCGTATGGAAAAGCGCAATGCCACCTTCATCCGCAATTGCTTCATAGAGGTCGTAGGCCATGCGATCATTGGGATAGAACCCTTGCATGGTCGGGTGGAACTTGAAGCCCTTAATGCCGAATTCTTTCATGAGCCGACGCGCTTCGCGCACGCCCATCTTGCCCTTATGGGGGTCGATTGAAGCAAAGGGAATTAGTATGTCGTCATTTTCAGCCGCAAGTTCTGCGACTTCTTCATTCTTGTAGCGGCGATAGCCGGTCTCTCGTTCAGCATCCACCGGAAAAATTACGGCGGCGATATTCTGCTCACGATAGTGTTTTGCAGTATCCTGGATTGTTGGCGGATGAGACCAGGGGGCTCTGAAATATTTGGCCATGGTTGCCTGCAAATCATCATAGCCATCATCTGTATGGCACCCGCATGGCTCTTCAGCATGGGTATGAAAATCGATTGCGCGAACTTTTGTGATATCTACCATTTTATTTCTCCGATGAAATTCTGATTATTGCCGGATCACCGTCATCATAAAGGCGTTCCAGCAAACCGGCCCGGCCGGTTAATATTTTACGAAAATTCAGATTGCCTTTAGCCGTGATTTCGCTATCGGCAATCGAAGGTGGTTTTGACAAAACTATCGCGCGCGCTACCCGGGTTGAGGACCCGGACATGCGACCACCAAATTCTATCAAACGCCTTCTGATATCTGACAGGAGCAATTCACAAGTCATTACTTCTCCGTCGTCATCAAGTTCGAAACCGGCTTCCTGCAAGGCATCACGATTTGGAAAAATCAGTAATCCGATCTCGCCTCGATCCTGGCCTGTGATTACGATATCGCCAGCTATTGGTGCCAGACATGCCATCACATCAAGACGTAACGTAGATGCGCGAACCCAGGTTCCGGTTAGCAGTTTAAAATCTTCCGATATGCGGCCATCAAAGCGCATGCCTTTATTGGGATCATCAGCATCCACAAATTTCATGGCATCGCCAGTGATGAAAAAGCCTTCATCGTCGAAGCTCTCCTGGGTTTTTTCCGGGTTCTCGAAATAGCCCTTCATAATGTTGGGACCCTTGACGCGAATTTCCCAGCGTCCGTCTTCAACCGGCAATAGTTTGGCCACTATGCCATTCATCGGAACGCCGACAATTCCTGAACCTTCCGTTGGCACTTGTTGCATGAGTACTGAGGGAGCTGTTTCCGTCAGGCCCCAGGATGACGTGATGAAAGGTATTTCACCTTTGACCTCGAGCGACATTTCACAAAAGCCCTGCCAGACATCTTGCGGCAGGGTGGCACCTGCATATAGGGCCATGTCTAGCTCGCCAAAGAAACGTTGCCGCAACTCTTTGTTCTTCTGCAATTCTGTATGCAGCAGCGAATACCCCACCGGCACGTTAAATGCCAAAGTACCTGTAACCATTGAGAGATTTTCCAGCGTACGCTCGAAAGAACCTTTTATCGGCTTGCCGTCATCAATATAAAGACTGCCGCCATTGGCAAGCGCCATATTGAAATTGTGACTGCCGCCAAACACATGATTCCATGGCAGCCAGTCGACGATGCGGGGAGGACGCTCGCTCAAAAAGGGCAGTGAATCGACCGATTGGGTCTGGTTTACACACAACATCTTGTGGGTGGTTAGGACACCCTTCGGTTCAGAAGTAGAACCGGAAGTCATCAAAATTTTGGCGATTGTATCTGGACCAATCGCTGCGTGAGCTGCATCAACATCGATACTTGCATCACCTTTCAGCAAGTCAGCAAAGGTCGTCATATCCTTATTAGCCGCTCGGCTTGCAACGATCTCAACACCATCCAGCGCATCAAGCTTCAGCGCTTCACCAAATTGAGCGGCGTCGATTACATAGGCCATTTTTGGCCGTACCAACTCGATCACCTGTCGCAATCGACCATGGGCGCCGTGGATCAGTGAATATTGTTCCGCCACAGGCACAACAGGAATACCGACATATTGTGCAGCTAGAGACAGCAGACCGTGATCGATGCCATTGCCGGACATAATAATGATTGGCGTGTTTTCATTCAGCCCGCGCGCCAGTAGCGAAGATGCGATAGCACGCACTTTTTCAAGGCTCGCGATATATATTTCTTCGCGCCAAGCCGCACCACTTCGTTCGGCAAGAAAAATTGCATCGGGTGTTTTTTCAGACCACTGATGCAGCCAATCGCCGGTGGTCTCGACCACTGGTCCAAGCGCATGGCCGGAGCTCAATAATACCGTCCCATCAGCCCGGTTTTCACGCACAACATTCGGGGCTTGGTATTTCACTGACGTACTCATCGAACTACTCCGTTTTACCTGTTTCAATCTGATAGAGTGTTTGCAACATTGCTTTCCTTGCATCAGGATCAACGCTTGCGAGAAGCTTTTCTTCGTGAACATGAAGGGCATCGGTTGCCTTGTCGCAAAGACGCCGACCTGCCAGCGTAATTTGAAGGGCGTTTGCCCGGCGGTCGGTCAGAACCGGTGTTCTGGTGATCAACTCACGCCGTTCCAATTCATCAATCAGCATCACGAGATTTGGCCGCTCAACAGCAAGCGCATCGGCCAATTGAGATTGTCGCAATCCCGGATTATCCTTGATCAACACCAGCGCGGTATAAGTCACCATCCGCAATTCAAATGGTAGAAGCGTCGTTACCAGATCAGAGTGCACAGCATTAAAGGCACGCTTCATGTTATAGCCAACGAATTGCCGCAAGCCCTTGTCGGATACATGAGATACGCTTGGTTGCTCGACTGCCTTTGGCCGTTTCGATGGCTTCATAATATCACCTGAAATTTGGAGTGCGCTTTTCCAGGAATGCCGCCAGGCCTTCCAGTGCATCCGGGCTGGTTTGTGTGAGTGCAGCACAAAGACTTTCAGTGAAAAGGCCATCAGCCTTCGCCATATCTTCAATCCGGCTGAGAGCCTGGATCATGATGTAGTTGGAAAGCGGCGCATTGGATGCAATCTTTTTTGCAATGTCTTTTGCCATTGGCAAAGCTTCACCATCACCCACTGAATAGTGAGTAAGTCCAAGAGCCAAACCTTCATCTGCATCATATCTGCGCCCGGTGAGCATCATCTCAATCATTCGGTCGGCACCAAGAATGCGCCCGACCCGAACCGATGCACCACCACCGACAAAAATTCCGCGCTTTCCTTCCGGCAATTGAAACATGGTTGAAGGTTCGGCAATTCGTACATGGGTGGAAGTTGCAAGTTCCAGACCGCCGCCCATCACTGCACCAAACATGGCAGAAATAACAGGCAAGCCACCATATTGAATGCGCTCCATCACCTGATGCCAATTGCGGGAATGGCGCATTGTTTGCTCCGCGCCGCGGGCCGTATGCTCAGACAGATCCAGCCCCGAACAATAATGCCCAGCCGTTCCTGTGAGAATGGCCACTTTCACATCTTCAGGAATGGCTGAAAAGAAACCATCGATTTCTGCAAGCAATTCATCACACATTGCGTTGCGTTTTGCTGGCCGGTTCAAGGTCAGTGTGGCAATGCCATCTTCAATTTCGATGTTCAGTAAGTTGGTGGTCATTATTCCGGAATTCCTTTTAACGTGGAGGCAGACGTATAGCGCCATCAAGCCTGATTGTGGTGCCGTTCAAAAACGGGTTGGTTGCAATTTGCTCAACCAACAGAGCATATTCATGCGCATCACCCAAGCGGGAAGGGAACGGAATATTAGCCGTAATCGATTCACGAACATCATCTGGCAGAGTTTCCGTCATACCCGTCTCAAACAGGCCTGGTGCAATTGTCATCACTCTAATTCCTGAACGCGCAAACTCTCGTGCCGCAGGAAGACAAAGAGATGCAATAGCGCCTTTTGATGCTGCATATGCAGCCTGCCCCAACTGGCCATCCTGCCACGCAACGGAAGATGTATTGATGATGACGCCACGCTCATTATCTTCGGATAAGGGCTCAAGATCCGCCATGGCGCGAGCGGCATAACTCATAACTAGATAGGTGCCCATCAGGTTTACGCGGATGGTTTTTTCAAACACATCGATTGAGAGCTTTCCCTCCCGCCCGACAATCCTTGCGGCCAATCCGATACCAGCACAGTTTACAACGATGCGCGGAGCCATCCCCAATAAAGTGACTGCCTTATCAATAGCATCGGAAACTGCGGGTTCGCTACCCACATCTGCCTGCACTGCATATCCATCAATTTCGCTGGCGACAGCTTCCGCCCGCTCCAGATCAAAATCGAGAACAACAACTTTAGCACCAAGATTTGCAAGATGGCGCGCAGTCGCTGCGCCAAGTCCGCTACCCCCGCCGGTTACCAATGCTGTTTGGCCAGATATTTTCATAATTCCTCGCGCGATACTGTTGCAATTTATAATAGTTATTGATTATAACTAATTGGCGAAATTCCGCAAGGCGATATTTTTTAAGTGTTTGAATTGAGGTAATTTCAAGCAGTTTTCATGCGCAGGTTATTGACCTGCTTCCTTTGTCTCCTCCAAGTTTTTGAAGAATCCGAGGGTTGATTTATGGCCTTATGCGGCCTGTTTTTCCAGTGTCATTTTTATTACGTACTCTGAGGGCGTCATGTTGCCCAGTGATGAGTGTGGTCTTTGCGTATTGTAGTCCTCCTTCCATGCCGTGATCTGGGTTCTTGCTTCCGCCAGTGTTGAAAATAACGTTTCGTTCAGGCAC
>JAESUH010000032.1 GCA_016763155.1 Rhizobiaceae bacterium
AAACCTTAATCGTACCACCTACAAAATTGGTACGGGAATGTGGGCAAGTAAAGACTGGGTCGAGCATGTTATTGCTGTAAGGGTCCATCTTGAGGCACAACAAAATAAATAGGTCCTTACTCCTGTTTTGAAACGAAAAATAAAAGGTTTTCTCCTATAATGTTTCCTTAAATGCAGATTTTTCTGTTGAGGGCGCAACGATGAGATTAGTAGATAAAATTGGTAAATTTGCCAACAAATTCCGCAAGGATGCAAGTGGGCAATTTGGTTTCTCAACCAACATAGGAATATTGGGACTGGCATTGCTCGCTGCAATGTCATTTTGGGCTATTCAAAATGAGGGCTTTGCCCAGAGTAACCCCGCCAGCAATGGAAAACCGGTTTTTCTAGAATCTGAAACTATCGTTCTAAAAACCAAAGCAGGCACATTCAGTTTTGAGGTGGAAATTGCCGACGAGCCAGAAGAGCGCAGAATTGGTCTGATGCATCGCCGAAAAATGGACCTGAAGCATGGAATGCTGTTTCAGTTTGACCACTCAAATATTGTAAATATGTGGATGCAAAATACGGTGCTGCCTCTGGATATGATATTCATCCGGCCGGATGGTACAATTGCCAGAATTGCCGAACGGACAACGCCGTTCTCAGAAGATATCATCACTTCCGGCGAACCTGTTAGCCATGTGTTGGAACTTAATGCTGGTGTTGCAGCCCTTATCGGGCTGAAACCAGAGGATAAGGTGCTTCACCGGTTTTTTAAAAATCAGTGAAGGCAGTGCGTATTTGAAGATACGCCCTTAACCGGTATGAAAGTTGAAGCAACCTCTACCGGCAGCCTTGCTATCATAGAGTGCAGCATCAGCCATCTTAACCAGGTTTTCCTGATCAACCGTATATTCCGGTGCTAATGCAATGCCTATGCTGGCGCCGATATTGATCACATGCCCATCTATTTCGTAAGGGTGGCTGAGTGTTTCAATTACCCGGTCCGCGAGCGTTCTTGCTCCTTCGCGATCTGTAATACCAACTTGAATTAGCATGAATTCATCACCGCCAACTCGGGCAATCGTATCCGTATCGCGTTTTATGCTCCTAAAGCGCTCGGCGACCTGTTTCAACAGCTGATCACCAACCGCATGCCCATAATTATCATTGACCGGTTTGAATTTGTCCAAATCGATACAATGCAGGGCCATGTTGTAGCCGCGTTCAGCCTGTGCAATTGCGTGTTTTAGGCGATCTTGAAACAACAGCCGGTTTGGCAAATCTGTCAAAGCGTCATGGTGAGCCATATAGGCGATTTTTTCCTGGCTCTCGCGATGTTCGGTGACATCGCGATAGGTTGTCAAAAATCCGCTGCCAGCCAATGGCACGCCGCGCACTTCCAATATTACACCATTGGGCCGTTTACGGTCATAGGTGTGTGGGATGTTTTGTTTTGCCAAATCCATCCGACGCGAAACATGTTCTTCCACTTCTCCGGCACCATATTCACCGCGTTCAGCATTGAAGCGAAAGATATCTTCCAGAGTTGGCATGCCGTTTTCGAATAACTCATTCGGATATCCGTGCAATTGCTTGAGTTTGTCGTTGAAAAGCACCATTTTTAAATGTTTGTCGAACAAGGAAATCCCGCCGGGGAAATTATCCAATAATGCTTCCAATTGATGAATTCGGTGGCGCTGGTCTGTCACATCCACATAAGTTGTCAAAAACCCGCCATTTTTCAAAGGCACACCACGCACTTCCAGCACTGTGCCATTTGGCCGTTCCCGCTCATAGCAATGGGCCGTTGCCAAGTTGACAAGAGCCAGCTTGTCCTTGACCATTTTCTTAACGTCGCCTTCACCATACTCGCCACGCTCAGCGTTAAACTGGAAAAGGTCTTTCATCGAAGGAAGCCCGCTTGCAAATAGAGAATCTGGATATTCCAGAAGTCGTTTCAATTCATCATTGCAAAGGACCATGTTTAAATGTGTGTCGAATAAAACAATACCACCGGGGAAATGTTCCATGACAGTTTCAAGTAAATCAACACGGTCAGATAAACCCTCCGTATTGTCTGAACTTGAGTAGGTTAATGTGTTAAGAGAATTACTCTCCAATACATCCGAAACCTGATTTTCTGTATCGTTGATTTCGGCATTATTTTTGCGCTGCACTGCTATGCTCTCCCGAGGTGTCGATTACTTGATTTCATTGCAAAATCACAGTTGAAACTTGTGCGAAACTGTAGGGATGGCTGATTTGGGGAGTGATTTTTTATTAGTTTGG
This sequence comes from Rhizobiaceae bacterium, assembly GCA_016763155.1. Lineage (GTDB taxonomy): Bacteria > Pseudomonadota > Alphaproteobacteria > Rhizobiales > Rhizobiaceae. The sequence continues at coordinate 2,275 of JAESUH010000032.1, forward strand.
TTGGGTTGAATTTATTAAGTATTCGTATTGTGAATGGGAAAGTGTCATGTATCATTTTGTATAAGTAGATTTGTTTAAATAACAAAATAGTAATTTTGATCTAAGGTTGATGAATTTCTGGTAGGTATTGTACGATAAGCGATATTTTAAGCAAAAGTTAAGTAATTCCAAGAAATTTATTGCAGAAGTCATTGCAAAAAAATACGCTTTGATAAACTCAAACCGTTCACCAGACCAGCAACAGCAGGAAAAATACGAATCAAAAGTTGATATCCGACATTTTTTGGAGTGTTCACGCCATGGTAAATGACTTCAGTTTGATCAATGTCATCTCTAATTAATCATACAGATCAACGTCATCCTCATTGGATGATTTAACGAAATCATCAATTCAGGATTGTTTTATTTATGGTTCGTTCATGAAAATTGATGTTAGACGTGCAAGAAAATTGGTTTTACGATAGGGCAAACCATTTGCAGTGAGGCTGGGCGCATACCGGGTAGGGAGAAGTAGCCTTTATTCTTCCAAGTAACAGATTATCTCAAGCAAAATTACATAACTTCCTGTAAAATGCTGAATTTATTAACAAATAAATTGGTCGGAGCGGCAGGATTCGAACCTGCGACCCTCTGGTCCCAAACCAGATGCGCTACCAAGCTGCGCCACGCTCCGTATACCAATGTTTTCAAAGGTTTAAACTTTGCCTTTGACCGGGTTTCAATCAGCTCTAGCACATTTGTCTGCACAGAATTGACTAAAAACCACTGCGTTTCTATAGACCACCGATGGCTAAACGCAACCCCATTTATTCACATATTTCAAAAAATATTTACCGAGGGTATTTCACCTCTGCAAAATTAAACGTTGTTGCCAGATAAGGCGGGATTTTGTGTGTTCACGGAGAATTCAAATGAAGCCCTTGCTTGAAAACTGAACCATGCGTTACAAATACGCTTTGATTGATTGAACAGAACGAGACACATTATATGACTGATGCACCAATCTATACGCCACCGACTGTTTGGACATGGGATAGGGAAAGCGGGGGCCGGTTTGCAAACATTAATCGCCCGATAGCAGGATCAACCCATGAAAAGGATTTGCCAGTTGGGCAACATCCCCTGCAGCTCTATTCACTTGCAACCCCCAATGGTGTGAAAGTCACAATCATGCTCGAAGAGCTTTTGGCGCTCGGCCATAGTGGAGCCGAATATGATGCCTGGCTTATTAAAATTGGCGATGGCGACCAGTTTGGCAGCGGCTTTGTTGGCGCTAACCCAAATTCAAAAATTCCAGCACTGATGGATCATAGTACGTCAACGCCAATCCGCGTTTTCGAATCGGGTGCAATCTTGCTTTATCTGGCAGAGAAGTTTGGTGAGTTCTTACCCACTGATTTGGCCAAACGAACAGAGTGCCTGTCCTGGCTATTCTGGCAAATGGGAAGCGCGCCATATCTTGGCGGCGGATTCGGCCACTTCTACGCCTATGCCCCTATGAAAATCGAATACCCCATCAACCGGTTTGCAATGGAGGTAAAGCGTCAACTGGACGTGCTGGACCGCCATCTTGCAGAAAACGAATATATGGCGGGCGATGAATACTCGATTGCCGATATGGCGATCTGGCCCTGGTACGGCGCGCTGGTTGTAAACAAGGTCTATGAAGCAGCCGAATTCTTGGAGGCTCACACCTATACCCATGTAATCCGATGGAATCAGGAAATTGGAAAACGTGAGGCCGTGCAACGCGGGCGCATGGTCAACCGTGTGGGTGGTGAGTTGAGCGAACAGCTACACGAACGCCACAATGCCAGCGATTTTCAAAACAGGACGCAGGATAAATTGGAAAAATCGGACTGAGGTTTTCAATACTCTCAGCCCGTTTTGGTCAGTTGCTCAGCATTTATAGAGATAGGTAAAGACCAGCGTATCATTGGTCCAGTTTCCGGTGGGGGTGCATTGGCGATGAACTTCGCGTCGCCCCCTAACGGTAACCTGCAACTGATCTCTGCGAACAGGGCCCTCTACGGAATATTCTTGTGGGTCGCCAGGGCAGTATTTTGAAAACCTGCGGGCAGTCCCAACATACCAGTCGCCATCTTTGCGACCATTAAAAAGCAAAGTGCCGCGCCGTACGCCAGAATTGCGCAATACCTGTCTCGGTTCTTCATAATAAAACCAGCGTTGGTTTCCCTGAGCCTGAAGGCGCATAACAGACCCATTATGATCCCAGCAAGAATCCGCAATCGCCATAGATGGCAATGCGGATAACATTCCCGCGCCCAAAAGAGTGGCACCAAACACTTCAAACACACGCTTCATTTTAACTCCGATTCCACCAAATATGTGGATTTTAATTTTCTGCGGCCCCGAAAAACAATGGTGCCACAACTTATTTGGAATTTCAAACCGCTTTGAAAAATTGTATTTATTGAATTTGTGCAGCTTCAAAGAGGGAGCAGATTTACTTTTGAAGTTTGGCAAGGTAAAAATGTCGTCCAGACATCATTCCAAAACAGATTCCCAATTTGGCTGGAATGCTTGTTTTTCACATCACATATCATTGGCAATGGTCGTTTATCGACAGTCGCCAAGAGAATGAAAGCTAAGCAATGAGCAGACCGGTAGTTGGTGTAATTGGTAATACTTATGTCGTTGAAAACCGCTTTACGACCCAATTGGTCGGGGAGAGCAACCTTCGTGCCATAAAAGATGTTACCGGCGCATTGCCTTTGATGTTTGCCGGGTCGCCCGACATTACGGATATTGGTGCACTCTTGGATGTTGTTGACGGGATTTTGTTGACAGGCGCCCGTGCCAATGTGCACCCAGCCCGCTATGATACAGAACCCCATTCTGGCTATGAGCCCTATGATGAAGGTCGTGACGATATGGCTTTGTCACTGGTCGAAGCCTGCATTGAGAAAGCTGTTCCGATATTTGGCATTTGCCGGGGGTTTCAGGAAATGAATGTTGCGCTGGGTGGCACATTGCATCCCGAAATTCGCGATCTTCCTGGCCGCATGAACCACCGCATGCCGCGACTGTCCACCGGAGAAATCCATCCTGACGCAGAAGTTGTATTCGCTGACCGCCATGAGGTCCGGCTTATTCCTGATGGTGAATTCGCCAGGATATTGGGCCGCGACGTCATCCGGGTGAACTCCCTTCACGGGCAGGGGATTTTAGAACCTGGCGAACGCATCCTCATCGAAGGTCTGGCAGAAGACGGCACTGCCGAAGCCATCAGTGTTCCCGGAGCATCAGGATTTGCGCTCGGTGTCCAGTGGCATGCGGAATATGATCCCCAGAGCAACCCTATAAACAAAGCTCTGTTTCAGGCATTCGGCGAAGCGCTTCAAAACCATAAGAACGCCGGTTAGTTTTGCGCCACTGCTATGGTTTTGGCAGGGAGATATCTGCCCACAGTGGCAGGTGATCCGATGCTATCTTGGATTTCTTCGAAGTATGAACCGATGTTTTGAGGAAGTTGATATCGCGCGATACGATAATTCGATCAAGCGCAACCACCGGCAATGCGCTATGGAAGCTTGGCTCCGGGTCAATCGATCTGTAGTTCTCGCTAAACAGATCAATACAACTTTCAGAATTTCGCCATTCATTGAAGTCTCCAGCAATGATGGTTGGTAAATCTCCGGGCTCGTCGTGAAGACTGGTAATGATTTTTCTTACCTGCTGTTTCCGAATGCGTGCCAGTAACCCCAGATGCGTTGCAACACAGCGAACGCTCCGTCCTCCCAGATTAATATCTGCCGCCACAGCTCCCCGGGGTTCAATGACTGGTAAATCTATCCGCCACGCTTTTTCTATTTCCATGCCTTTTCGGGCAAGAATGACATTGCCATGCCAGCCAAGACTATGTTCGCGAACGGCAACTTCTGCGGCCTCGTAATCCGTATATTTTGCTATCAATTCCGGTGAAAGTGTACTGGCACGTTTGCCCATGCGCCGGTCAACTTCTTGCAAAAACACTACGTCTGCATCGATTTCGTTTAGCACATCCAGTATTCGCAGCGGATTGCGCTTGCGGTCCAGACCAAGGCTTTTTCGAATATTATAGCTGGCGACCCGTATCATAATATAGGGCCTAGAACGGCTACGGTATTGTTCCACAATCGGGTGGCGAGTGGCCAGGAATCCACATCGTCCTGACTAACCCGATTAGAATTTGAAATATACTGCCGCTGGAGCTGAACAATGTCTGCAACTGTTTTCTTGTCAGAAATCAGCAAATTGTTTTCGTAGTTTAGATCAAAGCTGCGGCGATCCAAATTGGCAGATCCAATCATCATAAATTCACCGTCAATCGTCAGGGTTTTTGCATGGAGAAGGCCTTGGTTATATTCATATATATGTATGCCTGCCTCTAGAAGCTCGTGATAATAACTGCGGCTGGCACCTTGCACAACTTTTGAGTCGTTCTTTTCGGGAAAAACAATCTTGGTCTCAACTCCCCGATATCCAGCAGCCTGAAGCGCACTTTGAATGGGCTCATTGGGGACAAAATAGGGCGTGGTGATAATCAGTTCTTTTCGCGCGGAAGTGATAAGCGCCACAAACATTTGTGACATTGCCATATGACGATCTGTTGGCCCGGTGCCGATCACTTGGGCGGTAAACCCGGGCGATGGGGCAGGCGTTGGTTGGCGTAGTAAATGGGTGATGTCTTCGTTTGTTGCAGTCATCCAGTCACTGACAAATAGATGTTGATTTTGTCGGGAAACAGGGCCCTCAAGCCGCAATACAACATCCACCCATGGGGCAAATTTGGCTTTTGGCAGGAATTCAGCATCGGCACAATTTTGGCTGCCGCAATAGGTGATATTGCCGTCGATGATCACAATTTTGCGGTGATTGCGTAAATCGATTCTAGCGGAAACTATTTTCAATAAGAGGTTCCCGATTGGCAGCATCACAGCAAGACGCACACCACTATCCCGCATGGCCTGCCAATGCACGGACTGAATTATGGTGCTGGACCCTATATTATCGGCCATTGCCCGACACTCGACCCCACGCTTGGCGGCGCGTTTCAATGCCTCAACTACCTTGCATCCGTTTTTATCCGGCAACCAGATATAAAAAAGCAAATGAACAGTTGCCTTCGCCGCATCAATATCTGCAACCAGCCTATCAATCATAGTGTCTGAAACTGCAATCAGCTCAGCAGAATTTCCACCAACTGGATCGAAACCACTGATTGATTTTCCAAGCTTGTACAAATGTTCGTAATTTCGTGGCAGTTTTGGTTTGTAATTATCTGCTTCATCGGCGACAGGCGGCGCGATTGGCGGCATTTCATCCAACACTTCTTGCATGCGGGCGATGTGTTTGCTGCCAGTGTTGACCTCACCAAAAAATATATAGATGACGATTCCCAGAATCGGCAATGTTGAAATTACCGCAATCCAGGCTATTCGTGCAGTTGGCTCCCTGTGTGGCCGCAACATAATTCGCAGCACCGTTGCCAACACAATTACGATATGAATGACAAGCAATATCGTTGTTGTATCCATTTGGTACTGCGCCCTCAAGAATTGAAGAAATGGAAATTGATCATCTGAAATCGCTTACATTATGCTTGGTGATTTCAATCAACCAGGTGACAGGCAATTGCAACGCCTCTTTTGCCAATTTTCAATTCAGGTCGTGTTTGGCGACATTTATCAATGACGTCCGGACATCGAGGATTAAACGGGCATCCGGTAGGCGGATCAATAGGGGAGGGCAGCTCACCTTTCAACACAATACGCTTGGAGGTGCGGGTCGGATCAGCAACAGGCGTGGCCGATAACAATGCCTTTGTGTAGGGGTGTTCTGGTTTGGAAAAGACTTTTTTAGCGGGGCCATGCTCAACCGGGCGCCCGAGATACATAACCATGACCTCATCGGCAATGTGGCGCACAACTGATAAATCATGGCTGATAAACAGGAAGGCAAGATTCATACTCTCCTGCAATTCTGTCAGCAAATTTAACACCTGCGCCTGAATGGATAGATCAAGCGCCGAAACAGGTTCGTCCAGCACCAAAATATCAGGCTTCAGCATCAAGGAGCGGGCAATGGCAATTCGTTGCCGCTGGCCACCCGAAAACATATGCGGATAGCGATCATAATGCTCTGGCCGCAAACCAACACCGGTCATGATGGCATGGGCTTGTTCGCGTCGCTCTTCTTTGGAAAGCGATGTGTTGACCAATAGCGGTTCTTCAAGCGCATTTCCTACCCGTTGGCGCGGGTTAAGCGAGCCATAGGGATCCTGAAAAACGATTTGAACTTTTGGTCGAAGACGGGCTAGCGTTTGCTTGTCCGCGGTCGCGATATCTTCGCCGTCTATGACCATTGCCCCGGATGTGGGTTCCTCAATCATGGCCACAAGCCGCGCGAGGGTGGATTTTCCACACCCGCTTTCACCAACCACAGCGAGCGTTTTTCCACGTTCAAGCGTGAAGCTTGCACCATCGAGAGCCTTGAGCATTTGAGTGGGCGAAAATGTGCCGGTTTTCACCGGATAATAGCGAGCAAGGTCGTTTGCGCGCAAAACCGTTTGTTCGCTCATGCCATTGCCCTTTTCTCAGGAGGCTTTTTGTCTATCGGTCGCCCCTGAGGCTTTCCCTCAATCAAGGGAAAATGACAGAGCGCCTGACCGGCATCATTAGCGGCGTTATGAGGTTCTGTTGTCATGCATAGATCGGTTGCATAATTGCAACGTGGGGAGAATAGACATCCAGATGGTCGGTCAAACTGACCTGGAACAACACCGGGAATAGAAGCCAGATGTTTGCCGGTTGCGCGCTCTGGCAAGGCAGATAATAATGCCTGAGTATATGGATGGTGAGGGTTAGCAAATAGGCCCATCACATCCTGCATTTCAACCTTTTGCCCGGCATATTGCACTGACACCCGCTGGGCAGTTTCTGCAACAACTCCCATATCATGGGTAATCAGCACCAGCGCCATGCCAGTATCTTGTTGCAGTCCCAAAAGCAGGTCAAGAATTTGCGCCTGAATGGTCACATCAAGTGCAGTAGTCGGTTCATCCGCAATCAGCAATTTCGGCTGGCAGGCGATCGCCATGGCAATCATCACGCGCTGGTTCATGCCGCCGGATAGTTGATGGGGGAATGAGGAAAGACGTTTTCCCGGTGCAGGAATGCCAACCTGATCCAGAATTTCAATCGCACGCTCTTTTCGTTGCTTGCGGGTCAAATCAAGATGGGTCTTTAGAACTTCAATCAGCTGGAACCCAATGGTAAAACAAGGGTTGAGGCTGGACATAGGCTCCTGAAAAATCATTGTAATATCTTTGCCAATGATTTTGCGCCGCTCACTTGCTGATATTTTCAGCAAATCCTTGCCGTCAACTTCCAGTTTATCGGCCGTGATCGTTGCAGTCCATGGCAAGAGGCCCATAACGGCCAGCATAGCCACAGATTTCCCAGAACCGGATTCTCCAACAATCGCCAGCACTTCACCGCCGTCGCAGGTTAAAGAGACCCGGTCCACGGCACGAAATGCTCCGTGTGCGGTGGCGAATTCAACGGTTAAATTTTCAACATTAAGCAGGGCCATATTCAAGACCTCCGCAATTTGGGATCAAGCGCATCACGCAAGCCATCACCCATAAGGTTGATTGAAAGAACGGTCACCAAAATGGCAATTCCGGGTAGGGTCACAACCCACCAGGCGCGCAAAATAAATTCACGCGCTTCCGCCAGCATCGTACCCCATTCAGGCGTTGGCGGCTGCGCGCCCATACCAAGAAATCCCAGTGCTGCAGCATCGAGAATAGCAGTAGAAAATGATAAGGCTGCCTGCACGATCAAAGGTGCAAGGCAATTGGGCAGGATCGTGCGAAACATCAATCGAGCCGGGCCGACACCGGAAACACGAGCCGCCGTTACATAATCCTTGGTGCGTTCTCCCATCACGGCTGCCCGCGTCAACCGCACATAATGAGGTTGCTGGACAATCGCAATTGCAATCATCGCATTGGTCAGGCTAGGGCCGAGAATTGCGACGAGAGCAAGTGCCAGAAGCAGAGCGGGAAACGCAAGAATAATGTCCATTGCCCGCATGATAATGGTGTCTGTCTTGCCACCAACAAACCCGGCAAACAGGCCGACAATTACCCCAATCACAAGGGCAAGAGAAACTACAATACAACCAACGAAAAGCGAATATTGCGCACCATAGATCAATCGTGAAAGCATGCAGCGACCAACAGCATCAGTGCCCAGAATGAATTTCCAGGTGCCACCCTCTTCCCATACCGGCGGGGTCAAAAAGGCATCTCGAAATTGCTCTGTTGCCCCATGAGGTGCAACAATACTGGCAAAAATTGCGATCAGACAGATAAAGACAAAGAAACAAAGGCCAATTACGGCACCGCGATTTTCACTGAAATAGCGCCAGAATTCAGCCAGCAGAGCCAGCCTGTTGGTTTTGCGTGTGTCGAGGCTTTTCTCTGCAAGGTCGGGACCAGATGTTGGTGTCTCACTCATCGTCAACCTCCTGTATGTCGAATTTTCGGGTTGATCAGACCGTAGAGCAAATCAACAATCAAATTGACGATCATCACGATCGCCGCGATTAGCAACAGGCCGCCCTGTACGGAAGGGTAATCACGGCGGAATATGGAATCGACCATCCATTTGCCAATGCCTGGCCATGAAAAAATGGTCTCGGTCAAAATCGCACCGCCCAACAATACGCCCACCTGCAAACCAATGGTCGTTATCACCGGGATCATTGCATTGCGTAAAACGTGAACACCAACGACCCGCAGCGGAGAAAGACCTTTAGCCCGTGCGGTGCGAACATAATCTTCGCCCAATACCTCAAGCACGGCCGAACGGGTCTGGCGCGCAATAACTGCAAGCGGGATGGTGCCCAACACAATTGTTGGCAAAATCAGATGAGAAACAGCGGAACTGAAGGCACCCTTCTGTCCAGATAGGACGCTGTCAATCAACATAAATCCCGTCACTTGCGGGAAGAAGTAAATCAGTGAGATTCGTCCGGAAACCGGTGTCCAGCCAAGGATTCCTGAAAACAATATGATCAGCAACAGGCCCCACCAGAAAATCGGCATGGAATAACCAATCAATGCCGTACCCATGACAGTTTGATCGTACCAGGTTCCACGTTTGACCGCGGCAAATATGCCTGCGGAAATGCCAAGCGTTACGGCAAAGATCATGGCGCAGATGGAGAGTTCCAATGTAGCCGGGAATAGGGTGAAAAACTCTTCGAGAACCGGCTTCTTCGTAATCAGTGAATGGCCCAGGTCACCCTGAAGTATTCCTAGAAAATAGTCGAAAAACTGTTCCCATAAAGGGCGGTCAAACCCGAATTGATGCAGCAATTCCGCATGGCGTTCCGGCGAAAGGCCGCGCTCGCCTGCCATTAGCAATACCGGATCACCGGGCAATAAGCGGATAAAACTGAACGCCGCAATGGTAACGCCGAAAAAGGTCGGCAGCAAAAGTCCAAATCGGCGGAGAAAATATAACAGCATATGAATACCGTGAAAGTAATAACCGTCACCGGTGCAAATTTACGCCGGTGACGGAATTGTTTGGAGAGAGAGTTCTCTCGGCGTTCAGACTATTTGATGTCTACGCCGTAGAAGTTATGGCCACCGAATGGATCGATTTTATAACCGGTAACTTCATTACGCATGGCTTTGAACACGATAGAGTGCGCAATGGTTGCCCAAGGAGCTTCGCGTTTAAACACGATCTGTGCTTCTTCATAAAGCTTGGTGCGCTCACCCATGTCAGACACGGTTTTGGCTTTCTTGATCAAATCATCAAACTCTTTGTTACACCACTGTGCACGGTTGGAACCACCAACAGCATCACAGCCGAGCAATACAGCAAGGAAGTTATCTGGATCGCCATTATCGCCTGTCCAGCCAAGCAAAACAGCACCGGCACGGTCTTTGGCTTTAGAGCGTTTGAGGTACTCACCCCACTCATAGGTAACAATCGTCACATCAACACCAACGTCTTTGAAATCAGCCTGTAGCAACTCGGCCATACGGCGAGCATTAGGATTGTAAGGGCGCTGAACCGGCATGGCCCAGATTTCCATTTTCAAATCCTTGACGCCAGCTTCTTCCAGCATTTTCCTGGAAGCTGCAGGATCATATGGATCATCTACAGTGGCTTCATTATAGGACCAGATTGTTGGTGGTATCGGGTTTTTGGCAGCTTTACCAGCACCCTGGAACACCGCATCAAGAATGGCCTGCTTGTTAATGGCCATGTTGAGCGCTTTGCGCACATTCACATTATCAAATGGCGCAATGGTGGTGTTGTAAGCCATATAGCCAACATTCAGGCCTTCCTGTTCAGGAAGTTTCAGGCTGTCATCTTTCTTGATCGCTTCCAGATCCGCAGGATTTGGATATGGGTTGAAGTGGCACTCACCGGCCAATAGACGCTGGTGACGAACGGCTGCATCAGGTGTGATTGCAAAAACCAGATCATCGATTGCAGCTTTACCAGCCCAATAAGCATCATGCGCTTTATAGCGGATAACGGCATCTTTTTGATAAGCAATAAATTTGAATGGGCCAGTGCCAACAGGCTTCTGGTTCAAATCATCTTTTTTACCTGCAGCGTCCAGCTGATCAGCATATTCTTTTGACATGATGGAGGCGAAATCCATGCCTAAATTAGCAATCATCGGTGCTTCAGGGCGGGTCAACATGAATTTGACGGTGTAATCATCGACTTTTACAATGTCTTTAAGCAGGGATGGCATAGACATGCCGTTGAAATATTCCCAGGCTGCACCGGCAGTATACGCATTCCATGCGTGGTCTTTGTCGAGCTGACGCTTGAATGAAAATACCACGTCATCCGCATTAAAATCGCGGGTAGGGGTGAAGAAATCAGTTGTATGGAATTTCACGCCTTTGCGCAGCATGAATGTATATTCAAGGCCATCATCAGAAACAGACCAGCTTTCAGCAAGGCCGGGTCCAATTGTTGTTGTGCCACGTTCAAATTCTACCAATTTGTTGTAGATGTGGCGCGAAGAAGCATCAAATGTTGTGCCGGATGTATATAGTGCGGCGTCAAAACCTTCCGGTGATCCTTCAGAACAAAAGACCAGCGTTTTCGCCTGTGCACTGGCAACCATCATGGTTGTGGCCAGCAAGGCGCTCATAAGCAATTTTGTTGGTTTCATAACTAACTCCCTTATTTTTGTTTTTGTTATACTAATTTTTAATCGACAGTATGGAGACGTTTATCTCTCGTTGTCAAACTCAAAAACTGTATAAATTGACGCTTAGGTAACAAGGGCAACAAGTTATATAGCAACGCTAACAGGAACCCTTATAAGCGGAAGTTTTCCCACAGCTCAGTGACTAATTTTCGCCAGTTACACAATATTGAGGATCAAACCTGACTTGAAAATCAGGGGCAATATCAAACTACTGTTAATTATGTAGCTCTGTGGCGGAGAAGCAGAACAAAATTAAATTTGCGGTTCTACCGCAGATGGAAAATGAAATTGAATGATTTTGTAATGTTTAGTTTTTCGCATTCAGCATATTTTTGCTGCCTGCTCATAAAGAACGAATAGCGTCTGTGCTGATATTTGGCCTTAGAAAAGTTTTGCGATCTTGCAAATTTCAAAAAGTTTAAAAATTTTCGATAAAAAATTAGAAATGAAATGCAGGCTATACTGAGTCTGGTGATTTTTCGATTCTCGAAGTAAACGGGTGCAAATTTAAGCACGTGATTAGTGATAGAGTTTTATAGAAAAACGTTGAAGTTAGAAAATTTTCTTTCTATTTGGTAGCAATTTGTATTCCCTCAGAACAAAAACTGGTTTTATTTCTTGGCATGAATCTTGTGAAAGTATTCTGAATATTTAAAACCTGAATTGCTGTTGTCGGAACAGAATTGTTAGACTTTACAATGTGTTGAAGCTGTGTGTGACGGTGGCGTGACGAGGGAAATCCATGCTCCTTTTCTATTGAGCTGTAGTTCTCTGGCCACAGTCGAAAAATCGATAAATCAATGGTTAACACTTTTGTGACAAGCATGAAATTCAACGTATTGTTTTTTAAAACAATATAAGTGCAGAAAACATATGAATAATATTCCTACCTTTTGGCACTCTTCATAGAGTTGGCGACATGACGTCCCGCAACCAAGTGCAATTGTATTATTCATCACAATACCGGAACCACAAATATGCTCTACATAAAATCTGATGCCAAATGTGTTTTAAGCGCACTTGGCCTATCACTCGCAATCATCGAATTTGATACCGAAGGTAATATCCTCACAGCAAATGAAAATTTTTGTAGCGCGATGGGGTACGATTTGTCGGAGATCAAAGGGCGCCATCATAGCATTTTTGTTGATCCCGATTACGTGTCTAGCAATGAATATAAAGTGTTTTGGGAACAACTAGCTCGGGGTGAATTTGATTCAAGAGAATATAAACGGTTTGGTAAGGGGAACAGAGAGGTCTGGATTCAAGCCACTTATAACCCTGTTAGAAATTCTTCTGGCAAAGTCTATAAGGTCGTTAAAGTCGCCACTGATATCACTGCTATGAAATTGCAGAACTCAGAGAATATCGGCAAACTGGAAGCCATCGGTCGTGCACAAGCTGTAATCGAATTCAATTTGGACGGCACAATTATTGATGCCAATGAAAACTTTCTGAATACTCTTGGATATCAGTTGAGTGAAATCGTTGGCCAACATCACAGACTTTTTGTTGAGCGGTCTTATCGTGAATCCTCCGAATATCGCGAATTCTGGAAACGTTTGAATGCTGGCGAGTTCATTGCTGAAGAGTTCATGCGGGTCACAAAAACAGGTGCTGAAATTTGGATTCAGGCTTCTTACAATCCAATTTTCGACATGAATGGCAAGATTGTAAAAGTAGTAAAATTTGCAACGGAAATCACCGGTCGAGTTTTCGCAGTAAACAGGCTGGCAAACGCATTGGACGGTTTGTCCAAAGGTGATGTGAACCAGCGATTGGATGAAAGTTTCATTCCTGAACTAGAACAATTGAGAACTGATTTTAACAAATCTGTTCAAACTCTTCAGGATACGTTAGGCCAAGTTGGCGAAAACGCGCAGAACATTCAGCAGGGGGCTCTCGAGATCAGTGCCGCATCAGATGATTTGTCCAGACGAACAGAAATACAGGCAGCCTCAGTTGAAGAAACGGCAGCTGCTGTCGAACAGATTGCCGCAACTGTAGTTGCTTCCACCAAACGTGCCGAGGAAGCTGGTCGTCTGGTTACAAAGACCAGAGAAAATGCAATGCATTCCGGCGAAATTGTAAAACGAGCGGTGGTTGCAATGGAGGCAATCCAGGAATCATCTCGTCAAGTTGGCAATATTATCGGAGTGATCGACGAAATCGCCTTCCAGACAAATTTGCTTGCTCTTAACGCTGGTGTTGAAGCTGCCCGTGCAGGCGACGCAGGAAGAGGTTTTGCTGTTGTTGCTCAAGAGGTCCGTGAATTGGCCCATCGCTCGGCAACGGCTGCAAAAGAGATCAAGGGGCTGATTGCTCAGTCCAGTGATCAGGTTAAAGTCGGAGTTGGTCTTGTGGATGAAACAGGCGAAGCGCTTCAGGTTATTGTTGATGAAGTTATTGCAATTGATGAAAACGTCAATGCGATTGTGGATGGTGCCCGTGAACAGTCTTCAGGGCTTCAAGAAATCAATAAATCAGTCAATACAATTGATGAAGGCACGCAGCAGAACGCAGCAATGGTTGAACAATCTACAGCAGCAAGTCACACATTAAAAAAGCAATCTCAGGAGCTCTTGCAGTTAATTGAATTTTTCAAGATGGAAGAAGCGTCGCGCCCTTCATCACAAGAGTATCGCATGGCCAGCTAATCGCAGAGTTGTGATTAAAATTCAGCGCTATACCTTCAAAAACCGGTTGCTGGCACATATGCCAGCAACCCTGAACTTGTAAATACACACTTAAATATCGGCATTTATCAGGCGCTCCGCAGGGAGCGAACTCTGCATCACATCCCGCAATAATTCTGCGCCGACAGGCGGCAGACGATGCCCTGTGCGTCCACGCTCAAAGAGTCCAAAATCTAGGCAGCGTCCAGGCTCTTAAGGCGGTGGGAAACCGTTGGCTGCCTGACGAAGGCTGCCGGTTTGCGCGACGGCGAGAAAAATACAGAGATCAGACCAGTTCATGGCACGGAATTGTAACGAGTGTACTCAATTTCGGACATATTTTTTTATCCTTGAATGTGGAACAAGTAGCATTCGGCCTTTCAGGATAAACAGATGAATCAAACAGTCACCGTAACAATCGGCGCAATACTTTTTTGGGCGATGCTAAGCGTTGTCAGCCGGGTATTGCTTTTGAAATTTGGTTTTGATCCATGGATACCAGCGCCCAACTCGCTCAGAGGGTCAACATTCAATTCAGATCATTCGTGGCTTATTCAGACGGAGCAGCCGCCAAAGGCAGATGAAGATACAAAAACCTTCAATTCTGCATTGAACCAGAAACATCCGAAGCTTTGCCGTATAAAAGCAAACCCATATTTCTATAGAAAATCCCAGCCGTAGATAATTGTAATTCCGAGGGTATAAGCCGCAAGAATGAAAACATTAATTGGATTACCAGAAAGCTTGGGTGTTTTGATCTGCGATACATTCAAAGCCGCAAGCCCCAAACCACATGCACAAAGAATGATAGAAAACGTCCCTGCGTTGAACAATCCCTCAAACAAGAATATGAAAACCAAGAATATGCTATTATTATCAATGGCTAATCCGGTATATTTAGAACCACCGGCAAGGCCAAACGTACTAAAATAACTTAACCGGATGACACCGGCAACCAGCATTAGGAATGCTACAGGGAGAAAAACAGGGTCGAATTTGCCATAGCTCAAAATCAGAAGAGCAGGCGTGACACCATAGCTTACGATATCTATCAGCAGGTCAAGTTGGCCTCCAAATTTACCGTCTGCTCCCGTTCTTCCTTTCATTCTGCGCGCAATCAACCCATCAGCCCAATCAAATGCGACAGCCCAAATCATGCCAATCATTGCAGCAGAATAGACTTCCAAAATGATGAAATAGATAGCAAGTAGGGTGCAACCAAGCCCCGCAAGTGAACAGAGATTGGGAATATCCCAGATATAAGAAAGAATTGGTTTGGATTGTAAATTTTGAGATTCTGAGTTTTCTGTTGCCATAACAAGCCTTGTAAATTACATAATGAAGAATACCCCTGCTGGATGATGGGTATCATCTGTGCTTTGCCCTAAATGTTTTTTGAGTTCTTAACTTTCAGAGCATTTTACCGTTACAAACTTTTTTGCAAATCTATGACTTCCCCAACTTAACTGTTGGGAGAATAGAACTATTTGTTTGTAGGCAAAAACAGACATCACTCGATAGCACCACAAACGAATATGATAAAGGAGAAAATTAGAGAATGATTGTCTATACAGTTGGTACCTTTGATTTGTTACACGTTGGCCATCTTGCCTTATTAAACCATTGCAAAACACTGGGCAAAGTTGTTGCCGTTGGTGTTGCATCGGACGAAGTTGTAAACAGCTATAAGCCAAACATCCCGATCGTCCCCCTAAACCAGCGAATAGAGATGTTGGAAGCTTTGGAATGTGTCGATATTGTCCGCCCATATCATGAACTTGAATATGTATCTGCGTGCAGGGAATTGAACGTTGATATTTTTGTGATAGGCGAAGATTGGGGCCGTCAGCCGCACAATTTGGATGTAGAAGCTTTTTTGAAAAAATCAGGAAAAAAGATTGTTCAGGTTCGTTATAACCCTCGAACGTCATCCACAAAAATAAAACAGGCAGTCATCACCCAATATAAAACAGACTTGCCTACTTCTGACAGTGGAATGGGTTCATCCCTGACGGATAATTCTATTTTACAATAAAAGTGATAATGTTAAATCTGCACGGCTGAATACGTGACCTATTTTAGCGCGGCATTCAAATAGGTAGTATCCTGGTTTACCCGCTCTTCAGCAGCTTTTGCCTTCCTGAATGGGCGGGCAGGGGATTGATCCGTAAGAGCAATATACGCAGCAATCGCCCTTTTTGGGTTTTAAAACAACGCCACACCCCTTGCAGTCATAGGCCCATTGGCAGGCATCAGTTGGCATGGTTTCTGTGGTTGAATATCCGCATTCAGGGCAGGTGATTTGTGATTGTAGTTCAATCATGCCGCCTGCCTTTTCCATAAGGCGTAAATCGTAATCATGATGAAGATGCCGAGCGCTGGTAAAAGAACAAAATCCAGATACCCAAGAATGGCCGATAACCCAACGCCTCCCAACAGAATGACAAGGATTGGGGTAAAGCAACATAAGGCCATAATTAGCGCCCCTGTTATGCCGGTGCGCAACATACCGTCGTTGGACATGTCGAAATCCTCTCTTCCAAATATCGTTTAACCTACGGTAAATTAACACAATATTTGGTCGGCGAGGTTCACGATTTGCGGAGCGATCGTTCAAACTGCTACGATCAGAATTGCGAATCTTAGTTGAGGAAGTATCGATGAATTTTGAGAGTTGGTTGATTTTTATGGCGGTCTGGTTTGCTGCAAGCATCCCACTTGGTCCGAACGCATTAAATTGCATTTCGGTTTCAGCGACTCACGGATTTAGAAAATCAATGTGGAGCGTTTTGGGCGTATTCATCGCGGCCAATATTCACATGATGGTCGCTATCTCAGGCATCGCGGCATTCTTGAATGCCAATCCGGTTCTTTTTGATGTTTTGCGTTGGTTGGGAGTTGGCTATCTGGCTTGGATGGGAGTTTCGATGCTGCGCTCTAAAGGCGGGTTTAAGGTGAAGAAAAACACCGAACAATTTTCCAGAATCCATTCCGTGCGACGGGCAGTTCTTGTGTCCATGAGCAACCCGAAAAGCTTTTTTGTTTGGTTGGCGGTATTCACACAGTTTATTGATTTGAATACGACCTTATGGCCGCAATTGCTGGTGCTTGCGCCCTCTGCATTGTTTATTACTACCGTCGTTTACATCGGCTATTGCGGTTTGGGATTGGGAGTAAATCGCGCCTTTGCTGGCAAGCGTAAAATGTGGTTCGACCGTATCGCAGGCTCTACCTATCTGGCTTTCGCATTCGGATTGGCCAGCGCAGACTTGCGCAGAACCTAACGCTCAGATAACGAACCACCCTCAGTCAGAAAACCGGATAGATATCTGCCCAAACTGTCCAAAATCAGCGGTAAACTCATCGCCGGGTTCAATCGGTACTGGATCAGTTGATGTTCCGGTCATAACGATTTGCCCGGCCTTTAACGGAATGCCCAATTGCGATAGTTCATTCACCAACCATGTGAGCGCGATTCTGGGATCGCCGAGAACATTGGCACCGGAACCACCTTTTGTGAGAGAGCCCGTTCGCCCCGTAACGCTATGGTTTGATAAATCCACTTCGCGCCAGTTTTCGCATTCTGGTCCAATATAATATTCATGCGCGCAGGCATTATCTGCAATCAATTGTTCCACGCCAACCGTCGCAAAATCCTCATAGCGCGAATCCGGTAGTTCAATGCTAATATGCATTGCACCGACCGCTGCCAAAACCTCTTCCATTGTATAGGGCGTTTCGCGTGGCGGTAGCTCATGAGCCATTTTGAAAGCAAATTCCGCCTCTGCCACCCGCATACGATTGGTAGCAAGTGAAGTGAACCGCTCAGACGATATTTGGCGTTCAGCCAAAAGCCTGCCCGCTATCGGCCCATCAATTCCAATATGCGCTTGTCCAGCCAGACTGGTCGCTGCAATTTTCCAGCCGGTTAACGGCTGATCGGCGGTATTTTCCAAAAGCGCCTGAATTGCATAAGCATCCGCGCGGCTATTCGGCCGAAACGTAGTTGCAAGCTCTATGATTGTTGTGCCCGCCTGCCAGGAATCCAATAGTAGTTTTGATGCGGCTTGTTGCTGGTTCTTATCCATGAAATTCCCTTGAAATATGTTGAATTCAAAACCTATTGCCTCGATCAAATTGACACAACCGGTTTTGCTGTCAAATGTGGGAGTGCAAAGAAAATGGAAGGTCTATAAAATGCCCAGACGAATTGTTGATATCTCCGTGCCGCTTGAAATGGGTGTCGCATCCGATCCTCCGCCTTTATTGCCGCAGATAACGTACATTGATCAAAAAGCCTCGGCTGAGGGCATGGTCGCGTTTTTCCCGGGGTTGGAAACTAACCAATTGCCTCAGGGCGAGGGCTGGGCAATCGAGATGCTGAACATCTCCACCCATAATGGTACGCATCTGGATGCGCCCTATCATTTTCATTCCACAATGAATAATGGCGAGCGCGCCATAACCATCGATGAGGTGCCACTGGAATGGTGTTTCAACCCCGGCGTAAAGCTGGATTTTCGCCATTTTGAAGATGGCTATGTGGCAACTGCCAATGATGTAGAGGCCGAATTAAAACGCATTGGCCACACCATCCAGCCCTTGGATATTGTGGTGGTCAACACCTCCGCTGGTATCCGTTATGGTAAGGATGATTACGTTGCCAAAGGCTGCGGCATGGGGCGTGAGGCAACGCTATATCTTCTGGAACGCGGCGTTCGCGTCACCGGCACAGACGCATGGAGCTGGGACGCACCGTTCATCTACACCGCACAAAAATTTGCAGAAGAGCACGACCCATCCATCATCTGGGAAGGTCACCGTGCTGGCATGGAAATAGGTTATTGCCACATCGAGAAATTATCAAATTTGGAAGACTTGCCAGCCACAGGCTACGAAATTTCCTGCTTCCCCTACAAAATCAAAGGCGCCTCAGCAGGCTTCACCCGCGCTGTCGCGATTTTTGAGGACTAGGCATAACGTTGTCGTTCGTCGCGCTGATATCCAAAATATGCGAGAGTGGCAAAGATGAGGGAAAACCCAATAAGCCAGGCGATACTTTCGTTAGGAACTGTTCGGCCACCAACAATTGCCCAGACAATTTCTGCCGCATGACGGGTAGGTGTGAAATGTGAAATCTCAGCTATTGCTGGGGGAAGCCGGTCTGGCGGCATCCACAAAGAGCCAGCATATGCCAATGGCAAGTAAATCAAGTTGGCAATCGCAACGGCGGATTTCGCGGTAGTCCAGTATCCAAGAGCGATGCCTAAAAATGTAAATGGTACTGCAACCAATAATGCCGCAACCAGCAGAGCAATAATGCTGGTAAAACCAATGGTTGGGGTGGAAAGAAAAAATGCAGTTATGATGACCAAACTAGCGGTGGTAAGAGCAAAGGCCAGTGCCGATATTAATTGTGACGCCATACGCGGCCCTGTTGCTCCAGGAAGGGTGCGGCGGTAACGCTCCCAATGGCTTTCCCGCTCCTGAGCGATAGAAACCCCAAACTGGTAGAAAGCGATACTAATAACCCCGTAAACCACGAATGACGCCATGCGATAGTCTGCTGCTGGTCCACTGCTTCCGGCGCCAAACATTGCAAAAAACATCACCGGAAAAAGCAAAGTTGGCACCCAATATGCGGGCAGGCGTATCAGCGATTTCATATGCAACCGTACAGCGGTAAGATAGAGTGCCAAATTTATCCAGCTTTCTCTTTGACTGAGGTCAGTTTTTCGATCGCTTCTTCTAGCGATGCATTTCTGATTTCCAGATTGCTGAATGCAACGCCGCTATGAACCAATTGCCTGATGGTCTCGTCGCCATTACTAGTCACAATCTTACATAAGCCATCTTCAAAGCTGCTTTGAAGAACCGGCGATAGTTCAGGAGGCCTGTCACAGACAAACTGTATATATTTTTGCCCCAGACGCTGTTGGATTTCTCCAACACTACCCTCAAGCTTGACCTTACCCTGATCTATCAGGCAAATTCTGCTTGCAATCGATTCTATTTCATCTAGATGATGGGTCGTCACCACCAGCGTCCCTCCCTGTTTGAGATATTGACTGGAATATTCCCAGAACCGTTTCCGCGTCTTGCTATCTAGCCCAGTTGTTGGTTCATCCAGAAATACAATTTTACCATTGCCAGCAAATGCCAAGGCAAGCGCCAACCTGCGGCGTTGGCCGCCAGAAAACCCGCCTGTTAGGCGATTTGCCAATTGTTCCAGGCCAAAATTCTCTATCAGTTCGTCAATTGGTCGAGGAGAAGGGTAATGGCATCGCACCAGTTCTAAAACTTCCAAAACGGTGAGATTAGGTGGAAAGTCGTTGTCTTGCGCCACATTGCCAGTAGCGTTTCGTGCTGCAATAGAGTGTGGAGAGTTCCCGAATAGCTGAATTGACCCCGCGTCTGCCTTGGTCAGCCCCAGCATCAAATTCAGTGTTGTAGATTTACCCGCGCCATTCGGCCCCAACAGGCAATAGGCATCTCCTTGTCCAACCTCCAAATTGAGGTCGGATACGGCGCAAATTTTGCCGTAATTTTTGGTAAGGCCGGTTATCGAAATCGCAGGAATCAAATCATGTATTTCCTTTTGAGAAAGCTGATTACATCATGTATTTCGATATTTATTAGGTGACTAGACCAAATAACTCAACCGGCCTACCAGTTTTAAACCTCGCCCCAAATCGTCTCAGCAGTTTTTACTACCAGATCGAGCTTTTTGCGTTGGTCGTCGAAGGTGATTGAATTGCCTTCTTCTGTTGATGCAAAGCCACATTGTGGGGCGATGCCCAGCTGGTCGATGTCTGTGAATTTTGACGCTGCTTCAAACTGGCGTTTCAGATCGTCGAGGTCTTCCAGTTCGCCGGTTTTAGTGGTGATGAAACCAGGCAAAACACGCTGCTTGCCTTTGGATAGAAGACGAAGAGGCTCCAGTCCGCCAGCGCGTTCGCTATCATATTCCATGAAGAAAATATCAACGCCGGTCTGGTTGAATACAGCATCCGCTGCCGGATCGTAGGCACCTTCAGCCGCATGGGTAGAACGGAAATTGCCGCGGCACATATGCATGCCGATGATCATATCATCCGGACGATCCTTGATGGCTTCATTCATCATCCAGGCATAACGCTCAATCAGCCAATCAGGGTCCTGACCGGCTTCTTTTTTCTCTGCCCGGTGCTTTGGATCACAAAGATAGGCGAAGAAAATATCATCCATTTGAAGATAGCGACAACCAGCATCGTAAAATGATTGCACAGCCTTTTTATAGGTGGCAGCAATATCTGCCATGAAGGCATCCGGGTCTTTATATTCAGCCGGTCCAATATCATCCTGAGCAGTTCTGAAATGACAGCAGCTTGGGCCGGGAATAGAAATCTTTGGCGTAACACCAGTGTTTTCCGCAACAAATTTATAATGCGCAAGCATTGGGTGATCATCTGGGAAATCAAGCTTGGCTGAGATGGTTGGATAAATCGGGCGAAGTTTTACGCCTGCAAATTGCACGCCTTCATCTTTTTCCACCAGATCAAAACCTGTCAGGCCACCCATGAAATCATAATGCCAGAACGAGCGGCGGATTTCACCATCGGTCACAGCTTTGAGGCCTGCATCTTCCTGCATGGCGATGACTTCTTTGATTGCTACATCTTCAACTTCGGCCAGTCCTTCAGCACTGAGTGTCTTATCTTCAAAGTGCTTTTTGCGCGCTTCTTTCACGCTGTCTGTCCTTAGCAGGCTTCCCACATGGTCCGCACGAAACGGAGGCGTTGGCTTTGCCATTGTTGATTTCCTTATGTCTGGTTTTTTAAATTCTGAGTTCGCTGTTTGCTACCAGAAAACGGGTGGTCAATGCAAAGTATTACGTTCATAAAAAGGAAAATTTGGAATTGGAATATTTAAAAATGACAGAAACCGTTGAATTCATTAAGGCTCCGGGGGCCGATGTTGATGCAGATAACAGTGTAATTGAAGCTGCGGTAAAGGAAATCCTGCTTGCTGTGCGTAGCAAGGGCGATGAAGCGATCGCTGATTTTTCACAAAAATTCGATGGCATGCTGCCGCAAAACCTTGAAGTCAGCACCATTGAAATTTCCAAGGCTCTGGCAGATCTGGACCCACAAACCCGTACCGATACTGAGTTCGCCATTGAGCAGGTTCAAACTTTCGCCAAAGCCCAACTTGGCACGATCTCTGAATTAGAAATTGAAACCCTGCCGGGAGTTCATCTTGGCCACCGCATCATCCCGATCAAGCGGGTAGGGGCCTATGTGCCCGGCGGTCGTTATCCCCTGTTATCGGCCCCCATCATGACCATTGTTCCGGCAAAGATTGCAGGCTGCGATGAAGTCATTGCTTGTTTGCCACCCACAGCCCATAGCGCCATGATTGCCGGATGTCATCTTTCCGGTGCCGACCGTATATTCCGCGTAGGTGGCGCACAGGCAATTGGTGCCATGGCTTATGGCACAGATACAATTCCCGCCGTGGATAAAATCTTCGGCCCCGGCAACGCCTATGTGAATGAAGCAAAACGGCAGGTATTCGGCCCCGTCGGCATAGACCAACTGGCAGGCCCCAGCGAAATTTTCACCGTGGCTGATAGCACTGGTGATGCAGAAATGATTGCAACCGATATGCTGGCGCAGGCCGAGCACGATATACGCACCCGCGTTGGCCTCATCACCACGAACAGAAAACTGGCGCTGGATACGCTCGCCGAAGTTGAAAAACAATTGCCAACCCTTTCCACCAATGGTGTGGCAGGCCCCGCATGGCGTGATTTCGGGCAAATCGTCTACTGTCATAGCGAAGAGCAGATGATCGAATATTCAGATTTCATTGCCTCCGAACATTTGCAGGTACACACCAGAGATCCTAAAGCCATGGCGTTGCGCCTGCGCAATTACGGCTCGCTGTTCATCGGCCAAAATGCCAGCGTGGTTTATTCCGATAAATGTTGTGGCACCAACCACACTTTGCCCACCATGGCCGCAGGCCGCTATACGGGCGGATTGTGGGTTGGAGCTTATGTGAAAACCGCCACCCATCAATGGCTCGATGAGGATGGTATCCGCAAAATTGCCCCGCCAGCCATCCGCCAAAGTGCCGCCGAAGGCCTTGAAGGTCACTTGCGGGCTGCGGCACTCAGGCTGAAGCGGCTGCAGGAGGGATAAATGGCTTGCACTTGGGCTGCAAACATGGGAAATCTGTTCAAAGTTCCGACAACGAATCCGAAGCAAAACTATGTCCGCAAGAATTTACTCACCGGCGAAAACCGCAATGCAATCCGGCAAAAACAAAACCGGTAATTGGATATTGGAGTTTGAACCCGAAAGCCCGCGCAAAGTTGAGCCACTAATGGGATACACATCTTCCGGTGACATGAAATCTCAGATCAAGCTGAAATTCCCGGATTTGGACGCGGCAATTGCCTATGCCAAAAAGCATGATCTGGCCTATCGGGTGCAACAACCCCAACAGTCACGCCGCCGTAAAATGTCCTACTCAGAAAATTTTGCCTACAACCGTTCGCTTTCCTGGACCCATTAAAGGCCTAATTAGGTCCCGTAGCTCAGTTGGATAGAGCGCCTGCCTTCTAAGCAGGATGTCGCAGGTTCGAATCCTGCCGGGATCACCA
>JAESUH010000033.1 GCA_016763155.1 Rhizobiaceae bacterium
CCCCCATAAAGCGTATAATCCATAACAGTATCGGACCGGCCAAGCATCTCGTCATAAGAACCACCCGTATCAGCATCAAACACCCGAACATGCAGCGGGCCGCTCACGGTCAGAGGAACAGAAAAACGAACCAGCTGACGATGATCATGATCCCCCTCCAACGTTCGGGCACCATCGCTGAATGTTATTAATAACGGCTCTGGGTCTGAAATCGTTTGGGCGGAAAGGCTTGAAAATCCTGCAATGGCAGCAATTGCCGTAATCAGAATTCTTGTTACACAAGATACACAACTGCTCATTGGGTCAAACTCACACTGGTTTTGTTACCTGCAATGTCCTCCAATTCGACCATTATGACAGGCGAATCGGAGAGTTCATTTTCAGGGATATCTATGTTTCCGGAATAGCGTTTTCGGGCACGGTTATAACGCAGCACGCCGCTGAAGCTGCGCCCACCAGAGCCCATGGAAAACTTTGCAGTCTTTGACAGACCCGAAGCATCCTGAGCCTTCAAACGAATGGTATAATGGGTATATCCATCGATAACTTCACTGCTGATTGAGTGATTGACGAGGCTCGGTGCTTGCCGGTCATATATCACCGTCCATTTTTCAACGGTTACCAGCCCGACCAAATTCGTAGTGGCAATCTTAAGCAGATTGGCACCCTCGATCAGCTTCACACTGAATAGCGCAATATTTCCATTAACCTCGGCCCGTTGATCATTCATCGTCACTTTTGAACCGGGCTCAACACTTGCAGTAAATTCAAGAACTTCCGTATCGGTGATACGCGGCAATGGCTGACTTAATTGGAATGAAGGCGGCTCGGTCACTTTTCTAGCAGAGAGTTTTTCAGCGTAGCTATAACCGGATTGGGTTGTAATCTGCAGTTCAAATGTCTCTTCTTTTGCATTCAACGGCACGTTCATAGTGAAGTTGCCGTTACCATCTGAAACTGCGGTTGAACGCCTATTTCCTGATAAATCCAGTGCGCGGATGGAGGCGTTTTTCTCAGCGATACCAGACAGGCTCAAAACATCCGTGGCAGTCAAAAATATGCCATCAGCTTCACGAGGTACGTCGGCATCATAAATTACCTCTGCATGATCATCCTTCAGATAGATGAAATTCACCGTCTTGCTGGATTCATTCCCGGCACTGTCGCGAGAAATAATCTCCACCAGATTGGCGCCTTCCCTTGCTTCAAATATATGGGCAAACCGTCCGGTGGTATCACTATCCACCTGAAGCCCATCGATAAGAACGACTGAGCCCGCTTCACTCTCTCCTGAAATGGTCACTGAGGGTCTTCTAAAAAAACTACCTGCCTCCGGGGTTCTGATTTGCAGAAACGGTGGCGCAGTATCGGATTGAACTTCAAACTTTCTAATCAGACTGCGCTGCCCAGGAAGCCCAGATTTATCGAGTGCAGCAACACGCCAATAATATGTTCCGGGCCCTAATTCCAATTCCCCCGACTTTCCTTCTTCCAAGCCCCACAAGCTTTCCCGCATCCGGTTAAAATCTTGATCGAAGGCAATTTCCAACCAATAGCCATTTGCAAGCACATCGGATTCCCATGAAAGTTCAACCAGGTTCTTAAAGACGGTTGCCGCGTCCTGAGGTTCGAGCAATGAAATGCGGCCAATAACCGGAATTTTGCGAGTTGGGGCATCGCCTGCATTAATAACCGCCCCCTCATTTCGCTTCAGGGTCAGAGTGACACCCTGAGCGGATATCGACACAGGCTTCACATCATAATTTGTAAACTTCGCGCCCTCAGCCGACTGGCCAACCCAAAAATTTCCGGATTCAATCGATGCGTCGACCCCCTTCACATTGACCTTAAACTTGTTCCTTGTGCTTTCCTCGGCCAATACAGCATAAAAATCTCCCTCGACCATGCTGATTTGGGCTTCCTCTTTGCGTTTTAAGGGGTCCATACGCAAACGCAGGATAATGACCTGCGAATTTGCATTAAGGCGAATTCTGCTTTCATCCCTAAAAACAATCTGTGCTGTTGAACGAGAAAGCGTTCTGATTTTTTCCTTTTCATTCAAAATGGAATGCAAAGGACGATCCTGCCAGCTGTTTTCTTTTAGCTTTTGACCTTCGACCCACCCTTGTCGGTCATTCAGCAGAGCCTCGGCTTCCTTGTTCCGATTGGCCTCACTCTTTTCAAGAGCAGTATCTGCAACCATGATTGATTTATTGGAAAGATCGATGCTTTCATCATAGGACCCCTGCCGATGGAATGACAAAGCCTCATCGCGAAATTCTACGGCGGATTTTATCAGTTTTGGAGCAAATAATTGCGCACCAGACTTGGTAGCGATTTGTATTTTTTCAAGTGACGAGGCAAGTGCAAGAGAAGAAATGCTATTGGCGGATGTGGGGACTAACAGTTCCTGATCTTCTGCCAGATCGATAATTTTCCGAAACCCGTTTGCACGCAAAATCACTGGCCACAAATCCGGGTTTCCCAGGTATTTTTGTGACAGTTCCCGCAAACCAATTCCAGGTCGAAGCCGTACTTTTACGCTATTTGAAGTATTTAGTTCCACACCAGTTTTTTGGGTATCAAGCAGCGGGACTGCATTTTTCTGCGCAATGGCATAAGTCGTCATTGAAATAAACGGAGTAACGCCAGACGCTAAGCAAATCAAACAGACCGTGAAAAAGACATGACCAAACGCTCGTCTGCTAGACCGCAGGAACTGTTTAGTAAAAATCGTGTCGTACCAATCGGCATTCGACCCGAACATGGCAACACCTAATCTCTAAGTCATGCCGCATCATCATATACCTCGAACCAAAGCGTAGAAGTAAAACTCCACACAAATCAAATTGACGAATTAAATCAATGAGATTGCCCATTCTTCATCACTAAGCTATGGCGGACTATAGTCTCCTACATTATGAAATTATTTGCAACTTCTCAATTTCATCTGGGCTAAACTTGCCTTACGGGGGGGGATATGGCCCCATGCAAAAGACGGGTGCGGGTCAGTTTTCTGATTATGTTAGTCAATGACCGCGCTTGGTTGAATGAGTGGGTTGAGGCAGTTTTTGTAACCAGCCAATCCACTTTAGATCTTTCATTGGAATATTATTTCTCCCAGCCACGCACTAATTTTGCGATAGATGCTGCCATATCCGTCCCGGCAGAATTATCTGCAGCGGAGCGGATTACAATGTTCAACCCTATCGCTGCGCCCAAGAGCACCTCAGCCATTATACAACGCAGGGGTTTGGGTTCCGGCGTTTCTTCTCAGCACACTTTCAATCTTTTACATCGCTTATGGGTTGGTTATTTCGATGTGATCGGGCGGCAGAGGAAAGCAATTCCCCCGTGGCGCTCGTTAGTAAGAGTCACGAAAACATGCGCATTTTATAAAACGCGCATGTTTTTAAAATTTACTTAGTCGTTGCTAAGTTTTGGCACCATGCATAGAAGCCGATGAACCACTTTCATCTCCTCTGCCAATCCGATCAGGAAGGGCAAAAGCAATGACAATGAAGACAAGCCCGAGAGCAAGTCCGACAAGATCTCCAGAGAAGGCCATCAAGCCTTCAAATTTTGATCCAGGAACTGAGCCGATTGTCACCTTACCGCCAGCGATATTATCCAGCAGACCAGACGCTTTCCAGGCAGGATAAGTTACCATATAGGCAGCTGCACCTAACAGGCCGCCAGCAATAAAGAATATGGCATCCTTACGTCCCGCAGCAGCCGCACACACGCCAGTACCGGGACAAAAGCCTGAGGCAGCCCATCCAGCACCCAGCAGCAGCCCACCGATGAACACACCAGCATAAGCAGCTTTAACACTCATATGCCCGACATCGACCAAGCCCAACATTTGTCCGGCAAACATCAACACCGCTCCGGTGCCGATTGCCAACAAAATGGTTTTCATCAGCGCCAGATTGGTCAGGCTCAACATGCGGCCAATCCAGTTTGGGTTGGTCGCACCAACACGGTCAAGCACGGCACCAAAGGCGCCACCGATAACAATTGCGAGTAATAATTGGCTCATAGTTTAAGCCTCCTTCTTGTACATAAAGCGTGCGACTGGAACGGCGGCCAGAAAGGCACCTGCCGCAAAGATATATCCCGATAGCGCAGACTGCATCATGCCGGACATCATGTGCCCGGACGTACAACCTCCCGCCAATCTTGCGCCGTAAAGGACAACAAAACCGCCAAGAAAGGCGACCAGATATCGGGTCGCCGCACTATCGCCAAAGTTGGCTCGCCAAAGCGCTGGCATGGTGCTCTCGCCTTTAGCCAAACCACCACGAGCCATCGAAGAGATAAATGCACCTACCATCATGGCCAAAACAAAGATGAAGCTATAGTTCATCGGGTTGGCAATATTTTTAGCGTATTTCCCTTTGGATTTCGCCAGATAGGCGTTGGACGAAGTGTAGCCTTCTTCGGTTTTAACGACCAATTCCGCATTAAATGCATTGCCGATAATTCCGTCTAAAATGACAAACTGGGTCGACACCCCAATAGGTTTGACCAGCAGTACCGCAAGAAAAAACACCAGCCCGAGCAAAAGCCCGCCAATTTTCCAATTCAAGATCATATTTGTAACCTTTCTATATATTCATAAAATTGAATATATAGAAAGGTTGATCATCTCCTTTGACCTAGATCAATTGGAAAAAAGTAAGCCTGCGTCGATTGGCAAGTCGGAGTGGGGTTTCATGCGAGCTTCAATGGCCTGACTTCATACAGAAGCTTTTTCAAAGAAGTGTCGAACCAATTGATGAAACCGTGTCACATGGATTGGTTTTTCACCCTGAAACGGATGCACGAAATGAAACGGCCAGGTTTTGCCATGATGATTTTCAAGCACCCGGACCAATTCTCCGCTTTGCACCAGCGGTGCGCTGGCGATCGTGGATAATAAAACCAGCCCCATATCCTGCACGGCCATATCAACAATCGAAGACAGGCTATTACTACGAACATAGGGTTTTAAAGTAATTTTGACCGCGCCAGTTTTGCTTTTTGACGAACTGCAATGGATCGTTTGTGTCGGGTTTTGCCAGGAAACAGATACCCAGCGATGTTTGCAAAGGTCTTCAGGCACTTTGGGAATCCCATGCTTTTGCAGATAACTTGGGGAAGCAAAAAAGGCCTCCGTAATTGTGCCAATTCGAAGCGCCCTGTAATTGCTATCGGGCAAATCACCAGCAAATATTGCAACGTCGAGTTTGTCATTGATTAGATCCAAGGCTTCATCGGTCATGATAATCCGTGGCTCAATTTTTGGAAATTCAATACACAATTGTCGCAAGGCAGGCGTGATGACGTTCTTCTCCAACAAGTATGGAAATGTAATTGAGAAGATGCCCGAGGGCATTTCTTCTGCGCTCGCCAATTCCTGAAACGCCAGATCAACCTGATCTCGTAGCATTTCGCTACGCATACAAAGTTTGAGGCCGTTTGCTGTTACGGACATGCCTCGCGTGTTGCGCGATAATAGCTGCAATCCCATTTGTTCTTCCAAACGAGAAACATGCTGGCTAACAGCGGACTTGCTCATCCCAAGAGATTTTGCAGCTTCCGTGAATGACTTTCTTTGAGCCACTTCCGCGAAAACCAGGAGGCTCGGCACCAATTTTATATTGTCCATATTTTTAAACAATCAGTTCAATTTTTGATTATTGTTTTGATTGATAGCAATCTCTAAATGTCTGTCAAGGCCGAACGCCTGAACGAAAACAACATTCTAGGATTGGAAAATACTCATGTTAGCAGAATACAAAATCAACCTATCTCCTGTCGCTGATGAAGATGCAAAAGGGGCCGCGAGAGAGGTCATTGAAAAAGCAAAAGCAACGCTGGGGTTCGTTCCCAATATGTATAGCACCATGGCCAATTCACCAGGGTATCTTGGCACATATGCATATGGCTACACCGCCTTCAGACAAAACTCAGGCTTCAGTGCTCAGGAGCAGGAAACCGTATTTTTGACGCTCAGTCGCCAAAATGGTTGTGATTATTGTACTGCTGCTCACTCTATGATCGCCGACAAAGTTTCAAAACTTGAAGCTGGAGATGTCGATGCTGTTCGTGCAGGTGACGCTCTGCCAACCGCAAAATTGAATGAACTGTCAGACTTCACGAAACATGTTCACGACACACGCGGCTTGATTGCCAAGGGAGAAACAGAAGCATTCCTGGCTGCCGGCTATTCCGAACAGCAAATATTGGAAGTCATTTTAGCGCTGTCTGTGAAAATCCTTAGCAACTACTCCAACCATATTTTCCACACCGAAGTGGATGATGCATTCGCATCCTATAAAGTGTGATGTGCCCCGATATACCCCGTTCCATTATCTGTTAGGAATGGGGTATATCAAAGTACAAACATAATGAATTCAAAGGAAGTCTAGCAATGTCCGCAAAAACTCAACGCTTCACATTTCCAGGCTCCAACGGAAATGAACTTGCAGCACGGCTTGATTTACCATCAGGCCCGCCAAGGGCATATGCCTTGTTTGCTCATTGCTTCACTTGCACCAAAGATATTCTAGCAGCCAGCCGAATTGCCGATGGCCTAACGGGTAAAGGCATCGGTGTTCTGCGGTTTGATTTTACCGGCCTTGGTGGCAGCGATGGGGAGTTTTCCAACACGAACTTCTCCTCCAATGTTGATGATCTCATCGCTGCCGCCGATCACATGCGCGAAAACCTTGCAGCCCCTCAAATCCTGATCGGCCACTCTCTGGGTGGCGCTGCAGTGTTGATGGCGGCTAGAAGAATGAAGGAGGTCCGCGCTGTTGCAACAATTGCGGCCCCTGCTGACCCAGCTCACGTGGCGCATACGTTCCAGTCCTTTGTCGAAGAGATCGAAACTACCGGCACGGCTGACGTCCTCTTGGGCGGCAGGCCATTTCAAATTCAAAAGCAGTTCATTGAGGACATCCGCTCCCAGAATCTGGAAGCAGCAGTTGCCAAGCTTCATAAAGCACTGCTCATTTTGCATGCGCCTGGAGATGAGATCGTTGGAATAGAAAATGCAGCCCAATTATTTCAAGCAGCAAAGCACCCCAAGAGCTTCATCACTCTTGATGGCACGGATCATTTATTATCTCGTAGTGCCGATGCGAAATACGCCGCTGAAACTATCGCTACTTGGGCTGGACGTTACATCGATGTTGTGGATAGTCCCAAACCCAAGGCGATACCGGGAACAGTAATCGTTGCCGAAACCACGGCTGGCAAATTCACCAATACAATTGTAACCGGCTCAGGCCATGTCATTGTTGCGGACGAACCAGAATCAGTCGGTGGCGATGACACGGGCGCTACTCCATATGATTTGCTGCTCTCATCATTGGGAGCCTGTAAAACGATGACCATGCGCATGTATGCCGAGAGAAAAGGATATGCGCTGGAACATGCCGAAGTCCGCCTTAGCCATGATAAGATTTATGCCAAGGATTGTGAAAGTTGTGAAACCAAGACCGGTAAAATCGATCAAATCAAAACGGAAATCACGTTGACTGGTGATTTGAGCGATGAGGAACGGCAGAAGGTTTTTGAGATTGCTGAACGTTGCCCGGTACATCGTACAATCACCAGCGAGATCATTATTGAAGCAAAACTCAAAAGCTAAAATGGAGGATAGCAATTAATTGCCATCCCTTTTTAGACTAATTTTGGGTCAAAATTGTATTTACACCATCAATAATTATTACATTCTGAGTCACAATTTTGTGACCTGTCTATTCTGCTTGAAATGGCTTGAGTAAAGAGCTCAAAATTCAAAGCTCAACTGTACCAGTTGTAAGGATACAGCCCTTTCAACAGACGGAAGGAGCGTATTTACACCACCGCAAAGATATGTTTTTTTGCCCATATTATTCCCGTCAATCCTCCGCATTTAAAAAGGCATAAATGTCTAGTCTTCCCAGTCAAGACCAACACATAGAGAATTTTATATTGGTAAACGGTTGAAATCCCTTCTCAAATGTGAATACTCACCCGAATATATACTTATAGAAAAAGAGGAGGATACCATGAATAGATTAGCGCAAACTATTTTTTGCAGTCTATTATTCACATCAGCGGGATTAGCCGGAGCCCACGCCGCGACTGACAAACCCAACATTTTGGTGATTTGGGGTGACGACATTGGACAGGCCAATATCAGCACCTATACGATGGGTGTCATGGGGTATCGCACCCCTAATATTGACCGTATTGCCAGCGAAGGCATGGTGTTTACAGATTACTATGGCGAGCAGTCCTGCACAGCGGGTCGTTCATCATACATCATGGGTCAAAGCGTGAAGCGTACCGGTCTTTCAAAGGTTGGTATGCCGGGTGCAAAAGAAGGCATAAAGATCGAAGATCCAACTATTGCGGGTCTCCTTAAAGAGCATGGTTATGTTACCGGACAGTTTGGTAAGAACCACCTCGGCGATCAGGATGATATGCTGCCTACCAATCACGGGTTTGATGAGTTTTTTGGAAACCTCTACCATCTCAATGCGGAAGAAGAGCCTGAAAATGAAGATTATCCGAAGGATCCTTCATTCAGAGAACGGTTTGGACCACGCGGCGTGATCAAATCATCTTCTGATGGCAAAATCGAAGATACAGGTCCTTTGACCAAAAAGCGCATGGAAACAGTGGATGATGAAACTGTTGATGCAGCGCTTAACTTCATCGATCGGGCACACAGTGCTGGAAAACCATTTTTCGTATGGTGGAATGGCACTCGCATGCATTTCCGTACCCATGTGAAACCTGAACTTCGCGGCATTTCTGGTCAGGATGAATATGGCGACGGCATGGTTGAACATGACAGACATGTAGGCTTGTTGTTGAAAAAACTGGACGATCTCGGCATTGTCGATAATACGATCGTGCATTATTCAACCGACAATGGTGTTCACATGAACACCTGGCCTGATGCTGGCATGACTCCTTTCCGTAGTGAGAAAAACACTAACTGGGAAGGTGGTTGGAGAGTTCCATCCATGGTGCGCTGGCCTGGCAAAATTAAAGCTGGCAGTGTTTCAAACGATATCATGCACCACATGGATTGGTTACCAACTTACCTAGCTATTGCTGGTGATTCAGACATCAAGGAAAAACTGAAAAAAGGCGGCGTGAAAGCAATTGGTCGTACTTATAAAGTACACCTTGATGGCTATAACTTCCTGCCATATTTGACTGGTGAAGCTAAAGAAGGCCCTCGCAAGGAAATCTTCTACTTCTCAGATGAAGGTGATCTAACAGCACTGCGCTATGGTGACTGGAAAGCTCTCTTCATGGAGCAGAAAGCAGAAGGCACTTTGCGAGCTTGGATTGAACCATGGACGGTATTGCGTACTCCATTGCTCTTCAACCTTCGTCGCGATCCTTACGAGCGGGCTTATTCCACGTCGAATACTTTCTACGACTGGATGCTTGACCGGGTCTATTTGCTGATGGCTGCACAGCCCTACGTGGCTAATTTCCTTGAAACATTCAAGGAATTTCCACCACGCCAAAAAGCTGGAAGCTTTAGTCTTAGCAATGTGATGGATCGTTTGGAGGTCCCAGGCGGGGCACAATAACTCCTGCATAAATAATCCGCCCCGCGTCACCAAATGGTGACGCGGGGTTTTTTCAATTATTTACAGATAGCGAACAAACTGTGACAGCCCACGATCAAATACTTGATCTCAGAATTCTTATGCAGGCTTCCATCATTGGCCAGCCAGAGGTGATTGACAGATTGCTTATCGGACTTTTGGCAGATGGCAATTTACTATTGGAAGGCTTGCCCGGACTGGCAAAGACCAGGGCAATCAAAAGCCTCGCAAAAAATCTTGCGGCCGATTTCAGCCGTATTCAGTTTACACCTGACCTTCTACCGGCAGATATCACCGGTTCAGAAATCTATTATTCCGATGGCAATAAGAGCCATTTTAAGTTTCAAGAGGGCCCGATCTTTGGCAATCTGGTGCTAGCAGATGAAATTAACCGTGCACCGGCCAAGGTGCAGGCAGCATTGCTGGAGGCAATGGAAGAACGACAAGTTACCGTTGCTGGCACAACACACAAAATGCCAGACCTGTTCATGGTGATGGCGACACAGAACCCGATTGAGCAAGAAGGCACCTACCCCCTGCCCGAAGCGCAAATGGACCGTTTCCTAATGCACATTGTCATTGAATATGGCGATGAAGAATCCGAAGGTAAAGTCATTCGACTGGTTCGAGGAGAGAGCACACCCTCAACCGGTAATAAGAAGAAAAAGAAAGAAACACCTATATCGCAAGAGGTTGTTTTCGAAGCTCGTAGAGAAATTGCCAACATACATACCTCAGAGGCCATTGAGGCCTATATTGTAGACCTTGTTTTTGCGACACGTTATCCCGAGCGCTATTCTGAAAAACTCAGAAGCTGGATTGAAGTTGGCGCCAGCCCCCGTGGTGGCATCGGGCTTGATAAATGCTCGCGAGCCCATGCCTGGCTTCAGGGAAACGAGTTTGTTACCCCAGACGACGTGCGCGCAGTGGTACACAATGTTTTGCGGCACAGATTAATTCTGAGCTATGAAGCCAATGCAGAAGGCGTCACACCCGATCAGGTAATCAAAGAGATTGTGACGCAGGTAGCTGTTCCTTAAACCCAAAAAATTCGTTTGTCGAAAGGAAAGATTGATGGTCAGAGATTTGAGATGGACATCTAAGTTAGCCGCTGTTTTGGTAATTGCATCTAGTGGCTTTGTTTCGAACGCGAACGCACAACAAAGTTCTAAACCGAAACTCATCTTGCAAATTACAGTGGATCAGCTGCGTGGTGATTTACCATGGCGTTATTACGACCGCCTCGGCGAAGGTGGATTTCGCTATCTGATGGAAAAAGGCACAGTATACCGCGATGCTCATCACGGTCATGCAAACACGGAAACAATTGTTGGCCATACCACACTTGCAACAGGTGCAGACCCTTCCGCCCATGGTATGATCGGTAATGTATGGCTGGATAGAACCTCAGGCGAACTAACATACAACATTGAGGACGAACGTTATCCAATTTTGAGCGAGGGCGCTGGCGTTGACAAAGCTAATGAGATTGATCCGACCCAAAGAACAGCAAGATCAGATGGGCGCTCACCTTCGCGAATTGCCGTTTCTACATTTAGCGACGAGCTAAACTTGAACCATGGTGGAAAATCCAAAATATTTGGCGTGTCGGTAAAAGATCGAGGCGCCGTCTCGATGGCCGGGCACACTGGAAAAGCCTTTTGGTTTTCCAAGAAAATCGGCGAGTTCATTACCAGCAAATATTACTATGATGATTATCCAGATTGGGTAAAAACATGGAACCAGAAAAAACCAACCAGCAAATATGTTGGCGCTTCCTGGGAATTGATGCACGACAAATCCACTTATATGTTTGGTGATGCAGATGACCGATCATATGAAACAGATATGCCGGGATATGGTCGTGTATTTCCCCACCCATTTGGAAAACCCGGCGACAAATATTTCGACAAATTATTCACCACCCTGCTCACTCTAAGCCCTGCTGGCGATGAAATTACGCTAGATTTCGCCAAGGAGTTGATAAAGCAGGAAAACATCGGCGATGATGACATTCCTGATTATCTATCAATTAGCTTCTCCTCCACCGACTATGTGGGCCACATATTTGGCCCATCCAGCCTGGAGTCCGAAGACAACATTTTGCAGCTGGACCGTACACTGGCCAACCTCTTCAAATTCATTGATAGCGAGATCGGTCTCGACAACACCCTGATTGTGCTTTCCTCAGATCATGGTGGGCCTGAAACCCCAGGTTATCTGGCTGAACTTGGGTTTGAAGCAGCTTATATTGAACCAGACAAATACGATCAGACCGCAGCGATCAAGGCTCTAAAAACCAAATTTGGCATCGGCAAGGAGCTAATCTCCACTTATTATCATCCCTATATATATCTCAATCACGAGGAAATTCGGAAAAACGGATTAGACCAGGCCGAAGTAGAAAATGCTGTGGTAGAAGAACTTTCACGCTTTGACGGTGTGGCATTGGCAATTTCCAGTCGCGCATTGGAAACAGGAAATTTTCCCGACACACCTCTTCTCAAGTCGGTTTTAAGAAACTTCAATCCAAAACGATCTGGAGATATCTATATTGTTTTTGCCCCCAATCGGTTCATCAATGATTTCGACGGTCTGATAGTTGCCGCAACTCACGGGTCACCATGGCGTTATGACACCTTCGTGCCAATCATGTTTGCTGGCAAAGGCATCCCCGCTCAACATGTAAACAGGCGAGTTGAAACCGTAGATATTGCACTTACGCTCTCTTTACTTGCTGGCGCAAAACCACCTTCAGGATCAACCGGCTCAGCGTTGGTTGAGGTGTTTCAGAAGCCCTAGTCGGGTTGGTTGGATTTAAATTTCAGTGATTAACGGTCGGACGAACGCATGAGAGAAGGAGCATATACAGATATTAAAAGTCTGATCCGCCTCAAGCATCAGGGGCAGGGTTTTTCTTTTCTGCCTCGTCAACCGATCCATAGTCTGCTTGCTGGCCAAAAGGCCTCCAAACTTCGAGGACGAGGGTTAAACTTTGAGGAAATTCGCCATTATTTACCCGGCGATGATATCCGTAATATCGATTGGAAAGTAACAGCGCGCATGCGCTCCCCTCACACCCGTGATTATACAGAAGAGCGTGATCGGCCGACATTATTTGTTGTGGACCAACGCGTTAACATGTTTTTTGGCAGCGAACGCGCGATGAAATCAGTCACAGCCGCAGAGGCCGCAGCCCTTAGGGCATGGCGCGTGATTGGCGTTGGAGACCGGGTCGGCGCAATTATCTTCAACGACACCGAAATTGAAGAGATACGCCCGCAACGAAGCAATAATAATGTGATGCGAATTTTGAATGTACTCGTTCGCCAAAACAACATGTTGAAGGCAAATAGCCCAGTCAAGTTTCAACCCGATAAATTAAATGAAGTGCTGAAACGCACCTGTCGGCTGGCCAAGCATGACACTCTTATATGCGTCATCAGTGATTTTGAAGGCGCAAACGCGGAGACCAAGCAATTGATGAGCCGATTGGCTCGGCACAATGATGTACTCGTCGGGCTAGTATTCGACCCGCTGGAGGTCGAGCTACCCGACCTTGGCCCTCTAATTGTCGGCGATGGGGAGCTTCAGATTGAAGTTGATTCTGGAGACGAAAAACTGAGGCAACGTTATGCAGAAGTATTTTCCGGGCGATTGGCCGAAATCCAGGATTTTCTTTTGCAACGCCAAATTTCTCTTCTGCCATTGAACACCAGCCTACCCGTCGGTGAACAGATACGTGCAAAATTGGGGTACAGACCAAAGGTTGCACAGCGATGAGTGACACCGAGCAAACAGGCACATCCTCCGCCGAGCTATTTGGTTCTGATCGCATGTGGGGCTTGAAGGAATTGCCACTACCAGAGCCTGTAAGCTGGTGGCCGCAAACCATCGGCTGGGTTGGAGTTCTGTTTATAATTCTATGCGCACTTACATGGCTCGCTTGGAAACGCTGGCAGGCCTATCAACATAATCTCTACCGGAGAGAAGGTCTGGTGAAACTTGATAGTTTCAACCAAAACCCATTAGCTATTATTGAATTGCCGCTTCTCCTTAGAAGTTCCGCTTTGCGCGCCGCGCCGCGCATAGATGTTGCAAACCTCAGGGGCAGCGATTGGATCACATGGCTCAATAAAAGTGGGGGAAGCAATTTATTTGAGGATCGCGATGCCAAATTGCTTGATGAGTTAGCATATGCACAACCAGATCAATCAACAATCGATAGCAAAACACGCGTGCACCTATTGGAAGCAAGCAGGACTTGGATGAGGTCACACCGTGCTTCAGTTTGACCTGCCTTGGGCCTTTGCACTTCTACCTTTACCGATATTGGTCATCTGGCTAGCACCGGAATTTCGCGACCGGGGCGAAGTCTTACGTGCGCCATTCTTTTCAAGGCTCGTAGATTTAACAGGCGCACAACCGCGAGAAGGTGCGTTGGTTTTACGCAAAAATTGGTTTCAACGAGCCAACATAGTTTTGGCCTGGTTGCTAATCGTAACAGCTCTTGCAAACCCAGTTTGGGTTGGAGACGCAATAGTCGTAGAAAAATCTGCACGCGATCTAATGATGATC
>JAESUH010000226.1 GCA_016763155.1 Rhizobiaceae bacterium
CGGATTTGCGAATGGGCAAAGTTCCCCCCATCGCGCAGAATTTTCCCCGGTCTCTGCAATAAACTATCAATCGGCACATTCTCATCGCCCACAACAGCGACAAAAGATGAATTGGCCCCATTTTCCAATAATCTGCGCACCAGATAGGCCAACAGATCCCGGTAGCCCCCAACGGGCGCATATATCCGGGTGGCAATTCCATTTTCCCGCTCGGTGATCAGTTTATAAAGTTCTTCTCCCATCCCGTGCAATCGCTGAAATTCAAAGCCACTGCGATCTGATCCGGCCAGTTCCAAAATGGTAGCAACCGTCAAAGCATTATGGGTCGCAAATTGTGGATAGAGCCATTTGCGCTTCCCCAACATTTGCTTGGCACATGCCAGATAATTTACATCCGTTGCCGGCTTGCGGGTAAAAACAGGAAAACCGTCCAGCCCACGCTCCTGAGATCGCTTCACTTCGCTGTCCCAATAGGCCCCTTTAACCAGCCGCACCATCATGCGGCTATCATGACGCCGACACAGATTTTCAATATAATCGATGACTTCGCCAGCTCGTTTTTGATAGGCCTGAACTGCCAAACCGAAACCATCCCAACCACGAAGACTGTCATCGGAAAAGACTGCAGCAATCACATCCAGCGATAATTCCAACCGATCGGCCTCTTCGGCATCAATTGTGAAATTTAAATCATAGGAGCGTGCTTTTTGGGCCAGCGCCAATACGTCCGGCACCAGCTCCTTCAAGATACGCTTGCGATGTATCGGCAGATAGGAAGGATGTAGGGCCGATAATTTCACCGAAATTCCTGGCCGTTCCGGCAGAGATCTATTACCCGAACCCTGACCAATTTGCTCAATCGCATCCCAATAGGATTGCCAATATGTTTTGGCATCTTTTGCCGTACGCGCCCCTTCGCCAAGCATATCATAAGAATGACGATACCCTTTGGTCTCATTGGAGCGAGCGCGTGAAAGCGCATCCGTAATATTCTCTCCCAGTACAAAATGGTGTCCCAAAAAGCGCATGGCCTGCTTGGTTGCGGTTCGAACAGTGGGCATGCCAAGACGCTTGATCAATCCTGCGACAGCCCCTTCGGGCGTTTCACCGGGTTTTATGACACGCGCCGTAAGGGCTAGCGCCCAGGCCGATGCGGTAACAAACAGCCCCTCACCTTCAATGTGTTGCTCGACCCAGTTTCCCTCTTTCAACTTGTCTTCAATCAGTTTGTCCTGGGTCGCGGCATCTGGCACGCGCAACAATGCTTCCGCCATGATCATCAACGCAAGCCCTTCGCTGGTTGATAGCCCATAGACGCGTAGGAAATCTTCAACTCCGCCCAACTGGCTGGCATTATCGCGAATGGCTTGAATATAACCACGCGCGCGCCGGTCCACATTCTGGTTTTGCACCTCGTCCAGTTTTATCGATTGCATGGCAGGATAAAGAATAGCCCCGTCTTCAGGTGCATATTCCGCAGAAAACGGCGGCAGTGTTTTTGACGTATTCTTAGCCATGATCGATCAACCCAATTTCGCTTGATGAACTCTATTTCCCTTTATATCATCAAATTTGCCTTGATTTTCTCTATGTTTTCATAAAAAACTAGAGAAATTTTGTAATAACCATTGAAATATAAGTGAATTATGAAAAATTTGGACAAAATCGATCGCCGCATCCTTCACGAATTACAAAGGGAAGGTCGATTAACGAATACCGAACTGAGTGAGCGAGTTCATTTATCCGCAACCGCTACGATTGAGCGGGTTCGCCGCCTGACAAGAGATGGATTCATTTTGGGTTACTCAGCCGTACTCTCACCCAAAATGCTCAATCGTAATCTGGTGGTTTTCATCGAGGTAAAGCTGGAACGAACCACCCCCGATATTTTCGAAGCCTTCGCAAAGGCCGCCAATGCAACGGAAGGTTTAATGGAATGTCATATGGTAGCAGGAGGTTTTGACTATCTACTCAAGGCAAGGTTGCCGGACATGGAAACCTACAGAAGTTTCCTCAACGACACCATTCTGGCCCTCCCCGGCGTGAGAGAAACCCACACCTATACGGTGATGGAAGAGGTAAAAAACTCCAGAGAAATCCCAGTCCTAGAACTAGATGACTAGCCCCAACCAACCACTTGTTCCTCCTCAGCAACCAAGCCCACGTTCAGGGCGGCGAAGAGCCGCCCGGCGCCAATGCGCCGCGCCTGCGCAGGCCCGAGTAAAACGAGGATACGCCGTGAGCCAAACAATCACTAAATTGTTTCCTTGAAACAATTTAGTGTTTTAGCACGTCCCGCATCTCGGTCAGATTGGTACGTACCCTCAGAATATAAAAGCCCATAGTGGTAAGGTGGGTCGGCATAATGAAACCATCTTCCTTACCATTTGAGATAATCAGTGGGTCCAACTCGATGGCACTATTGAGCTGGCTCTGCATATTATCCCATAGGGTACCAAGCGCCCGGTTTTCAATAATATCTTGAAAATCCACCCGAACAGCCCGCAAAATTCCAGCATACCCATATAATTGCCCAAGCGCGCCCATGAACACATTATCAGCCCGGGTATCAAACCAGCCACTATTATATTGTTCAGCGCGGTCTTTAATCACCGCAGTGGTGGAACCAATATCTTTGGCAATACGGTCCAGCAGACCACTCAAATTATCGGCCCGAGCATCAAAAAATGCACCGCAGTCCACAAGCCGCTCATTGTATTTTCTAAATTCCTTCATGGCCTGTCGGTAGGAGGCCCATGATGTTTGTTTGGCACCTGGAGGATTGACACCCACATACCAGTTGAATTGTGAAATCTGAATATTGCTCAAGGCATTATTTAAATTGGTATCCCGCTCCGAGGTGCCGCGAATACGACCAAGAGTTTCCTGCAATTCAATTGCAGTACTGGTGATGGCCCGGTGCACTCCGCGTTGAAAAGATGCCTTATTGTCAAACCAGGGCGTTGAATCCCAACTGAACACACCAAAGAGGCCCAGTTTGTAAAGCAGACTTGCTGATATCCAGCTATTTTGATTGACGTTAAAATCCAAAAGCTCAATCGCCACATCAACTGTTGCCGAGCGGCCACAGGTTTTCTTTGCCCCACCATTTCCATCAATGGTTACAGAGCCACCCGCAGAAGTAGTAAATTGCTCAAATTGAATTTTGTCCGTGTAGTTGACGTCATAATTCCTGATCCATGCCACATTCCAGAAAAACCAGAGATATGGAAGGATGATACACAAAAGCAGCACGCCAAACACAACCTTCAAAATGCCATGGGTGCGCTTGTATAAATTGCCTATCCACACAAACGGAAACAGCAGCCAGGCGATGACCAGCCCGATGCCATGGCCCAGCCATTCAAAAATTTTGGTGAAAAAATTGATAATCGGATCAAGCATCGAATTTTCTTTCTTTGTCTGGCCAGCTCACATCGCTACTAGCGATAGTATTTCTTCCGAAGGCCCCGTTTGTCTTTAAAATAGGTACCGCTGATTTCTTCGACTACAAAGTCCGCATAATTTTTGGGCCATTTTTCAAACAGCTTGCTGAACTTTGGTTTGTTAAAGACATACAGGGTCAAATAATCAAATGGCAAATATTCTGATATCAGCCGATTGACCAGATAATAGTCTGAATGCTCAGGATTAGCACGCGATAACAAGAATTTGTGGTTGTGCTCGATTTCATCCATATCAATACTGGACCAGTTTGAGACCTGCGCCTTCACCCGTTCCAACAACGGAATAATGCCTTCAAACTTCGCCAGCTTCGGATTGTCCCTAACCCATTTCCGGGCCCATTGGGAACTCAAGCCTGAAAGCTTGAACTTCTCATCAAAATGCATTGCAAGCCAGGCGGC
>JAESUH010000227.1 GCA_016763155.1 Rhizobiaceae bacterium
ATTCATTCCGTCCATCAACGGCCCTTCGATTACTTTAATGGCGCGGTCAAATTCGGTGCGGGCTTCTTCCACATCGGTTTCAATATATTCGGTTATGCCATTCACCAAGGCATGGGAAATGCGCGCGGCAGCGGTAGTTTCACGCCAACTCAGATCAACGACTTTTTTCTCGCGCTTGCCGGTCTTGAATTGGTCTGCTTTTTCCAAAAGCCGGTCAGTAGCATCATCACGGCGGTTAAGCACCACGTCTTCCACCAGCTCCAGCAGCTCTTTAGGGATATTATTGTAGATTGTCATCTGCCCGGCATTGACGATGCCCATATCCATGCCCTGTTTGATGGCATGATAAAGGAAGACTGAATGCATGGCTTCGCGTACAGGATTATTGCCGCGAAAGGCAAATGACAGATTGGAAAGGCCGCCAGAAACATGGGTGTGGGGGAGGTTGTCCCGAATGAGCTTGGTGGCTTCAATGAAGGCGACGCCATAACCATTATGCTCTTCCATACCCGTTGCCACGGCAAAGATATTGGGATCGAAGATGATGTCCTGAGGCGGAAAGTTTACCTGATTTGTCAGAATGTCATAGCAGCGTTTGCATATCTCATATTTGCGTTCGACAGTGTCGGCCTGACCATCCTCATCAAAGGCCATAACGACAATTGCGGCTCCGTAGCGGCGTATCTTGCGGGCTTTCTCAATGAAGGCTTCTTCTCCCTCTTTGAGACTGATTGAATTCACAATACCTTTGCCCTGAATGCATTTCAGGCCTGCTTCGATGATCTCCCATTTGGAGGAATCCACCATAATAGGCACTTTGGCAATATCGGGTTCAGCCGCAATCAGATTTAGAAAATGCACCATGGCATCTTCGGATTCCAGCATCCCTTCATCCATATTAATGTCGATAATCTGGGCACCGTTTTCTACCTGTTGGCGAGCAACATCGAGGGCGGCGTTAAAATCTCCGCCGGTAATCAGTTTTTGAAATATCGCTGACCCGGTCACATTGGTGCGCTCGCCCACATTGACGAAATTGGTGTCTGGCGTCAGGGTAAACGGCTCCAGCCCGGATAACCTCATATATGGGACGATGTCAGGTATTTTGCGCGGCGGTACACCTTTTACAGCTTCGGCAATGGCGCGAATATGCTCGGGTGTTGTGCCGCAACAACCGCCAACGATGTTGACCAGTCCGCT
This sequence comes from Rhizobiaceae bacterium, assembly GCA_016763155.1. GTDB lineage: Bacteria > Pseudomonadota > Alphaproteobacteria > Rhizobiales > Rhizobiaceae. Next base: position 1,201 of record JAESUH010000227.1, read on the forward strand.
ACGGGCAAATTCTCCCAGCATTTCGGCAGTGGCTTCCGGGCTTTCATCATACTCGCCAAATTCGTTTGGCAGACCGGCATTGGGATAGGCGCAAACAAGCGTGTCGGCAATGTTGGAAATTTCAGCCACATGCTGACGCATTTCCTTGGCACCCAGGGCGCAGTTCAGGCCAACCGATAAAGGATTGGCATGGGAAACAGAATTCCAGAATGCAGCAGGTGTCTGACCAGATAATGTACGACCGGAAAGATCAGTGATGGTGCCCGATACCATGATCGGCAGGCGTTTGCCTGTTGCGTCAAACGCTTCATAGCAAGCATAAATTGCGGCCTTGGCATTGAGTGTATCAAAAATGGTTTCAATTAGCAGAATGTCGGCGCCGCCGTTAATTAATCCGGTGACAGCCGAAAGATAGGCTTCACGCAAACCATCAAAAGTCACCGCTCGAAAGGCCGGGTCATTAACATCCGGTGACATTGAGGCCGTTCGGTTGGTCGGCCCAAGGGCACCGGCAACAAAACATTGTCGACTCTTATCAGCCGCCATCACCTGATCACAAGCCTCACGGGCAAGACGTGCGCCTTGTTCATTCAACTCGTAAGCAAGCTCCTCCATGCCATAATCGGCCTGAGCGATGGTCGTTGCAGAAAACGTGTTGGTCTCAACAATATCGGCACCAGCGAGTAGATATCGCACGTGAATATTTCTAATGGAGGCCGGGTTGGAGAGGGTTAGGAGGTCATTATTGCCTTTGACGTCCTGCGGCCAATCCTTAAACCGCTCGCCGCGATAGCCTGCCTCATCCAGTTTGAGATCCTGTATCTGGGTTCCCATGGCACCATCCATCACAAGGATGCGTTGGCTGGCGAGTTTGTGCAAAGCGTCTTTAATGGGATTTTTATCGGGCATAAAGTATCGACCTGTCATTCTGCGACTTCTGTCGAGATGACCGCCAAAAGTTCATATTTATTATATAATGATATCTTTATATCGTTATATAATAAAATCAATACGCAAAACTCAAAATATGTGGTGATCAAATATCCACTAAGAAGATGAGTTTTAATTCAACATTTGATAATAAAATTATTTTCGAAAAGGCAGGCCAAGCTTACCTTTTTAAGAAATGCCAGACGATAATCAGTAATGATAATTACCAGTTATCGTGGCATTGGGAACTGTTCTAATAGAATTTAGTAATCGGTACCCATACATATCGATTTACCCTCGCTGACCTAGCTGCTTTTTCGACCACTCTAGTCGTTCAGCGACAAGCTCAGCAAATGGCCTTATGTTAAATTCGGTACTCGCCGCTTCCAATGTCTGCATGTAGCGCGCGCGATCCTCCAACCTGATAATCGTCCATGGATGGCCACCAGACGCCAACATCGCATTCATCAAAAAACGCGCCATGCGACCATTTCCGTCAGGGTAGGGGTGAATGTAACCCATCAACCAATGACTAAATACAGCGCGCACCGCAGCAGATGGTTCAGCCGGAAGTTGCTTGAACAGTTCTTCCATGTCGTCAGCCACGGCCTCGGCGCGCGGCGGTGTATGTCGTGATCCTCTCAAGAATACAGGATGGTTTCGAAAACCAGCCAGCACGCCGGCGCGCAAAATACCAGCATCAACAGATGGCTGGAAGAGTTGCGCATACCATTCATCATGCTCTTGCTTCGCAACAAGTGCGGCCTGCTCACCCGCAATAATGCGACCTATGGATGACCGTACAGATTGGAAAGACTGCCAGTATCCTCTTGCCGCCAGTGCATCTCTGTCGTTTTGATCATCTGGGTTCTCTTTGGGATCAAACTGGCCTGCCCTGATTTTCTCAATCAGCTCTTCTGTGACCTTGTATCCCTCAATTGAAAGTGAGTTATACGCGTCATTGACGTAAATCTCATCAACTGCTGCGAGATAGCCTTCTGCATCTTCTGGCAATGGGTCTTCCTGTGGGAAAACATCGATTATGACGTCGCGCTGCCCGGCCCAGGCATTCTGTATTCTGCCGACAAGCGGTGAGACGCCCAATTGAATATGAGGTAATGGCATTGCCTCATCGAATGGATCACGTTCACGCGCATCATAATCGGCTGACTTCATGCGTTTGATGATCTGATCTGCATCCACATCGCGTCCCATATTGCGTAACGCACCTGCAATACGGCCTGCGGCCAACACATGCCCTCCATCCAGTAATTTTGCGAGAAGCGGTGTTATGGATCGCATAGACCCAAGAACAATCTGCGCTTCCAGCGAATTATTTTTGAAGAAGGCCTCTGTGACTTTGATCAATGCAGCTTCAATCGTTAAAACGGGTAACCCGTCTTTACGCTCCAAGTCTTCTTGTGAGGGTAGTTCTTTCTTTAGATCATAAATCGAAGTATGAAACGGTAGTGGGCGATTGTTACCAGACGCGGTTTTGCTCCATACGACGACCTGCTCGGGTACGGATGGCGTTTCAGCATGCAACAGCAGTGACTGTTCTGGTGATAGGCACCAATCGTCATTAAACTTATCTGTGCAGTATCGAAGGCAAAACTCCCAAAAAGAAGCATACCAATAGGTTGAATCGCCGGGGCGATCATCGGGGCGTGTGACCACAAGCCATCCAGAAATCACATCCTTTAGAAACCCTGCTTTTTGCAACCGTTCTCGGTGTGTCCTACTCAGTTCATTGCTTTTGAGAACCTTGCCAACGTCGGTTTGTAGTTTGCTCAACGCTTCCAATGACGTTGCGAGCTTTTCGTTTGGAGTTGCCATAGCCCTCTTTCTTCGACATTCATAACTGCGTCTAATGTCACGTTTGTTGTGCTGTTCATCTGAACGTCTAACATGTTGTTCATCTGCACGTCAATTACGTTGTTCATGTGCGCGTTTAAAGTGATGTTTATTTGCACGTTCGATATGTTGCTTATCTGTGCGTCTAAAGCGTTGTCCTAGTGTGTGCTTAATGTGTTGGTATCTGCGTATTGGTTAACTCTGGTGATTTGAGTTTGCCTATAAAGTTGCCACGAAGTGGGTACATCGACAGGGAGGCTCCTCCTCACAAGGCCAGCAAAAGCGGTCTTTGTCCACAAAGAGAGGTGGTCGCAAGATTTCAGACCAGCAGTTAAGATGGATCGACTTATGAGAAAGACGATTCAAAATGAGAAAACGAAAGAACCATTCGCCTGATTTAAAAGCCAAAGTTGCGCTTGAAGCTATGCAGGCGAGGAAAAGCCAAAACTGACTTACGTTGAGGAGCACCGGAGACTGGGTTCAGTAACTCGATTGACGGATCGGGGCTTTGGCTTCATCGAAAGCCTGCCGCTTAGCAAGGACCTCTTTTTTCATCACGTCGAACTGCGTGATATAGGCTTCGACGAACTACGCGAAGGCGACATGATCACTTTCCTTGCGGGTGGTGGAACACATGGACTTGTGGCTATGGAAGTGGAGAGGCTTTGATCGCCATACGCCGCCTTTGGGTCAGACTCAGACGTCACTACGATAATAGGTTGGTCAAATGGCGACTGGACCTTTCACGATTGCAAAGGGCCCCAAGCGGTAATTTAGCACTGTTCGTAGTCCGCCAACGAGATCGGAATAGCGGTCCATTGCAGGCAGGCGATGCGTTGCATCGCTGAGTATCCGTATTGGTCAAGCCCTCATTTCATTCCATTTCCGATTGTCACGCAGCATCGCATTTGCCATGACCACGAGCTTGCGCATAACCGCTGTGATCGCAAGTTTCTTGCATTTCCCTTTAGCAATCAACTCATGGTATTTTACTTTCATATCCGGATTGCAACGAGTAGCGACCACAGCCGGTAAATAGATGGCTTTTCGCAAACAGGCACGTCCTCCCTGGATACGTTCTTTGCCTTGCCATTTCCCCGATTGTCGAGAGATCGGAGCAAGGCCTGCCAGACTTGCAGCTTGCTTTCCACTCAACTTGCCTAGCTCGGGCATTTCAGTGAGCATTGCATATGCCGTTATCTTTGCAATGCCTGGGATACTGATAAGAATGTCTGCCTTTTGAGAAAGCAATTCGTCGTCGGTAATGATCGTCTCAATCGCCGTGTCGATCTGTGCAAGATCGCGCTCAACCTGTTGCATACGCCGGTTGATTTGCTTTTTGAGCAGTGGATGGATTGCGATTCTCTGCCGTGCCTTTGCTGCTGTCCGATCCTTGATCAAAGCCTGTCTGGTGGTTCCCAACTCTTTGAGATTATGAAGAGTTTCACTTTTGGGTTTATCTGCTTTCAACTCCAGGAGAGATCCCATCCGAGCCAACATTGCTGCATCAACTCGGTCCGTTTTGGCAAGCGTACCAGTTCCTTCGGCAAAGCGGCGTGCTTGGCGTGGGTTGACCCACGAAGCCAATATCTAGCGTAGGTCTCACGGTGATCATCCGGTTGAGCATTGCCCTTCCCCGATGGATGGCGAATCGCGCGAATTGGCTATACTTCTGATATGGGACGCATTTCATCCTCGTATGAGCAAGTTAGGCACCGTATTCTTCTTTTGCGGAATACGGTCAGCATTCATTACAAAAAGATACTTGGCCGCGCTTATGTGCGCCTGTCGATCTTGCAGGCGGAAATGCATCTACGAAAGATAGGCCCGATCAAAGTCCTTATTGACAATTCGGCACTCGGGCACGGTGTCACACACGAGACGGCATGGATGAATACCGGAAAGCCCTTGTGGGGAGGGCAAATTTCCGTGGATACAGGGTACTCAACGCGAATTCCCGTCCATGCGCCGGATAGCTCAGATCGCATCTATCGCGAGGTGACATACCTCGTTGGCATTGCTGAACTGGCTAAACGAGGTCACATAGAACTCGTCACCTCGGCGGAGTTGCGGGCTGAAAGTTGGAGACAACCAATCGGTCGTTTCCGCGGATATGGCATGCAGGATCTCAACGTATTTGATGGAATCCATATGCCCTCGGTCGATGGGCATCATTTTGATGCTATTGATCCCAAGGCTGCCCAACAAGCACGTTTAGCAGAGTCCCAAGCCGAACCTTTTGCGGCCCTGATTCGACTGCTACCCAGGAAAAGCAACCTCGATGCCTGGCACATCCATACAGCGCACAAACATGATTTGTACTGTTTTTTGGCCGTAGATTTTCCGCTGGCAGACAACTTAAGGCGTGCTTCGCAGTGCAAAGAGTTCCCCCAGCTCGACACCAAATTGATGCTGCCCTCTGAACTTGCGGCCGCCATTCAGCTGCGTCCTATCAAAACATTCGCCATCAGCTATCAGGACGCAAGCTGGTTTGTGCACCCCGAGCTGAGTTCACCTGACAATAAGAGAACCTCGCCGAGACAAGGCACCATCCACTTCAATCCACCGGAGCAATCAGACATGCCAGAACCAGAACCAGAAAAAGCTAACTCATCCATCAACATTCTGCCCACTGTTAGGGAAATGTTGGGGGCTGGCGCTAAATACGGGCACAAGGCCGTGGGAATTCAATACAAGGATAAGTCGGGTCGGACGCATCAGTTGGACATGGCGATGGGGGATGCGATGTATCTACTTTCAATACTGAAAGGAATACAGCTCAGTCTGGACATACCGTTTCCAGATGATCCGCGCGACCCAAACGCCACTCCAATTCGCCCGAGTGATGTGAATAAAGGGTCAGTTCCGACCGCTGGTTCAGCGGACAAGAATTGACGGCCTCAATAGGCAACTGTTGATGAGGTGTTCTGGGGCAAGGGGTTGAAATTGCCTACCGCGATGAACACGCTGCGTGGTATCGCTCTGAAAGTTTTAGACAAGGGCGATGGCGGCATATCCGCAAGGAAATCATGCGACGTGAACGCAAGCTGGGAGTAAGCTTTAGAAGGGTCCTTCGTTAGTATTGCTCTGCTGAATATCCCCGCCCTGTTTCCCCAATTCAATGGGGGGGGTAACAAGGGGGAAGCTGGCCAAGATGGGCTTATTTAGCATTGGCCCGTTTTTGCAATGATTCCAATCTCTTGTCATAGATAGAACTATATAGATGTTTGCTTGCCTTGGTGGTTAAAGCGGCGGCTGCCCCGAATATAGTCGCTGCCCATTTGCCCATAGGTCTTACCAATTAATTCTGGTATGGGGGAAGCGGTGCTTCTCTCGATTCAACCATCAATGCTGGTACCTTATAATGCGGACATTCACATCGACCGTAGTTCAAAAACTGTAAATGACCGTTTCGAGCCCACTTTGTAAAATTTCTACCGAGTTGCCAATATATGGCTGTTCGCAAAGGGGCAGAAAAGTAGGTTAAAGTGCGGCTTGAGGCGTTAGGTGCAAGCTGGTTTGCTTTTTAATATGAGGCATTTGCTTCTTGTGTCCGGCCCAGTTTGCTCAACATGCTCGCACGAGCGGTATGCCATGGTTGTTAAGGAGCGAAGATGAACAATAAATCCTGAAGCAATAAAACCCCAACTTATAACTTGACTAAAAATGTCCGATTTTTGCTGGCAGCAGGCCATTACGTATGTTAAATTTTGTGCTGTGCAACAGTAAAATCGATAATTTCTAATGAGTAAAAGACCATGCCTCTCCATCATTTTTCGTCTCTCCTTTATCATGTTTGCGATGTTGACAGCTCCTGTCGCAGCTGACCAAATTACGCTTCGTCACGTTTTTGGTGAAACGACAGTCAATCCTGAGAAGTTGAAGCGGATTGTCTCTGTCGGCTATCACGAACAGGACTTTCTCTACGCGTTGGGTCTGGCACCCGTTGGTGTGCATGAGTGGTTCGGCGATTACCCTTACGCGACATGGCCCTGGGCCGAAACTGTCCGCACCGCGTTGGCCGCTACACCTGATGTGCAGAAGGGGATGGAGATCGACGTGGAATGGGTATGGTCGATGAAGCCAGACCTGATTGTCGCTACTTTTGCTCCTCTCGACCCGCGCATCTATGCGCAATTGTCTGAGATCGCGCCGGTCATCGGGCCACCGGAAAATTTCCCTCGCTGGGGAGCGCCTTGGGAGGAAGAGTTAAAATTGATCGCCCAAGCGACCGGGCGCGAGGAAAATGCCGCTCGGATTATCGCCCAACTTAAGACACGGATAGACGTGGCTGCAAAAGCACATCCAGAATTCCAAAATCATAGCGGCACGGCGGCGTTTTTTTCCGAGGGGTTGATCGTCGGTTATCCGCGCAGCGATGGAGCGAACCGACTGTTGGACGCCCTCGGTATCCGCACTCCTGAACGTTTTGACGAGTTGTCCGGCACCAACGGCAGGTTCAGCGTCAGTCCTGAGCGGTTAGACATCTTCGATTTGGATGTGGTGCTCTGGCAAGTTGACACGCCTTCACAAGACACGATCAAGGCGCTGCCAACATGGAATGCAACCCGTATGGCACGTGAAGGGCGCGCGATCTGGGCTGATGAGGTGCTGACCGGTGCTATGAGTTTTCAGTCTCCTCTCTCGATAGGCTGGGCAATGGATCAGATGATTCCGATGCTGGAAATAGCGCTGGACGGAAATCCGGCTACCACTAATAAGTCACTGGATTGATGCAATCTTGCAATAATGCGTCTTGAATTTGTTGTAGTTCAGAGGCTTTGAGTTCTGGAGATGTTGATGTCAGAAAAAGCGGATAGCCTGCCGTATTTGATAAACTTGACTTTTTTTGTAAGGTTTATTACATTATGTACTCTAGTCTGCAAAACAGACTAAGATTTTGAAATTACGAAATATTTTACGCTTGGTATGAGTCCCCGGGAAGCCGTATGAAATTCATAAGCATAGCCGGATGGGTGCCTGCAACCTGATGTCAGCAAACAGCGAGAACATAACTGCTCTGTATATCTCCGAGCATGCTCGGCTTGAACGCCAGATCAGCCGACGTGTCCGTTGCCGCAGTACCGCTGCTGATCTTGTTCATGATATTTTTTTGCGCTTGTGGGAAAAGGCAACAGTCTGGAATGGCGATGGACGGGCTTACCTAACCCGATGCGCGCGAAATGCCGCCATTGATTATGCACGATCCGAGCAAGCTCGCGCCCGGTTCCTTTCCGGTTTTCTGCCGGAGCAATATGCCCAGGCGCCGGCCACCCCAGACGAAATTCTGTCGGCCAAGCAAACCATGCGTAGCCTTGATGCTGCACTTGCCGCTTTACCGCGCCGGACCCGTCATATCTTCATATTGAATCGAATTCATGGCAGAAGTTTTTCTGAAATTGCCGGGGTTATGGAGATTTCACGTAGGACGGTTGCGACCCATATGGCGCGAGCGATTAAGGCTTGCGTCGATATCAGAACGGACTAACAATTCGCGTTTCTTTCTGGCGGCCAAGGTTTAGCGTGACAGCAGTCTCGCACTGAGTGAAACTGAGTGATAAGGGCGAACAATCAGGTGTTCAGATAATCCATGCGTGAGATAAACCAGCCAGTGCCAGATGATACCGATGACGCGCTTTTGGAGGAAGCCCGTCAAAAATTTGTATCCTTGCTCGACCAACCTACGGTGCGTCGGCGGGCAGAGGTCAGGCGATGGCGCGATACCAGTTCAACTCATGATGCCGCCTACCTGGAGATCGAGGCAGATTGGGTTGCCGCAGTCGAAAGTGCCGAGCGTCTGGCGGATGAAGAGGCTGATGAAATCGCAACCTATCTCAAAGCCATGGATGAACAAAAGGCGGCAAGGGCTGCCCGTCGTAAATCTATGGCACTTGTTGCTATTATGGGGTTGGCCCTGATCTCCGCCTTCCTCTGGCTGGAGCGGCCGAACCTGTTTCAAAATATGATGGCCAGCCATATTACTGAGCGCAACGAACGTCAGCAATTCACTCTCAGCGACGGCTCGACCGTTCTTCTGGATGCGGACAGTGCCATAAATGTGAGTTATTCGGCCGGCGAAAGAAGGGTGCGTATGCTACGTGGCGGAGCTTTCTTTCAGGTGATTTCGTCCGAAATTCCTTTCGTGGTCGATGCTGCCGAAGGAGAGGTGCGTGTTTTGGGTACGCGTTTCGACATCCGGATGTTTGAGGATGGCGCATCCGTCACGCTGGAATATGGAAGCGTTGAAGTTACTACTGGGCATGCTGGTGGCAGCACGGTTATGGTGCCAGGGGAGAGAGTGAACTTCGGAGCGCAAGGTATCGAGCAGGCCGAGACCGTTGATCTCGCGGATGCGTTGGCATGGCGTAATGGGCGCTATGTGTTTTATCGCGCGCGCCTCACCGATATTGTTCATGAAATTGAACGTTACCGTAAAGGCAGGATCGTCATCGCTTCATCATCACTTGCGGAAAAACGCGTCACAGGGAGTTTCTCGCTTGCTAACACAGACGCGGCTCTAGCCTCCCTTCAGGCCAGTGTCGGCTTCCGCATGACCACTGTAGCTGGCCGCCTCACAGTTATTGGTCCATAATTTTTCCTTTTATTTTAGATGTTTACGATTTTCTTAAAAAATTGTTAATTTTTTCTGCACCGGTGGCCCCTCCCGACCGTGACTCTAGTAAGAACGCAAAATAACCAATGTAGGGGATCTATCTATGACGAGATTACGGATGCGCAGGGCGGGCTGGACACTGGCCGCAGCACTATTAACGACGACAAGCAGCTTTGCGATTGCAACAACGCAGGCGCAGGCCCAGGAACAAGGGCAACGGTATAATTTTAATATCACTTCAAAACCTGTGCCTCGTGCCGTAAATGATATCGGGCGCGTCACGGGGTATTCGATTGTTTTCGTCGAAAACACGCCGATCACCTCGGCTGGAAATGCCGTTCGTGGTAACCTGACAGTCGATCAGGCGCTTTCCCGTCTCTTGGACGGAACCAGTTTGGATTATCGTTTCAGCAATTCAACAACCTTGCAGATATTTGACCCGGCCAGCGAAGGGCAGAGTCAGGCAGCATATGAAGAGGATGGCAGCACACTGCTTAGCAAGATCCTTGTGAGGAACAGACTTCTCTATTCGGGTGCGATTGACGGCTATCTCGCGTCCGTATCCGAAACGGGTGTGAAGTCGGGTGTTCCTCTCTCTGAGGTGCCACAGTCTATCTCGGTGGTAACGAGCACGGAATTGAATGCCCGTCAGCCCGGTCAGATTGAAGATGCAATCAAATATACTGCTGGTGTCAATGCGTCGACCTGGGGAACGGATGATCGGTACGACCAATTCGCAATTCGAGGATTCGACCTTGGAACCTCGTCGATCTACAGAGACGGACTTCCGCAAAAATCGCTGAGTTTTACTTCTTTCAACACCGACCCCTATATGGTTGAACGGATCGACGTCCTCCGGGGACCGGCCGGGATACTTTACGGATCGAACGATGCCGGGGGGATGATCAATCTTGTCACCAAGCGCCCGACATTCGATCGTCTGGCCGAAGTGAATGTGAGTTATGGTAGCAACAACACCAAATCCACAGCGTTCGACTGGTCGGACACGATTAACGAGAAGGGCACGCTGGCAGGGCGGCTCACAGGAAAGTTACGGGATGGCGAGACCGAGTTCGAAAACTCCGCCAATGATCGTGCCTTTTTGGCGGGGGGACTGACATGGGCACCCACGGATCAAACCGTATTCACGATATTGGGACATATCCAACGGGACTCTCTTACTCCTTTGAACATGTCGCCCGTCGCTGGCGAAGATTACGAAACTTCCTGGGGCAGGCTTCCCGACGACTGGCCCTACAAACAATCGAAATACAATCACTTCAAGACCGAACAGCAATCGCTTGGCTGGGAACTTATCCATGAGTTTTCACCAGAGATAACTTTCAATCATCGACTACGCTACGCCCACCAGACCACTGACTACGCCCAGCTCGACTATACTTATGCCGATTCTGCAGGTGTTTACTACTATCCCTTCATCGTGGATGACGAGGCCGAAACGATCGGAACAGACAGCAATATCGAGTGGAAGCATGGATTTGACAGTGGCGAAAACAGCCTGGTGGTTGGCTATGACTACCAAAATAGCCGTAATAATGAGACGATCTATCTTGACTATGCAACCTATCTGATAGGCTACAACAATCCTAGTTTCGACTTTGCTGTGATCGACCCCGCGCTTTCGGCATACACCCGAACGACCTATGTCGAGAGTGGGTTCTATCTCCAGAACCATTTGAAATTCGATAGCGGTACATCGCTGACATTCGGTCTGCGGCGAACCCAGATGGAAAACAAGATTGAGGACTTACTCAACAACACGACCGACACGCAGGAAAACAGCGCAACAACCGGTATGGTTGGGATTACCCATGAGTTTAACAACGGGCTGAGCCCATATTTGAGCTATACTGAGGGGTTTGTTCAAAACGTTGGAAAGACAATCAATGGCAATGTACTCGACCCTTCAGAGAGCAATCAATGGGAAGTTGGGCTACGGTATAAACCCACAGATGATCTGTTGCTCAGTGTCGCGTTCTTTGACCTGCACAAGACCAATGTGAAGGACTACGATCTGAATGATCCGACCTTCAGTAGTTTCACGCAGGCAGGAGAAATCCAGTCACGCGGGATCGAGCTTGAGGCGCGGGGCCGGCTGAGTTCGACCCTACAGGGCACGGCGAGCTACACCTATCTTCAAACGGAGATCACAGAGAGTTCGAATAGTTCGCAACTCGGCAATGAGAACGCAATGGCACCTAACCATCAGGCCTCATTGTGGTTGGATTACGACGTTTCACGCCTCTTGCCAGGCTTGACCATCGGGGCCGGTGTCCGTTACGTATCGGACGCCTATTCCACACAAGACAACGTACGCACGACACCCAGCTATACGCTGGCTGACCTCTCAATACGCTACGAAACGGAGGGCGGATATGCCGTGAAACTGGGCGTGACCAACCTCTTTGATCGGGAGTATTTCGGAGTGTGTTACGATAGCTATGCTTGCGCTAATGGCGAAGGGCGGATGGTTAAGCTGTCACTGACCAGCAAATTTTGAACCATAAGCGTTCATCTGTCAAAAAGGCGGCGACCTTCCCTGTGGTCGCCATCAGTCTATTCCCGGAAATCCGAAATGAGATGAGGTAGCATTTGAATGTTCTCTCGTCTGGGGTTTCTATGGCTGGTGGTTTTGCTGGCCTTCATCACCGCGCTTTTTATTGGTGCACAGGATTATTCGCCCGCTGTGCTTTGGCAGGCGATACGGGCTTATGACCCGGGCGATGCTGCACAGGTAATTCTAATCGAAATGCGGCTACCGCGTGCACTAACTGCAGTTACAGTAGGTGCAGCGTTGGCCGTGTCCGGTTTGGTGATGCAAGCACTCACGCGTAATCCGCTCGCCGATCCCGGGCTGACCGGCGTCAATGCTGGTGCGGCTCTGGCTGTTGTTGGCGGGTTGTGGATTTTTGGGCCGCTGCCTAGGTCTCTAATCGCTACCCTCGCGATCACCGGCGCGGCGGGGGCTGTCGTGCTGGTCCGGATGCTGGCCGGAGGAGGAGACAACACGTTGCGTCTCCCGCTGGCTGGCGTCGCCTTTGCAAGCCTTTGCATGGCGATTGTGTCGTTCATCGTGTTGCTGAATCCCGAGGCTCGGAATGTCTACCGGTTCTGGATGGTCGGCTCTTTGACACTGGCCGACACATCCGCCCTGTTGACGCTGGCTCCTGTGGTACTGGTTGGGATCGGTTGCGCCCTGTTGATCTCACGTCAGATCGAAGCGCTGATGCTGGGCACAGAGATGGGCACGGCGCTTGGCGTGAGCGCCGACCGGGTGCTGAGCGTCGGCCTATTGAGCATAGCATTGACTGCCGGTGCCTCGGTAGCGTTGGCCGGTCCGGTCAGTTTTATCGGCCTGATTGCACCGCATCTGGCACGCCGCATTGTCCCGCGTGCGGGGCTAGCTGCACAGGTGCTTCTGGCCTGCCCGATGGGAGCCTGCCTTGCACTCCTCGCAGACACTGCCGGGCGCCGCCTGGTCCGACCGGGGGAATTGCCGCTCAGCATCCTTCTGGCCGCCATTGGAGCTCCGATCTTTATGCTGCTCGTGCGCCGTATACTGCGGGAAAGTGCATGAGACATTTTCTGTTGTTTCTTCTGACGCTGACTCTGGCATTTTTGGCACTGTCGGCTGGGCGCAACTGGCTTAGCCCGCCGGAATTGCTAGAGGCATTGCTCGGTGGTCCGCAGGGCGTTGGACGCATGGTCTGGAGCCTTCGTGTACCGCGGGTGCTGGTGGGTGTCGTGGCCGGTTGCTGCTTCGGTGTTGCCGGTATTGTGTTTCAAAGTCTTTTGCGTAACCCGCTGGCCTCGCCTGATATAATCGGCCTGTCGCAATCTGCAGCTCTTGGTGCGGTGGTTGCGCTCATGGCGGGCCTGCCCATAATGTTTGGAGCATGGGTAGGAGGCCTTTCAGCCATCCTATTGCTGGCTTGGCTTGCCGGTCACCCGCGACATGGGATCGAACCACGCGCTGTCGTTCTTCAAGGCCTCGGCCTTGCCATCCTCAGCGGAGCAGCGACCGAGGCTTTGATCTTGCGTGCCGGAGACAACGATGCTGGTATGATGATGACTTGGTTGGCTGGTACGCTCAACGGGGCGGGCTGGCCTGAGGTTCATGATGCGCTCTGGCTTGTGCTCATAATGGTGCCGCTTCTACTGTCGGGCCGGACAATTGACCGGCTGGAACTTGGTGATGATCTCGCCCGTGCGCTCGGTTTACGGGTCGGATTTCTGCGGGCTACACTTGGCCTTAATGCCGCTTTGGTCGTGGCGGGTGCGGTGGCGCTTTGCGGCCCCATGACCTTTGTCGCATTGGCGGCTGGTCCTATCGCCCGGTTGGTTTGCTACGGACGGCCTGACCCGATCGCTGCCGCGCTGGCCGGAGCATCTTTCGTCACCATTGCGGATATGCTTGCGCGGTCCTTTTCCTCGATGGCGCTTTTACCTGGCGGGCTGTATACCGCGCTCATCGGCGCACCGATCCTGATCCTCGCCGTGCGTCGGCAGGCGCGCCGGGAAACCTCATGATTAACCGGAGACGTCATGTCCTTCACTGTTCGTAATCTTGATATTTATCTCGGCCGCAGCCAGATACTGCACGATCTAAGTTTCTCCCTGCCTTCGCGCGGGGTCACCGGGATCATCGGCGCCAATGGCTGCGGAAAAAGTACGTTGCTGCGTGGTCTTGCCGGTGTGCTGCCCGCCCAAAGCGGCAATATCCTCTATGAAGGCGAGGAAGTGACAAGCATGTCGCCCCGTATTCGTGCGCGCCGGATTGCCTTGTTACCGCAAAGCGGACTGGCCCCGCCCGGATTGACCGTTCGCCAATTGGTGACCCGCGGCCGAACACCGTGGCTGCGACCGTTTCTACCGATGACCCCGAGCGATCAAGCCGCTGTGGAGCAGGCCATGCGGGCCGTTGGGTTGACGGATTTGTCCGCCCGATCTGTGGACAGTCTATCAGGTGGAGAGCGGCAACGGGCATGGATTGCGTTGGTACTGGCACAGGAAAGTGGGATTGTGCTGCTCGACGAACCGCTGAATTTCCTCGACTTACCTTTTCAGGCTGAGCTTGTGAAGTTGTTGCGTGGTCTGCGGCAGACCTGCCGCATCGTCATAATTCTCCATGATTTGACTGTCGCCGCGCGCCTCTGCGACCATGTGCTTGCGCTCAAATCAGGGCGACTGGTCGCCTCCGGACCGCCGTCCGAGGTTTTGACTCGCGATCTGTTGTCCGCGACCTTCGGGGTTGATTTCGATGTACAGGATTTACCCGGAACGGGCAAACGTGTGGTCTTGCCCGAAAGTTTTTAATGGGCCCGAAAGCTCCTAAAGTGTATGCAGCGCAAAAACCGTGTGTAGCGCTCGGTTGATGGCAATTGGCAGTACAGACATATGCGTCTCTCCCACATAGGTTTCATAGCGCACCTTCATTCCCGGCAATTTCTGTAGATGCTTTGCCATCTCCATAGCTGCCTCAAGCGTGCGTTCCTTGCTCTTTTGCTTAAGCCGTTCCTTTGTATCCTTGGCTCCTTCCTGAAACGGTGCCAGATGAGTTCCTTCCCATTCTCCCGCAGAAAGATGTAACGTCAACTGTCGCTCTCCCGGATCGAAAGCATCGCGATGCGCCAGCAGGAAATTGTCTTCCCAGGTGATCGACGGACTGGCCGCAATCCAATGGCTAAAGGCATCGGGTTGATTAAACATTAGCCACAATGTGAAAAGCCCTCCGAAAGAGTGGCCGAACAACCCCTGTTTTGAGCGGTCTAGTTTCACCCGCGGTTCCATAAAATCGCGGAGGTCCTCAAGTAGGAAACGCGCCATCTCCGCTCCCCCACCGGTTTTGACATCAGGTGTGTCAGGCCAGAAAGGCGGATAGGAAGCTCCGGGCGGCGGTCCCAAATCCCAACTCCGACGCACGGGGTCATAGGCATCGTCAGAGGGATAGCCGACCGCAATCAAGACACCATGCCCAAGGTTCGTGTCAGACGGATAGGATGCTTGTGCTCGCATTGCATCGACCGCCGTTCCGATCAGCGCATTTCCATCAGTCATGGTCAGGGAAGGCCACCCATTTTTCGGGATATCTCCTGACGGTATCCACAGGAAAACGCGGCGTACCGCTCCGGTGACACTGTCTTCCAGGTCGTACCATCGTGTGCGCCCAATCGAGGTCAGTCCTTCTGAAGTAAATGATGCAATCATACACTGTTCCAATCAATGGCGTACCATCGGCAACGTAGTCAAAATTGTGCTTTAGGTAAGCCTCGTTAGCTCATGGAAAGCCAACCAATAAAACCCAATATCGGCATTCATACTCGTAATTTACGCAGTTTACTAACTAAAGCTGCTTCACCCTGCAATGTGACTGATGCCGACCAACAACCAATGCGCTAAAGCATGTCGATTGATATCGCCCTGATCATAAACTAGTTGGGTCTTATCACCCTTATCGTTATCAGTCTGCTGATTGGTAAGACACTTATTACGGCAGGGCTGTGCCGTGTTATTAGCATACCACTCAGCACGTCAATTAGAACCGGATTGGGAAATGCAGGGCAAAAGATATGTCGGTATATTATGGAGATGCTGACCGGATTCATGTTCTCAATGCTGCTGGAGCCGCGCGAGCAAAAACAGCTGTTATCACTCTCGACAGGAAAATTCTGCAAATCAGATAGTTACCGCGCTGCGAGAAAACTACCCTGACCTACCGATCTATGTTCGCGCAAGAGACCGAAGACATATGGCAAATTTGGAAAACGCAGGGGCAACGGCAGTGGTTTCAGAAGCGGCTGAATCCAGTCTTTAACTGGGAAGTATTGTGCTGTCATCACTCGATGTAAGCGCTGATGAAATCGCAACTGTCATCCAGGAGTATCGTGAAGACGATTACAAACGACTGGAAGAGATTATCAGCGGAAACTGAAGTACTGCGAAAGCCTAATTGTTGAATCCAACAATTAGGCTGCTATCTGACCTTCAATTCGCGGCATATTTAAACGGAGAATTTTGTACTGCGATATCAACTCAGGACGCCATTTTGCTATCAGAGGCTGACGCGCTTCATCTAGACCGCGGACAAGGCAATGAATAAGGGCATTTTGCAGGTTATTCAATCAACTAAGCCTGAGGTTCAAAAGCAGCATCAAAATGTGCATCCAAATTATTCGGGTCGCTGGTACTTTCCTTTGCCGGATGAATATTTTTGATTGACCCTAGGTTAGCAAAAAGCGGGCCGCGGATCATCATCTTTCGTTGTCAGCAATTATCAATACATACTGATCTCCCCACAAATCCAATGCCTCCAGCTTCTCTTTTCTATAATTGTGCCGATTATAAACAGCGGTAACAGCAGCGACCCCTGGGTCCGTTTGATTCAGAACACGGGTTATGGTGCGTTCATATACACCAAGGTTTGCCAAATTTGTGGTCGCTGTTCGACGTAGGTCATAAAGTTGAATATCCTGCTGCCATTCATGCTCTTCGTAAGCGTCCGGCGTCACTGCTCTGCCTAAATTATATGGAGTGAGATAGTGTCCACTAACGTTAGTGGACACTATTGAGGTGATTTGGTTTGATTAGGAAGCGGGTTCGCCGGTTTTGGAGCGACGATGAGAAGCGTATGATTTGCATACAAACCTGTGCGCCGGGGGTCTCTGTTTCGCAGGTGTCGCGACGATATTCGGTGAATGCCAATCTTATTTTCAAATGGTTGCGCGATCCGCGATTTTCATCTGCTGACAGTGGCAATGTGGTTTCGGACTTTTTGCCAGTCGAGATTGAGACTACACCTGTCACTTTGCAGCCTGTTGTTCCGCAAGCTGATAGCAGGATTGAGATTACCCTTGTCACCGGTCATCGTTTGAGTATCAACGGATGTTATGATCCTGATGTTCTGGCCCGGTTGATCCGGGGATTATCCAAATGATTCCTGTTCCGGCAAATACGAAGGTGTGGCTTGCTGCTGGCGTTACAGATATGCGCCGGGGTTTTGTCTCGCTTGCGGCTCAGGCTG
>JAESUH010000228.1 GCA_016763155.1 Rhizobiaceae bacterium
GTTTCATCAAACGTCTGTGAGCATCTCTAATGTCCTTCGTGCCGGCCCCGGGGGAAAGCCCAAGAATTTGATAGGCTTCCTCCTTAGCCATGGCGCCAGAACCAAACGCGCTTCCATGCCGTTCACCCGTTCCAGGATCCGTGTTCTCTCTCCAATCGGACAATCGGCTGTCAAGATAAGCCTCCAATAGGGCGACGCTCTCATTGTCCACCGACAATTCCCGATGAAGGTCCAGTAACTCGCCGTCGTTAATTTTCGAGAGCTCATTTCCTTCAAAATCTCCTGCAAGCACAATGCCGTCCATATGGCCCGTATCATGGTCGAGCTGCATTTCCAGCCAGACCGTGCGAACCGTAGACGTTCGCCCACTGCTTGATTGAACCTGGGCCATACGGCGATTTCTCGCCCAATATGATACTCCGATTGCAATCATTGGCATTCCGAGCGCTGCCTTGCCGAAAAACGATAAAACTCCACCGACAATTATCATTATAAGTGGCACCGCCGATCGCAAACCACTTGCGATTGCCGCCGGTGATGAGTTTAGCAGCGCTACGGCGCTCAAACCCAAAACAAGAACAAAAAATATGACTCCTGCAAAATACGGCAAATTTATCTTCCTCTTCCGGATTTCATCTGCTCAAGCAAGAGCCGGGAATTTCTATCACCAGAGCTTTCAAGCATCGTTTCCATCGCTTTTTGCCCTCCGCTGGCGAAAACTGCAATGGCTGAAAGCAATTTGGAGAGGTCATTTGCAGAACTTTCACCAAGGCGCATGAATGCTCCGCTGGTCAATTTGGCCATTTCGCGAAAGGCTGCTTCTGCAACAGAATCGTTTCCTTCCAAAAACATGAACATTTTCACACCCTTTAAACCCAATTCGCCTGCAAGTTGGCAAAGCCGATCGACATTTTCTTCCATGGCATCACCAATGAAAACAAGTGCGGCTACTTTCTTGGTCGCCATTTCCTTATTTGCATGATTCAAAATTTTGGCGATCTGGGTTTGGCCACCCCGACAGTCAATCCGGCTCATCAAATTGCCAAGGGCTGCACCATTATTGACCCATTTGGAGGCCCGGCATTCGCCAAAACCTCTGAAATAGACCAATTGAACATCCAGTTTGCCCACATCATCTACTGATGCAAACATATCTCCCTGAATAGCGCAGGCACGATCCCAACTGGCTTGGCGGGACATGGTCGCATCCATGGCAAATATCAAGCGGCCTGAATTGCCGCTGCCGGCACTTTTGACTGATTTGAGAAAGTCAGCAACATCCGTCGCACTGGAGGTGCGGGTGGCCGGACTTTTCCCGGTAGGTTTTAGTGGTAAATTATCTTTGCCCATGTACTAGATTTGGGTGGAAAATGCTTCTGTTGCAAGGGTTTTTAGACAAAGCATAACAAATTATTTGATACCTAATCTGCTAACACGCCTTGATCTTGCAATGGGGTTTTGGCGTTTTCGAACCATTTCTTCCTGGCTTCGGCGCGTTTGCGGCCTGTTTCATCCACTGGAAGACGCAGGGAACCGATCAATTGGCGCACTTCCTGTCGGGCGGAAAGATGAGATAAATTGTTTGGCTCAATTCCCAGACCCTGCTCGGTTAAATCATCCAGAGCGGTGAGGCCGATTGGAAAGAGTTCGCGAAAAACAACCCGCTCGGTAATGCCTTCAGCAAGTCGGCACCCAAGGCGCATGGATAAGTCCTGAAGGCTATCCAGCATGTTCTTCTTGTTGTGGGAATTGATGTTGGAAAGGCGGTTGCGCACTACGACCCAGTCCAGTAGGCCGTTATCTGCCAGTCGGCGGTGCCGACGCGCATTGCGGACCATTGTGGCGTAGTGAGAAATATTGATGACCTCACCATTTTCCGGATCGATTTGCCCCAATACGTCGAAATCGATAAAGGAATCATTCAACGGTGTTACCAGCGTATCAGCCATGGAATGGGCAAGGCGCATTAAATAGTCATCGTGGCCTGGCGTGTCTATGACGATGAAATCATATACGTTCTCAGTCTCGGAGAAAATTTTGGTGAATTTTGCAAGATCTTCGTTTTCCCGGTCTGATACTAGTTCAGAGTAGGACACATCTATATTATGATGGTCCGGGTGAAGCAGTTGCCGACCAGATCGGTTTTGCCACTTTTTTCGGTTTTGAAGATAGCGTGTGAGGCTGAGTTGCCGACAATCAAGGTCAATGCTCGCCACTTTATAACCTGCTTTTAGCAGATAAACGATGATGTGCATCGCTGTCGTGGTTTTGCCTGATCCGCCTTTTTCATTCCCGCACACAATAATGTGAGCCTGTTTTGCCTGTGATTCCGCTGCTTTGAACACAATAAAACTACCCAATCTGTAACCCAGTTTCCTGCCCCGTAGTCCGTCTATATTGTTGTAATTAGCCGCAAATTTCAATTAAAATGGCCGAATATCTGAATTTTGTTTTGAAGATAGTAAATATTGGGTCGAACAGACCTGACAAGTGTGTTGCGCCAAACACGCTATGGTGAAGCGTTACCACCGCTGTAAACCATGCTTGTTATTCTCCATAACCATAGCTAACTTAACCCTACTTTGCAGCGAGAATCGAACCTACCAGCCCGTGCTGTTGGCGAATTCTTCAAACCCCGGAAATCCGTAAGAGAAATATTTATGACAGCTAATTCAATTACTTCTGGCACTCTGGATGCCATCGGAAACACGCCTCTTATTCGTTTGAGGCAGGCATCGGAGCAAACCGGTTGCGAGATTTTGGGTAAGGCTGAATTCATGAACCCCGGCCAATCGGTCAAGGACAGAGCAGGCCTGTTTATCATTCAGGACGCTATCAAAAAGGGTGAATTGCAACCTGGCGGCACAATCGTTGAAGGCACAGCAGGTAATACGGGCATAGGCCTGAGCGTGGTTGCCAATGTGTTGGGCTACAAGACCGTCATCGTCATTCCTGACACCCAGTCGCAGGAAAAAAAGGACATGATACGCCTGATGGGTGCTGAATTGATTGAAGTGCCAGCTGCGCCCTATAGAAATCCGAATAATTTCGTGCGTCTTTCAGAACGGCTTGCCAAGCAGATGGCCAAAAGCGAACCCAATGGCGCCATTTGGGCCAATCAGTTTGATAATGTGGCCAATCGCGAGGGGCACATTCGCACGACCGCGCAGGAAATCTGGCAACAGACCGGCGGCAAGGTCGATGCCTTTGTTTCATCGGCAGGTACAGGCGGTACAATTGCCGGCGTCGGCATGGGGCTGAAGGAGCATAATAAGGACATCAAAATTGCTCTGGCCGACCCAATGGGCGCGGCTCTTTATTCCTATTATACCACTGGTGAACTTGCCTCCGAAGGCAGCTCGATTACTGAGGGCATTGGTCAGGCGCGCATCACCAAAAATTTGGAAGATGCTCCCATCGATATGGCCTACCAGATTTCTGATGCGGAGGCCCTTCCCTACGTGTTTGATCTGTTGGAGCATGAAGGTCTTTGCATGGGTGGTTCAACCGCTATCAATATTGCGGGTTGTATTCGTCTGGCTGAAGAATTGGGACCGGGGCACACGATTGTCACCATTCTTTGCGACTATGGAAATCGTTATCAGGGCAAATTGTTCAACCCGGAATTCCTTCGCTCAAAAGAGCTGCCGGTTCCCCATTGGCTTGAGCGCAGCTCCACCATTTCTGTCCCGTTTGAGGATGTAAAAGAAGGTTAGCAATCAATGACGTTTGAAACAAAACCAGCCTTTATCGATGATGCATACCTAACTGTTTGTGATGGGGAAGTTGTAGCCATCAATGAGCTTGGCGGTATCATTCTTGATCAAACCAATTTTTATGCAACCAGCGGTGGGCAACCTGGTGATATTGGTTATCTGGAGCGTGAAGACGGCTCGAAAATTACTATCGCTACTACTGTTACTGGCGAAGGTAAAAAGGGCATCATTCTTGTTCCTGCCGAGGGTCAACCGGTGCTGACAATTGGTGAAAAAATCATCGGTCACATCGATTGGGAACGCCGTTATAAGCTGATGCAAATGCACACTGCCTGCCATTTGCTCAGTGTGGTTTGCCCCTTCCCGATTACCAGTGCATCGGTCAATGAAAAAGACAGTCGCATCGATTTTGATTTGCCTGAGGCTGGTGTCACCAAGGAAGAGGTCAGCGAGAAACTTATGGCTCTGGTTACTGCCAACCATCCCATCTACACCAATTGGATAACTGAGGAAGAGCTCGACGCTGATCCCTCTATCATCCGCTCCAAGAACGTTCGCCCGCCACGTGGTGCCGGGCGTATTCGCCTTGTGTGCATTGGTGAGAATGCGAGCATTGATAGCCAACCTTGTGGTGGAACCCATGTGAGTGAAACCGGCGAGATCGGCGAAATTCATATTGGAAAAATTGAGAAAAAGGGTAAGGAAAACCGCCGATTTAGAATCCGGTTTGGCCCGTTACCGGTTGCTCAATGAGCAATCTGGAGGAGACAAAATGAACGACTCTAATTTCATCTCACCAGAGGCGCTTTTGGGCCTGTTGGCTGAGGGCAAGAATAACCTCTCGATAGTGGATGCTTCCTGGTATTTGCCCGTGCAAAACCGCAATGGGCATGAGGAATTCCTCGATAACCGTATAGAGGGTGCGCAATATTTCAATATTGATGCTATCTGCGACAGTGAAAGCTCCCTACCCCATATGTTGCCCGCAGCTGAGTATTTCGGCGAGCATGCAGGCGGTATGGGAATCACAAATGATGATCACATCGTGATTTATGACGGCATGGGAATTTTTTCATCTGCTCGCGTTTGGTGGATGTTCAAAATCATGGGTGCCAAAAACGTTCAGGTATTGGAAGGTGGATTTGATCGCTGGAAAGAGGCCGGACATGCGGTTGAAACCGGTGCGCCAACGCCTCCGGAAACAAAAATATTTACAGCCAGTCTGGACAGTTCAAAAGTACGCGATATCGCTGATATCCGGGCAAATATTGAGACCAATGACGCAAAAATACTGGATGCACGGCCGGGTTCTCGATTTACCGGAGATACACCGGAACCGCGCGCGGGGCTTCGATCTGGCCATATGCCGGGTGCTGGCTCCCTGCCTATCGACCAGATACAGGTGGATGGTCGCTTGAAAGATGTAGCCGAGCTTACTAAAATTTTTGATGATTTGGGCGTGGACAACAATACTCACGTCATTACTTCGTGTGGCTCAGGCGTAACTGCGGCGGTGATTACGCTTGCTCTGACAACGATAGGGCATGATAATCACAGCCTCTATGATGGATCATGGTCGGAATGGGGACAGGCGGTTGATGCGCCGGTAGAAACGGGCTCGTAATGAATGACAACGAACCTATCCTGAAGAAAACAGTCGAAGTTCATGTAACCCATCTTGAAATGACGCGCCCACCAAGGCAGCGGTTTTCAGTTCCAAGCAAGCCAAGGCTTGCGATGATGCGTGCGACCAATATCCCGACGCATTTTTATAGATATATCTATAGTCAGGTTGGCAGGCCCCATCACTGGTTTTTACGCCATAAAATGGATGACCCAGCGCTTGCCGAACTGATCAATGGCGAGGGCTGCCATATCGATATTTTGCTCGCAGATGGCTGTGTTGCTGGTTTTTACGAATTGTCGCTGGAACATATGCCAGAGCGGGTAAGTCTTGAATATTTTGGAATGATGCCAGATTACCACGGCATGGGCATTGGCAAATGGTTTCTAGCCGAAGCGCTGTTTGCCGCCTGGCAATACGAACCAAGCAAGGTGAGCGTTAATACCAACACTTTGGATCATCCCGCTGCATTGCCGCTTTATCAAAAGCTCGGCTTTTCGCCGATCAGCGTTAGCGATGACACAATTGAAATTTGGGAATAGGAGCCCGGGTGAAATTTGGGAATAGAAGCGCGGTTAAATTCAAGGAATGAAACCCGGACTCCTTTTTACCTGGGGGAGGAAGAAATCCGGGCTATGCTTCAGATGCGATTAGGCCACCTGAAGAACTGATTGTGGCGAATAAACTTCAATGTCCAACGCCTCGGCTACCGCCTGATTGGTGATTTTACCTTTATGAACGTTTAGTCCATTACGCAGATGCGGATCATCCATCAGTGCGACCAAGCCTTTATTTGCAAGTGCCAAACCAAATGGCAGTGTCGCATTGTTCAGGGCATGGGAAGAGGTTAGCGGTACTGCGCCCGGCATATTTGCCACGCAATAGTGAACAATGCCGTCCACCACATAAGTTGGGTCAGAATGGGTTGTGGCTTTGGAAGTTTCAAAGCACCCGCCCTGATCGATTGCCACATCGGCCAGTACTGCACCTTGTTTCATGCCGGAAAGCATTTCTCTACTTACCAGCTTGGGTGCTGCTGCACCTGGAATAAGTACGGCACCAATTACAGCATCTGCTGCAAAGCATTCTTCTTCCAGTGCTTCTACGGTGGAATAACGGGTTTTGACGCGGCCACCGAAAATATCATCCAGTTCGCGCAAGCGAGGCAGCGAGCGGTCAAGTACCACCACATCGGCACCTAGGCCAACAGCCATTTTTGCTGCATGGGTTCCCACAACTCCGCCGCCAATGACTGTGACATGAGCAGGTTTTACACCAGGTACGCCGCCTAGCAGAATACCGCGTCCGCCATTTGGTTTTTGCAAAGCAGTCGCTGCGGCCTGAATTGAGAGACGACCGGCGACCTCACTCATTGGCGCAAGCAATGGCAAACCACCATTTTTATCAGTGACAGTTTCATAGGCGATGGCGGTACAGCCAGATTCCATCAAACCTTTGGTTTGTGCAGCGTCTGGTGCCAAATGAAGATAGGTGTAAAGCAATTGACCTTCATGCAACATGGCCCATTCGCCCGGCTGA
>JAESUH010000229.1 GCA_016763155.1 Rhizobiaceae bacterium
CCCTCGGATAACCATCAAAATAGTTGATATTCCAACATTATTCGGTGCCATATGGCGCATTAACCACAACCCGAAATTCAGGTGTAAATACAATGAAAGAAACGCTGATTGGAAAATGTCACTGCGGAGAGGTAGAATTTGAGGTGGTGGTAGATGGCCCGCTAAAGGATAAAGACTACAATCTAACCAGATGCAATTGCTCGCTTTGTCGGCGAAGGCAGGTAGCGGTATCGAGTGTGCCATTATCCGATTTCAAAGTAACAAAGGGTGCAGACAAGCTCACCCTATATCAATGGAATACCGATGTAGCAAAACACTATTTTTGCAGTGTTTGCGGCACATACACCCACCATCAGCGACGAAGCGACCCGAATGAATTTGGCTATAATATCGCATGTATCGAAGGTATGGACCCGTACAACCTTGGCGATGTCAAAGTAACCAATGGCTGGAACCATCCCCTGGATCGGTAACCGATTTCGTCAATAGAGGCTGCTCAATTGAGTAAACAAAGTTCTGCCCAGAGATATTCAATGACGGTTACGCGGACAAAGTGACTAAATTCGCAACTTGCTCCAAGATCTTAAACGGGGGGATTGTGGTCTTTCATGCATTTTACCAATATGTCAGCTACTGGAGGCAAAGCGGCCGTTAGACGGCAGGTTGCTTCGGTCCAATAGTGTGCTCTTGGTACATGTCATTCTGTGGCGCCCAAACAGGTGTTACCGCGCATTTTAGAGAAACAATTCGATTTACAAAAAACCTGCGTGGCGCTCCATCACTACAGCATCAATTCTTGGTCCAGAACTACCAGCCACGTGCGTGAACCATGCATCAACCATTTCCCCAACCCTTTCATCCTGTGACGATCATGACCTGATATTCAATTAATACCATCAAGAGTAAGCCCATGATTCCCTTGTATGTTGATTTTATGCAGCAGTCAGGCGTTGCCGAGACGGCACATCTGGATCAGATCATGAAGCACTAATACACTGGCCACGAAACGGTGAACCCAATAGGGGTTGTTTCAGTTGACCGGAACGTTAATTTCACTACACCACACAATCACACGAAATTGAGCTAGGAGACAATATTATGCCCAATAAAAACACCCCAATTATCGCTGCAAAAGTTCCAAAAAAAGTTACTCTGGAAGCAGGTAAAGACTACTATTGGTGTCGTTGTGGTTGCTCTACCAATCAGCCATTTTGCGATGGTTCGCACGCAGGTAGCGATTTTACGCCATTGAAATTTACTGTAGAAAAAACAGGCGATGCAGCGCTATGCCAATGTAAGGCCAGCGCAAATTCTCCATATTGCGATGGCACCCATGCTACACTTGGTGACTTTGCGATTGGTGACCGCGCACCAGAACCGAAATCAAAAAACGCTGTGCCTGCTGCGACGCCAACAGTTGAAGAACCCACGGTTGCACGCATACATGAACTGGCACGTGACGGCCTCTCTAAGCTCGGCCATCACGGCGAAATGGGTTCAATGGGTGTGCCCCGCAAAGACCTACCGCACTGGGACGACATTCAACTCTTACCTGCTCAGATGGCGCGTAAGCCGCTACTGGACGGTCACTCGGTTTCCACATCAGTCATTATTGGCCCACGCGCTGAAAAACCCTTACAACTTGATATCCCGTTATTCGTTTCAGATATGAGCTATGGTGCATTGTCGGAGGAAGCTAAAATTGCTTTGGCTCGTGGTGCAGAATTGGCTGGAACAGGAATCTGTTCAGGCGAAGGGGGCATGCTTGACGAAGAGCAAGCCGAAAACTCGCGTTATTTCTACGAGCTTGCCTCTGCCAAATTCGGATGGAAACCAGAATTGGTTAGCCGTGTTCAGGCATTCCATTTCAAAGGCGGACAAGGTGCAAAAACAGGCACTGGTGGCCACTTGCCAGGTGATAAAGTACAGGGAAAAATTGCCACGGTTCGTGGACTGGAACCCGGCCAGGCTGCAATTTCACCGGCAACCTTCATAGATTTGAGTACGCCTGCAGATTTCCGGAAGCTAGCCGATGAAGTTCGTGAACGCTCAGGCGGCATTCCCATTGGGTTCAAACTGTCTGCCAATCACATTGAGGATGATATCGACTTCGCGCTCGAAGCGAGTGCCGACTACATAATTCTGGACGGACGCGGCGGCGGCACTGGCGCTGCGCCTTTGATATTCCGCAACCACATCTCGGTTCCAACGATCCCGGCACTGGCACGCGCCCGCAAACATCTGGATGCAAAGACAGGCCGCGAGGTCACATTGGTCATCACCGGTGGTTTGCGGGTGGCAGAGGACTTTGTGAAAGCCATTGCTTTGGGAGCTGATGCAATTGCTGTGTCGAACTCAGCAATGCAAGCAATTGGCTGCATTGCGGCTCGAATGTGTAATTCAAACAATTGTCCCGTGGGTGTTGCAACACAAAAACCCGAGCTGCGCGCACGTCTGGATGTTCAGATAAGTGCAGAAAAACTCGCCCGTTATTTCGGCGCATCTGTTGAACTGATGCAAGTGCTGGCACGTGCCTGTGGTCACGATAGCATCTCGCACTTGTCACCGCGCGATATTACGACGTGGAAACGCGAAATGGCAGATTTAAGCGGCATTCAATTTGCCGGCGTTTCAACATAGTAAACAATGTCGGGCCAATCCCTTCTAAGGCAGCGACCGCTGCTTTGGAAGGGAATCCAAATTTCTGACAAACGTCTGCTTTTCCAATTGCGCTGCTGAAATAAATTTTGACCTGAAAGGAGGCTAAGGGCCGAACGCGACAGTCTTAGTCAAAAACCGAATACCTCGAATGGCTCAGCGCGGCCGTAGACTCCAAATTTACATGAAATGCAAACTGACTAAGCATTTACACCCCAAACCTTCATCACAAAAAAGGCCGCTCGATTGAGCGGCCTTTTTAATTTGTTTGATGACGAATTGCCTATTCGGCAGGCTCTTCTTTTTTGCTCATGTCTGACAAGAGGGCCTCTGCATTTGCAGCAGCTTCTGCCTTGCGGGAATCGACGATGAGTTCATCGCGTTTATTGGCAAGTTGGCGAATTCTGGACATGATCCCGCCTGTACCGGCAGGAATTAGACGTCCAACAATCACGTTCTCTTTGAGGCCTTCCAATGTATCGGACTTGCCGGCAACGGAGGCTTCAGTCAACACTCTGGTTGTTTCCTGGAAGGATGCAGCAGAGATGAATGAACGGGTCTGCAAGCTGGCTTTGGTAATACCCAGCAGAACCGGGTTACCTTCAGCAGGCTTCATTCCATCCTCAAGCATTTTCTCATTGAGGATATCCATTTCGATGCGATCCATTTGCTCGCCCGGAATAAGACCGGTATCGCCAGCAACTGTGATTTCAACTTTTTGCAGCATCTGGCGAACAATCACCTCAATGTGCTTATCGTTGATGATCACGCCCTGTAGACGGTAAACGTCCTGAATTTCATCGACGAGATATGAAGCAAGAGCTTCTACGCCTTTGATTGCCAGAATGTCGTGCGGTGCAGGATTGCCGTCGAGGATGTAATCCCCCTTCTCGATAGCATCCCCATCCATAAGATAGAATGGCTTGCTTTTCGGGATGAGGTATTCAACCGGCTCCAAAGTGGAATCGTTAGGCTCAATAGCGATGCGACGTTTGTTCTTATAGTCACGTCCAAAGCGGATTGTGCCATCGATTTCAGCGATAACTGCATGGTCCTTAGGACGACGCGCTTCAAACAATTCAGCCACCCGTGGAAGACCACCGGTAATATCCTTGGTTTTGGCGCTTTCCATTGGAATACGTGCCAACACGTCACCAGCAGAAACCTTGGCACCCGGTTCAACTGACAGAATCGCATCAATTGAAAGAGGGAAGCGAGCATCTCCACCACGGTCAAGTTGGCAAATTTCACCATTCTTGTCCTTGATGACGATTGAAGGTTTCAAATCAACACCGCGTGGGTTGGCACGCCAATCCACAACAACACGTTTTGTGATGCCGGTTGCTTCATCAGCTGATTCCAGAACGGAAATACCGTCCACCACGTCTTCAAACTCCACCGTACCGGTAGCATCTGAAAGCATTGGGCGGGTATAAGGATCCCACTCGGCCATACGCTGGCTTTGTTGAACCTTATCACCTTCATCAACCAGAATGCGCGAACCGTAAGTGACACGATGGGAAGCACGTTCAACACCCTTCTCATCTTCAATGACCACAGCCATATTACGGCCCATGACCATCATATTGCCGTTGGAATCGCGGGCAACATTACGGTTACGGATTTTGATCGTGCCATCAAAAGAAGCTTCGATGAAGGAGGTATCCACCACCTGAGCAGTACCACCAATGTGGAAGGTACGCATGGTCAACTGAGTACCGGGTTCGCCGATAGACTGAGCAGCGATAACGCCCACTGCCTCGCCCATATTAACCGGCGTACCACGGGCCAGATCGCGACCGTAACAAGCGCCACATATGCCATTTTGCGCTTCGCAGGTTAGTGCAGAGCGGATCAGAACGGTTTTGACTTCAGCATTTTCCACCAGATCGCAATCCTTCTCGTCAATCAGATGATTGACCGGCAAGATTTCTTCGCCGGTTTCAGGATGCACAATGGCTTCAGCCGTTGTACGGCCAAGAATGCGAAGACCAAGAGACGCAACAACCTGACCGGCATCAACAGCTGCCTGCATGGTGAGGCCTAGTTCGGTGCCGCAATCGGTTTCATTGACGATGCAATCCTGTGCCACATCCACCAGACGACGGGTAAGGTAGCCCGAGTTCGCTGTTTTAAGTGCGGTATCGGCCAGGCCTTTACGCGCACCATGGGTGGAGTTGAAGTATTCAAGAACCGTCAGGCCCTCTTTAAAGTTAGAGATGATCGGGCTTTCGATGATTTCACCGGAAGGCTTGGCCATAAGACCGCGCATACCAGCCAGCTGTTTCATCTGGGTTGGAGAACCACGGGCGCCAGAGTGACTCATCATATAGATTGAGTTCATCGGTAATTGACGACCGGTTTCCTTATCTATGTGAATCGCTTTAATGCCGTCCATCATTTCGTCGGCGACCTTATCGCCACACTTGGCCCAAGCATCGACAACCTTGTTGTATTTTTCGCCCTGAGTAATCAAGCCGTCATTATACTGCTGCTCATATTCCTTGGTCAGCGCCTGGGTATCTGCAACCAGTTTCACTTTGGTATCAGGAATAACCATGTCATCCATACCAAAGGAAATACCAGCCATACATGCGTGCTTGAAGCCAAGCTGCATGATGCGATCACAGAAAATCACTGTCTCTTTCTGGCCAGAGTGGCGATAGACGCTATCGATCATTTTGGAGATGTTTTTCTTAGTCATCTCGAGATTACAAATGTCGAACAGAACTTCGTGATTTCTTGGCAGCAACTCACCAATCATCATACGACCTGGGGTCGTTTCAAGGATTACTGAAGTTGGATTGCCTTCAGCATCAACGGATTTATAGCGCCCGTTGACCTTGGAATGG
Source organism: Rhizobiaceae bacterium (assembly GCA_016763155.1). GTDB lineage: Bacteria > Pseudomonadota > Alphaproteobacteria > Rhizobiales > Rhizobiaceae. The sequence goes on from JAESUH010000229.1 coordinate 5,511, forward strand.
AGCGTTATAACGCCTGCATCAAGCGCATGGCTCAATTCACCCATGTCACCGAAGGTCATGCCCTCGCCTGGCTCTTTTTCATTCATGATTGAAAGATAATAGAGACCCAACACCATATCCTGTGAAGGCACGATGATTGGCTGGCCGTTGGCAGGGTGCAAGATGTTGTTTGTAGACATCATCAAGACGCGAGCTTCAAGCTGAGCTTCCAGAGAAAGCGGAATATGAACCGCCATTTGATCGCCATCGAAATCGGCGTTGAATGCAGAACAAACGAGCGGGTGAAGCTGGATGGCTTTACCTTCAATCAGTACTGGTTCAAAAGCCTGAATGCCCAAACGGTGAAGCGTTGGCGCACGGTTCAAGAGAACCGGATGCTCGCGGATAACCTCATCGAGGATATCCCAAACTTCAGGTTTTTCTTTCTCAACCAGTTTTTTGGCCTGCTTCACAGTGGAAGAATAACCCTTGGCATCAAGACGCGAATAGATGAACGGTTTGAACAGTTCCAGTGCCATTTTCTTTGGCAGGCCACATTGATGCAGCATCAGTTCTGGACCGGTCACAATAACCGAACGGCCGGAATAATCCACGCGCTTGCCGAGCAAGTTCTGGCGGAAACGTCCCTGTTTACCTTTAAGCATATCAGACAGAGATTTCAGCGGACGCTTGTTAGCACCGGTGATGGTTCTGCCACGACGGCCATTATCGAACAGCGCATCAACAGATTCCTGAAGCATGCGTTTTTCATTACGAATAATGATGTCAGGTGCACGCAATTCCATCAGACGACGCAGACGGTTGTTACGGTTGATCACACGACGATAAAGATCGTTCAGATCGGAGGTCGCAAAGCGGCCGCCATCCAATGGAACCAATGGACGCAAATCTGGTGGGATCACTGGAATAGTTTCCATGATCATCCACTCGGGACGGTTGCCTGATTCAATAAAGGCTTCAACAACTTTGAGGCGTTTGGTGAACTTTTTGGTTTTCAGTTCTGAAGACGTTTCAGCCAAATCAGTTCTGAGTGTTTCGGCTTCTTTTGGAAGATCCATGCCAGCAAGAATTTCACGAATGGCTTCAGCACCAATCATGCAGGTGAAGCTGTCTTCGCCGAATTCTTCAACCGCAACCATATATTCTTCTTCGCTCAAGAGCTGGTGCTCTACAAGCGATGTCAGACCAGGTTCGGTAACCACGAAGCTTTCAAAATAAAGCACGCGCTCCAGATCTTTCAAAGTCATATCGAGCAACAGGCCGATACGGCTTGGCAAAGATTTCAGGAACCAGATATGGGCAACTGGTGCAGCCAGATCAATGTGGCCCATGCGTTCACGCCGAACGCGTGAAAGGGTAACTTCAACGCCGCATTTCTCGCAGATAATGCCTTTGTACTTCATGCGCTTATATTTGCCGCAGAGGCACTCATAATCCTTCATCGGTCCAAAAATGCGTGAGCAGAACAAGCCATCGCGCTCAGGTTTGAAGGTACGGTAGTTGATGGTTTCAGGCTTTTTAATTTCGCCGAATGACCATGATAAAATTTTCTCAGGTGAAGCAATTGAAATTCGAATGGCATCGAAATTCTGCGTCTGAGCAGGATTGTTGAAGATATTCATGACCTCTTGGTTCATGGGGTCTTCTCCTTTGGGCTGAGCCCTTTATTTCGGCATCAAAACTGTCGTTTCCCGCGACATTTATCTGCCAGAATTCAATTTTAATTCATTTCTTTAGGTACTTCCGTCCGAAAACCGGTTTCCACTTTTCGCAGAAGTACTTTTAAAAACACAAACTAATGGAGCGCGCCAATGCAACCGGCGCTGCTCCTAACACTTTACTCTGCCGCGTCAGCAATATCGTCTTCATCGCTGTCTTCTGAATCAGGTGCTGGCAATTTGGTATTTTCCAGCTCCACATTAAGACCCAGAGAACGCATTTCCTTGATGAGAACGTTAAAGCTCTCAGGAATGCCAGCTTCGAAGGTGTCATCGCCACGAACGATGGCCTCATACACTTTGGTACGACCGGCAACGTCATCGGACTTAACCGTGAGCATTTCCTGAAGTGTGTAGGCTGCGCCATAAGCTTCCAGTGCCCAGACCTCCATCTCGCCGAAGCGCTGTCCACCGAACTGTGCCTTACCACCGAGCGGCTGCTGGGTAACAAGTGAGTATGGTCCGATTGAACGGGCGTGGATTTTATCATCCACAAGGTGATGGAGTTTGAGCATGTAGATATAGCCCATTGTCACCTGACGATCGAACTGTTCACCGGTACGTCCATCGTAAACGGTGGACTGACCAGAGGCTTTCAAACCTGCCTGTTCAAGTAATTGAACAATATCAGGCTCGTGGGCACCATCAAATACCGGTGTTGCAATTGAAACACCGCGTTTCAATTGGTCGGCAAGACGCATAATAGAATCGTCGTCATATTTTCTGACAGGTTCGTTACGGTCATTATCTGGATAGATGCTTTCCAGTTCACTGCGCAATGGCTGGATATTGCCGCCAGCTTTATAGGCTTCAATCAACTCACCAATTTTCTTGCCCATGCCGGCACAAGCCCAACCCAGATGGGTCTCAAGGATCTGTCCAACATTCATCCGGCTTGGCACGCCAAGCGGATTGAGCACGATATCGGCGTGCGTTCCATCTTCAAGGAATGGCATGTCTTCCACTGGCAGGATGCGGGAAACCACACCTTTGTTGCCGTGGCGGCCAGCCATTTTATCGCCTGGCTGTAGTTTCCGTTTTACTGCAACGAAAACCTTGACCATTTTCATGACGCCCGGCGGCAATTCGTCACCGCGCTGGAGTTTTTCAACCTTATCCATAAAGCGCTGCTCGAGACGATCTTTCGATTCGTCATATTGCGAACGCAAGGCTTCCAGTTGACCCTGAAGCTTGTCATCAGCAACAGCAAACTGCCACCACTGAGAACGAGGATATCTGCTCATCTCGTCTTCGCTAAGTGTGTCGCCTTTCCTGAAGTCTTTTGGTCCAGCAATACCAGCTTGTCCATCAAGCATCGCGAAAAGACGACCATAGACGTTTCTGTCCAGAATTGCCTGTTCGTCATCCCTATCCTTGGCAAGGGTTTCAATTTCCTCGCGTTCGATGGCCATGGCGCGTTCGTCTTTTTCAATGCCGTGGCGATTGAAAACACGTACTTCCACAACGGTACCGAATGCACCTGGAGACATGCGCAAAGATGTATCGCGAACATCGGAAGCTTTTTCACCAAAAATTGCGCGAAGCAATTTTTCTTCCGGTGTCATTGGGCTCTCACCTTTCGGGGTGATTTTACCAACCAACACATCGCTTGGGCCGACTTCAGCACCAATATAGGTAATGCCTGCCTCATCGAGGTTTTTCAGAGCTTCTTCCGAAACATTTGGAATATCACGAGTGATTTCTTCCGGTCCAAGCTTGGTATCACGCGCCATGACTTCATATTCTTCAATATGAATTGAAGTGAAGACATCATCACGCACAATGCGTTCGGAAAGAAGGATTGAATCCTCGTAGTTGTAACCATTCCAAGGCATGAACGCGACGAGCACGTTACGACCCAAGGCCAAATCACCCAGATCAGTCGAAGGACCATCGGCAATGATATCGCCTCTGGAAATCTGATCACCCACAGTTACCAACGGACGCTGGTTGATGCAAGTTGACTGATTGGAGCGCTGGAATTTCTGGAGACGGTAAATATCCACACCAGATGCAGAAGCATCCAGATCTTCGGTTACCCGAATAACCACACGGGTTGCATCCACCTGATCCACAACGCCTGTACGACGGGCAACAATAGCAGCACCAGAATCGCGGGCCACAATGGCCTCCATTCCAGTACCAACAAATGGTGCTTCAGCACGTACCAGAGGCACAGCCTGACGCATCATGTTGGAGCCCATCAATGCACGGTTCGCATCATCGTTTTCCAGGAATGGAATAAGAGATGCAGCAACGGAAACAACCTGTTTTGGTGATACGTCCATCAATGTCACGGTTTCGCGTGGCACCATGGTTACATCGCCAGCCTTACGGCAGGTCACAAATTCATTAATGAATTTGTCGTTTTCGTCCACTTGCGCATTGGCCTGAGCCACATAATAGCGGGCTTCTTCCATAGCAGAGAGGTAAATTACATCTTTGGTAATTTTCCCGTCTTTTACCTTACGGTATGGGCTTTCAATAAAGCCATATTTATTGACCCGGGCGAAAGTAGCCAGAGAGTTGATCAAACCAATGTTTGGTCCCTCAGGTGTTTCAATCGGGCAAATCCGGCCGTAATGGGTGGTGTGCACATCGCGCACTTCAAAGCCCGCACGTTCACGCGTCAGACCACCGGGGCCAAGCGCTGAAAGGCGACGTTTATGGGTAATTTCAGACAAAGGATTGGTCTGATCCATAAACTGTGAAAGCTGGGAAGAACCAAAGAATTCACGAACAGCGGCAGCAACAGGTTTTGCATTGATCAAATCCTGAGGCATTACCGTATCGACTTCAATTGAAGACATACGCTCTTTAATGGCACGCTCCATGCGAAGCAGGCCGATGCGATACTGATTTTCCATCAATTCACCAACAGAGCGAACCCGGCGGTTGCCTAGGTTATCAATGTCATCGATATCGCCCTTGCCATCACGTAGATCAACGAGGGTCTTAACGACAGAAAGAATGTCTTCCTTGCGCAATACACGCACGGTATCTTCGGCGTCCAACTGTAGGCGGATATTCATTTTAACGCGGCCAACAGCAGAAAGATCGTAGCGTTCTGAATCAAAGAACAACGATTTGAAC
>JAESUH010000034.1 GCA_016763155.1 Rhizobiaceae bacterium
AGCCTTGTCTTCAATTGTAGATGTGGTAGTGACTTTTTCAGCCACTATGGCCTCTTGAACTAGTTGGGCTGTTTTGGTTAGAGCCTCGAGAGCGGGTTAGAACGCTTTCGAGGCTTGTTTATTTCGTGAGAAGCCTCGAATAACGTCTTGGAGTTCACTCGCAATCCGGGACGACCACATTAATTGAGTGATCGGAAGGCCACTCCCGTATTTCTTGCCGGTGTCTTTCATCACACCGCCAGCCGCATTGCCCTTGTCGGTTAACTCGTAATATGGACGGTTTTTACGTCGCGATGCTGTTCTTGATATCCCAGTTCACATAAAAGCTTGTACAGGATTTTCGTGGAGCCGTTCGGTGGAGCTGCTAGTGTTTTGCTTCGAAATACCCGGTCCTATACAGAAATTTACAACGACATGGATGATGATGTCGTAAACCTGTTTGAGATATTGCGCTCTGATGAATCTGACAAGCTGGTGGAGATGCTGCGTCTAACTCCATTTTCCAAAGCAGAATTTGAACGGGCTTACCAGATATCAGACATTCCCATTGAACGCGCCCGCAAGTTGGTCATTCGGAGCTATATGGGGTTTAGATCTAGCGGCCACAGAAACAGATTCCAGGCCTGAAAATGTGTAGTGCGTGAAAATAGTTTGAAGAGTTTCCACTCCTGCCGCACCCCGAAGCCAGACATCAAGATCGCCCGCGTCCTCTACATAGTGGGGAAATGAAAATACGGTTGTAGCCCCGTTACCGCTGTAATTAATCCGGCTTGTTACACCCAATGTCGTCATAGGCTTTCCCCATAAATAACCCTCGCCCTTCGGGACTCAATTGACTTGTTAGGTATTTTTGGCTTTATGGAGCAGCGGCGAGCTAAATGAAGGTAATAAATCATGTCAAGAACAGCTTACGCCGTATTTTCACTTGCTATTTCTTTGATCTTCACTGCCCCAGCACAAGCAACAGATTGGGCTGGTTTTTATTTATTTGGAGGTGTGGGTAGCGAAAGCACAGATTACAAAATGGAAATTCCAATTCTTCCCGCAAGCCTCTACCAAACTGATTACGATTCCTCTGGGTTCCAAGGCATTGTTGGTGTTAAGTACGATTGGGATTTGCAGAGCCGTTTTGTTGTAGGAGTTGGAGCAAACGCTCACTGGTCAAACAGTTCATTGACTGCCGATATTTTCCCAACACTCCCAGGATTGTCGAATATCGGATTGAAGCAAGGTTTTGGCTACGATCTGTTTTCAACGATGGGATACAAATTAAATGATGCTTTTCTGGTTTATGGGATTGTAGGCTGGACTAAACAAGACTTTACAATCACAGCAACCAGCACAAATGAAACTTTCGACTGGTCAAAAACCGGTTTCCAGTACGGTGGCGGTTTTGAGTTTGCACTAAATGAAAAAATCCATCTGAACCTCGAATTTAGACAAACTGAATTCAATACCGAAGACTTCAACAGCGCCGGAGTTTTCCTTTTCGACACGACCCACCAGAGCGTGATTGCTGGTTTAAAATTCAAACTGAATTGAAGGTTGATAATCGAGGCTGCGTTACCTCTCGAACAAGCACGAGCAGGCTTTCATTAAATTTCCCATTTGAAGCAGAACCAGCCACATAAAAGCATCTCCCAAAGCATCGCAGGATTGGGTCTCGTCGTCCGCCTCAACCCTAAAAACCCGAAGTTCATCGGAGGCCCCCGCTTCCTGCATTGATGTCTTTCAGTTTCCACTCTTATATTTTTGTGGTTGCGTCAATTTATCTAGTTCCGAACCTAAATCCTGACTCGACAATTCAAACTTTGATCACACATATGTATTAGATTGCTAAACCAAGGAGCAGATCTATGGCACTTCTGAATATGTTTTTTGCGGTTCTCTTTTTTCCGGGGGATTTCATTTTGAAGCGGCTTAATATTACAGTTGAACAAGATGAGGGAATTATGAGATCATTCTTGAACTCTATCATCTGGGGTGGATTGGTTTTAGGAATTGGTTTGAAGTTCTTTACTTAAATTGGTTTACTTAAACCAAACAATATACGCATCTGGAAGATGCTGCGCCCAATGATAAGGCTCGGGATTTGATTAACAGGTTGAATTGGAATTTCCGCTGAAGCCAACAGATGCTCGTTGTAGAATAATCTCCGCTTAGTAACTCATGATATGAACGCTTTGTATGATACAATCGGGCTAAATTACGCTGACTTGCGGCGGCCCGACGATCGAATTTCTCATAGGATTGAAGAAACTCTGGGTGCGGCCCAAAGCGTCCTGAATGTTGGTGCCGGGGCTGGCTCATACGAACCGACGCACCGGCAAATTACGGCTGTTGAACCCTCAATCGAGATGATAGAACAGCGCCCTCATTCAACTGCCACCGTCATTCAAGCCAGTGCAGAGGCCTTGCCCTTCGAGGACAATTCTTTCAATGCTTCGATCGCGATCCTGACCATTCACCATTGGGTCGACAAAGAAAAAGGCGTCATGGAGATGCGCCGTATCACGCGGGGCAGAATTATTTTTCTGACTTATGACCCATCATTTCGTGGGTTTTAGCTCGCAAATTATTTCCCGGCACTTGTGACGCTAGATGAGAGGCAAATGCCCCAGATGGCAGACTATGAAAAATGGTTGGGTTCCGTGAAAGTTGAGCCGGTGCCAATTCCGCATGACTGTACTGACGGTTTTCTGGCTGGCTATTGGCGGCGTCCAGCGGCCTATCTTGATGAGCGGGTGCGTGCAGCCAAGTCGTCCTTTTGGGCGTTGAGTGATGTTTCTGATGGCTTAGGTAAGCTTGAATCCGATTTAAAAATCGGCGCAGGGCACAGCGCTATTCTCACCTAATCGACCTTGAGGAACATGATTGCGGCTATCGCCTCGTCACGACTGAATAGCGCTCACTGAAGGCCATAGTTGCTTCAGATATATCGCGCCCAATAAGTGGCCAGTAAAAATAAAACAGGGCACCGGAAAATCAGTGCATTTTACAACAATCCAATCGGATATTTTGCATTTGAGAAACGAAACTCATAGATAACTATTTTTATTAACAAATAAATTACATTTCAATTTGTATATCAATAGGTTACAATCTTTCAAATAAAAAATTTGGAGGAAACCATGAGTATACTTAGCCAATTCAGCAAATGTGTTGGAGTCGCATCAATTGGGTTACTGATAACGATACCAATTACTGCTGCGCAAGAAATGCAAGCCAGCAAAGAAATGCTTACCAAAGCCTATCCCGGCAAAGCTTATTCTCCTTACGCAAAGCGAAACTTCCCCGAACGCCCATTGTGGGGTGACAATCACCTTCACACCTCGCTTTCCTTCGATGCTGCCGGATTTGGAAACCGGGTTGGTCAACGCGATGCTTACCGCCTTGCTCGTGGTGAAGAAATAATGGCATCGTCGGGACAACCTATTCGGCTCTCCCGGCCATTGGACTGGCTTGCCATTACCGACCATTCCGATGGTATGGGATTTACCAATGATGTTCTCGCGGCTCTACCAAGTGTTACAAAATACGAACAGGGCGCTCGCTGGTCGAAAGGTTTTAATGCCGGTGGACAGGAAGCCGTTGAAGCTACGATTGATTTAATTACTGCATTTTCTCAAGGGAAAATGAACCCTGAAATGATGGCAAATTACTCTCCCGGCGCACGTCGCTATTCGACTATCTGGGATGATATAATCAATGCGGCCGAAGAGTTTAACGAGCCGCACAAGTTTACAACCTTTATAGGCTTTGAATGGACCTCTCTCGTCAAGGGAGGCAACATGCACCGCAATATAATCTTCCGCGATAATGGTGATCGCGCAAGACTGGTGGTGCCCTATACCACTCAGGCACCGATCGGCAGTACCGACCCGCTTGATCTATATAAATATCTGGAAGCTTATGAAGAAAAAACCAATGGTTCTGTGATGGCTTTTGCCCATAACGGCAACCTTTCCAACGGCATCATGTTTCCGATGGACGCGCAATATACTGGTCGCAAACTGGATAAGTTTTACGTTGAGCAACGTGCCAAATGGGAACGGATGTACGAAGTCACCCAGATTAAGGGAGATGGCGAAACTCATCCATTCCTGTCACCTGATGATGAATTTGCTGACTACGGCACGTGGGATGTCGGTAATCTTGATCTAACCGAAGCCAAAACTGACGACATGCTGGCCGGAGAATATGCCCGCGAAGCACTCAAGACTGGCCTTGCGCTGGAAGCAAAATTTGGAACCAATCCTTATAAGTTCGGCGTTGTTGGGGCCACCGATAGCCATACGTCATTGCCTACGGCTGATGATGACAACTTCTTTGGCAAACATACGGGCTATGAACCATCTAAAGAAAGGTTGCCTCACACATTTGTTAAGACCAAGCAGGGCGAAATTTTTGCCTGGCAACAAGTTGCTTCTGGCTACACCGCAGTTTGGGCGAAGGAAAACACCCGCGCGTCCTTGTTTGATGCCATGGACCGTAAGGAAGTTTACGGCACAACTGGCCCACGCATGACGGTTCGTTTGTTCGGTGGCTGGGACTATGACAAGGCAGACATCAATTCACGTCAGCCTGCAGTTCTTGGTTATGAAAAAGGTGTACCAATGGGTGGCGATCTAACAGATGCTCCCAAGGGTAAATCACCAACATTCATGGCCTATGCTGTTCGTGATCCAATAGGTGCTAATCTTGACCGGGTCCAGATCATCAAGGGCTGGCTTGATAAAGACGGCAAGACCTATGAGAAGGTCTATGATGTGGCTTGGTCCGATGATCGCAAAGTAGGCAGCGATGGAAAGTTGCCGGCAGTAGGCAATACAGTTGACGTGAAAAATGCCAATTGGACCAACACAATTGGAGAGACAGAGTTGGGCACAGTTTGGACTGATCCTGATTTTGATCCAACCCAGAAGTCTTTCTACTATGTGCGTGTTTTGGAAATCCCAACACCACCTTGGTACATCTATGATGCTTTCCGCCTTGGATCAAAAATCCCCAAGGATGCACCAACAAGCCATCAAGAACGAGCCTATACAACGCCAATCTGGTACACACCAGAAGGCTAAATGAACTGCTTACTCCATGCCTATGGTTTGACCTTCGGCATGGGTTTTCATTTTTGAAATGGAAAAATTGACCAGCATTAAGCCCTGCGGCTTTGCTATGTTCGATATAAATTCAGCTCTTTAACCAAGTGGTATTACCTTCATTTTTAACCATGAGGGTAATCGACGTTAATCCCAGGGTTTCTCTCACACCACTTTGAATGAGAGAATTTCTGTCACCTGTTATGGTTCAATAAGCGCTGGCGTCAGACGCTCAATCGTCCTTGGCTTTGTAGATGGTTTCATCTTCCTTGATTGTTTCCAGAACGCGAATTTGATCGATGTTTTCTGGATCAATTGCTGTTGGATCTTTTGAAAGAATTACAAAATCAGCCAATTTATTGACTTCTATTGACCCTTTCATATCTTCCTCAAAGTGCTGATATGCAGGCCAGATTGTCATGGCTTTCAGGCCTGTCATAACATCTACACGTTGCGCAGGGCCCAAAATGTCACCTGAGCGGGTCCGCCGGGTCACAGTAGCATCCAGCACCCTCATACTGTCAGGAAAGGCCACCGGCGCGTCGTGATGCGTTCCGAAGATCATTCCGCGTTTGCGTATCCAACCGGTGGGCGAGATATTATCAGCCAGAACAGGACCGACAGTGTGGTCACGATGCCAGTCGCCCCAATAAAACGTATGCATTGGAAAAATCGAGGGGAATATTTTTAAGTTTTGGAGACTGTCGACCTGATCTTCCCGCATAAACTGACCGTGAATCAATACAGGTCGGCGGTCACCAGGACCATTTTTTGCCAATGCATTTTTGATAGAGGCAATCAGCAAGTCGGTTGCAGCTTCTCCGTTTGAATGCGTCAGGATTTGGATATTGTTCTTAAATGCCCAGTCTACTGCGTCGATAACCTGTTCTTTTGTTACAGCTGAATATCCCAAATATCCTGGAGCATACTCGCCAACCGGATCATAATAGGGGCGATCACGCCACGCAGTAAAACCTTGTGGTGAGCCATCGATTGTCAGTTTGGCACCGCCCACACGCAACCGGTTTTTATAGGTGTCAGATACATTGGCTTTCACATAGTCTCTGTCGATTATCATATCGGTATAGGTGACCACATCGATTTTAAAACCGCCCTCTGCGGCAACCTTCTTCATTATTTCTACAATTTGGGGGTTCGAACGACCTTCTTGTCCGGTCGTATAACCATAGCGGGCCCAAAGTTCTGAACCGGCCTTGGCAAAGGCAACCCCACCTTCCTCACCAAGCCCACTGAGAAGTTTAGCCAGAACGCCAAAAAATGCGTTTTCCTCCAGGACGCCGTTAGATTCACCGTCTTTGCGTCGACGGAATATCCCGCCAGCGGGGTTTTGCGTATCCGCTGTGATGCCAGCAAACTCGAGTGCTTTTGTATTTGCCACACCAAAGTGGCCGGATTGATGAACGATAATGATCGGGATATCAGATGACACTTCATCTAGTTCGTCACGCGTTGGGTGACGAAGTTCCACCAATTGGGACTGATCATATCCAAACCCGACAATGAGATGAACTTTTTCAACAGTTGCAGCGTTTTTGGCCATCCATGTTCGCAAGGTTTCCTGAAGACTGGGAATGTCCGTGACTTCCCCATCCGGCGCGGCAAGGAGATTGGCTGATAAAGCCTGCAATCCGCCCATCACCACATGTCCGTGGCTGTCTACAAAACCAGGCAGCATTGTGCGCCCATCAAGGTCGAAAATCTTTGTGCCATCCCCTTTATGGGTCATAACTTCGCCAAGCGCACCAACGGCCAGAATTTTACCATTCACCACGGCAACAGCCTCGGCACGAGGCGCATCATCATTGATTGTTATGATTGGACCACCCTGATAAATCGTATCAGCAATCTCTTGAGCGCTAAGAGGTGAGGATACTAAACCAAGAAAAAGGCAGGCCGTTGATAGTAATCCATATTTGGTCATAGGTTATTCGTCTCCGTTAACATGCGATTCTTGATTCTGCATTTATTGTTTCGAAAATATAAATACGTCTTTTCTGACTGGTCATCTGCAAAGTACGACGATGACAAGTCTATGAATCAGTCTTTGTTTCTCAAATATATTAGAAGAACAGATTAGGCGTCAAAACAAAATAGTCAAGATTTGTATATACTTACAGTTAGTGAATTTGAAAATCGACCAATTTCGGTTAAATAAGCACGAACAAAAATTGGGATAAAATGCGCCATTTGGCATGGGGTGATTTACTGTCGCTACCACACCTTCATGCTTCCAAAACTGAACGAACTGAGCGGATCAGAAAAATCTAAAAATAGATCCGACTGCGCATAACATTGTAGCTATCGGGCACCGCTCAGTCATAATTTGGCGGCAAGAGCAGGTATTTTACTCCCTTGCCATCACCTTCCCTCATTTTCGATGTGTCAGGCTTGCTTACTCGACCTTTTTAAAATCCGTGAGCTGCCATGATTTATCAAAGAATGCCTCAGTCGGACTGTAGAAGCGGAACCAAACCCACCAGCCACGGCCGGGAATGGTTTTTATCCAGTTGTTCTCAAATCCTTTGGGTGCTTTCGGGCCAAAATAGAGATCGACCGAGCCGTCATCATTGTATTTGAGTTTGTCATAGGACGATAATGCGGCATTATTTGTATCGGTTTGAACCTGTGAGCGGGTTTCAAAATCATGCACGGTAATGGACCAGAATAATTCAGCTGGTGGTTTTGCCGGTACATTAAGGCGATAAAGATTGCTGCCATCTAGCCATTCGCCTTTTGCATCGCGGGCAGAGCGAACATATTGCGATCCCCTGCCAATGGCTTTCTGCTTCATTGCTGGCTGAGCCATCGAAGCCTGGAAATAATAATTGGTGCGCGCTTCCAGATCGCGCCAAAAGTCTTTTTGCAATGTGGGGTCAAGTTCGAGAACCCATTCCCACTGTGTTCCAGGGTAATAGATTATGTCTTTAAAGCGTGGTGCATAGCTGATGGTTTGAGCCATAATCCAGCCGAAGTGAGCGGCATCTGCAAGAATTTTCTTCTGTCTTTCGTCAGGGTTGAATGGCTTTCCTGGTTCAATGCCCAATGGCTTGAGAAGTGAAATCATCAGAGATGCATCCTGATCAAGTTCAGGGTTTAGAAAGTCGAGAACTTCTCTGACACGAGCCCAGTAAACCATTGGGTCCATCGGCGAGATGGTGTTCATAGCAACCCCGGTTGCAAACTGAACTTTTAATTCGGGAGGAGAATCAATTTTGGAGAGCGGATAGACCTTGGAATTCTTGACTGTATCGGCAGCAGCTTCCACGTCATTATTGATGACCAGACCACGGGCAAAAAATACGGCAATGCTTGTTCTGGATTTCAGCAATTTATAGCCTTCAGGCAGTTTTACCTCTCCCTCATAATCCGCAGAAACAACGACAAATTTCCCTCCGTCTGAACCAATTCCTGCAAGCGGAACCTGCCACAGATCCAATATACTTCCCAAGAATGGTGAAGGTGGAACTTCCACCACCATGGGGCCGTTCTTCTTGAGGTCCATATAAACCATGCCATATACGGTGGTGTCGTTACCGGTCAGCACGATACCCTTGGGATCTAGGAAATTCTGCCAGATGACAAGATCGCCCATTTTTGCGTCAGCAATCGCCTCTTGTGGGCCAACATGCATGGAATAAAACGACACGAGGTTATCGGAAACTTGGTGGGCAAGTACCGTGCGCTAGTAATCCATCTCATTATAGAGGTTTTCAATGGTGGATTTTGTCGGGTATCCAGCTTTGTATTCAAGCGTCCCCATGCGCGTCTCGACGCGTTTCAAAACAGTTTCCTGGCAGGTTTTATCAGCCAAACATTCCGCTGTATTTTTGCTTGAAAGCTGGTCTGCGTTTACCGAAGTCTGGTTAATTACCAACATCAAGGCTGTGAGGCCAAACCCAATTATATTACGACGTAAGTTGAACGTAGGGCGCATATTAGTTTCCTCCAGAATACAGTATCTATTGGTTTCAATTACGAAGAATTTATCCAATAAATCAAGAATACCGTAGCTAGTTTCGTTGTCAACATACTGAAATTATTGAGTTTGTTGTTTAGCTGCAAAGATTTTAGTACATTCGCAAACCAATACTAGGAACGAGAAAGTAAGAAATAAATGGAGAGTTATTTTGCACTGTCCAGACTGATGGTTCTATTTTCGGAACCAACAATTAAATCAGCAATACATACTCATAATCTGCATCATCCGATGGCAACAAAAAGACACCTTCCACAAATCCTATGGCTCCATGTCTAATTGAGGCATCAAATTTTGTGCTGTTTATAGAGAAACGTCTAGCTGTTTCTTCCTTGCTTCATCAAAGCTTCATGAACGGCCTCCATGCCGCGGTTCACCATATCGGACACCTCAGCTGCATGAGTATGCAGGGCTGTGACTACGTCTGCATCATCTGAGGTTTGAGTGACCACAATACCTTCGTCAGTTGTTTCAATTTTGGTTTTGATACGGTCGCGACGTTCAAAAAGAATGTCGAGCGTCGAGCTTTGAATGATGATTTTGGGATCGCGCCCCTCTTCGACACGGTTGATCATGCCGACAACATGGGTGACGACAACGGACATTAATTCCTCGTCTTTTGAGAAGGTAATGGTGCGAATTCCATTGGGTAGATTGGTGACTTCTCGAGTGATTTTTCCGAAATTTCGAAACATCACTGCAAGTTCGTTGCTTTCCTCGGCGGTCGCATCTTCCCCTTGCAGACCGGGCATATTGATTTCGTCATGGCCTGTGCCATCTGCGCCGTGATCATGCATGTTGTGACCTGCCATCAACATGAATGAACCGCGATTATTGTAAGCGTAACCAGCGCCAGCCAGCACCCCTATTACCAACAATCCAAGCAATGCCTTAGGCCAAAATCCCCATTTGGATTTAACTGAGTTTTTATCTGCCGTCTCGGTCATGTATCAATTCCTTTTTTGTTAAAGAATCGATGACATAGAATTTGGATTTTTGATATGATTGTAATCATATGATGATCAATGCCCGCGTTTCATGACGGCAAAACAATTCACCTGGCGACCGATAAAACCAATTTTCTTGACTGCAATGTTCATTGTTGCAATAAAAATACATGATCAGAGCAATTTCAAAAATTATGAAATCTAAACCGTTCCCTATTTCGGGGAACGAGGATCGTCTTGCGCTGTAATTAATGCACTGATATTCGAATTTAACCCCGCCGGTTTGGACGGGGTTTTTTTGTACCTGTCTCCGGCTCTAAAGGAGACAATAAAATGAACACGACGCATCAACCAATGAGCGGCCTGTGGCTACCATTGATTACCCCATTCCTCGATGGTCAGCTTGATGAAACATCTCTGAAAAACCTGTTGAAGCACTACCTTCAACAGCCTGTTGATGGGTTCATATTAGCTGCAACCACGGGAGAAGGATTGACTCTCAGTAAGACAGAACAAGAGACGCTTATAAGAATTACAGTTGCTCAAATGGTTGAAGATAAAAGAAAAATCCCGGTATATTTGGGAATCTCGGGCAGCGACACGCGCAAAGTCATCGAAATGCTCCAGCAAACTTCCGGCTGGCCATTGGATGGCTATCTGGCAACTTGCCCTTATTACACGCGCCCGTCGCAGGAAGGACTATTGCAGCACTTTACTGCATTGGCTGACAACGCTGACCATTCACTCGCAATATACAATATTCCGTATCGAACAGGGGTAAATCTTGGCAATAAAGTCATGTTGGAATTAGCAAAGCACAAGAACATTATTGGCGTTAAAGATTGTTGCGCAATTCCTAGTCAGTCATATGAACTCCTGAAAAATCGCCCCGAGGGCTTTTCAGTTCTGACCGGCGAAGATGCGTTTTATTACAACGCACTTGTGCATAATGCGAATGGTGCAATTTTGGCCTCAGCACACTTTGCTACATCCAGATTTGCGGATGTCCAAATTGCCTTGGCTGACAACAATCATTCAAAATCTCTGTCGATTTGGAACGACATTTCAATCCTGGCTGATCTGTTGTTCACTGAGCCAAGTCCATCAGCCATTAAGCACTGTTTGTGGCGTGCAGGGCTGATAAAATCACCCGAAGTACGCCTCCCAATGCTGCCCGTGACAAGTGAACTCGCTCTAAATCTAGACACTCACATTGATATGCTCGACCTAAGAGCGACTAGTAAAAAAGTTGCAAAACTTTTCTAATTGGAAAGCGGGATTATGATTGAGAGGTTTGCCAGAAACCCAATACCCTACATGGCAGTATGTTTGGGCAGGTAGTTTTCCGCGTAAAACGATATTAAAACCCCATGCCGAAGGTCAGACTATCGGCATGGAGTAAGCAGTTTACTTAGCCTTCTGGTGTGTACCAGATTGGTGTTGTGTAGGCGCGTTCTTGATGGCTTGTCGGTGCGTCCTTGGGGATTTTTGATCCAAGGCGGAAAGCATCATAGACATACCAAGGCGGTGTTGGAATTTCCAGAACACGCACATAGTAGAACGATTTCTGGGCTGGATCAAAATCTGGATCAGTCCAAACCGTGCCCAACTCTGTCTCACCAATTGTATTGGTCCAGTTGGCATTTTTCACGTCAACTGTGTTGCCCACGGGTGGCAATTTTCCATCGCTTCCAACTTTGCGACCATCGGACCAAGCCACATCATAAACCTTCTCATGGGTCTTGCCGTCTTTATCAAGCCAGCCCTTGATGATCTGGACCCGGTCGAGATTGGCACCGATTGGATCGCGAACAGCATAGGCCATGAAGGTTGGAGACTTGCCTTTAGGAGCATCTGTTAGGTCACCACCCATTGGTACACCTTTTTCATAACCAAGAACTGCCGGCTGACGTGAATTAATGTCTGCCTTGTCATAGTTCCAGCCACCAAACAGACGAACTGTCATGCGTGGGCCGGTTGTGCTGTAAACTTCTTTGCGATCCATGGCATCAAACAAAGAGGCGCGGGTATTTTCTTTCGCCCATACTGCGGTGTAGCCAGAAGCAACTTGCTGCCAAGAGAAAATCTCGCCATTCTCATTTTTCATAAATGGGTGTTTCAACCTACCAGGAGAAGGTTCGTAGCCTGTATGTTTTCCGAAGAAATTGTCATCATCGGCAGTTGGCAATGACGTATGGCTATCAGTTCCACCGATAACGCCGAACTTATAAGGGTTGGTGCCAAGCTTCGCTTCAAGCGCTAACCCTCTCTTTAGCCCCTCCCGCGCATATTCCGCAGCTAGCATATCATCAGTTTTGGCTTCTGAAAGATCAAGGTTTCCCTTATCCCATGTGCCATAGTCAGCAAATTCATCATCAGGCGACAGGAATGGATGAGTTTCGCCATCCCCCTTAATCTGAGTGACCTCGTACATCCGTTCCCATTTGGCACGTTGCTCAACATAGAATTTATCCAGTTTACGACCGGAATATTGCGCGTCCATCGGAAACATGATGCCGTTGGAAAGGTTGCCGTTATGGGCAAAAGCCATCACTGAACCATTGGTTTTTTCTTCATAGGCTTCCAGATATTTGTAGAGATCAAGCGGGTCGATACTGCCGATCGGCGCTTGAGTAGTATAAGGCACGACCAGCCTTGCGCGATCACCATTATCGCGGAAAATCACATTACGGTGCATGTTGCCTCCCTTGACGAGAGACGTCCATTCAAATCCGATAAAGGCAGTAAATTTGTGCGGCTCGTTAAACTCTTCGGCCGCATCAATTACATCATCCCAAATTGTTGAATAACGTCGTGCGCCAGGTGAATAATTGGCGATCATTTCAGGGTCCATTTTCCCCTGAGAGAATGCCGAAATCAAATCGAGGGTGGCTTCAATAGCTTCTTGGCCGCCAGCACTAAACCCTTTGGCCCAGCGAGCACCCTGCTCATATTTTGTGACCATCGGTGAGAATGCAAGAATGTCATTGATAAAGCCCATACCATCGGAATGGTCAGTAATAGCGAGCCAATCAAGAGGACGCGAAAGGCGTATTGGTTGCCCCGACGATGCCATTATTTCTTCGCCGCGGGCGAGACGATATGCACCCCGAAGGCCAACACGGTTTCCGAACCCTCCTGCATCCATGGATAGTGATGTGTGAAGGTGACTGTCGCCCCATAAAGGACGTTCGGGGAAGCTTCGCTTTGCATAAGGAGAATAAGCTTTGCCGGGATAGGCCTTGGTAAGCATTTCTTTGCTGGCTTGCATTTCCTGTGCAACAGTAATTGGCATGGCAATTAGTAACCCGATTGACGCGACGCCAACACACTTACTGAATTTGTTAAGTATATTCATGATTTCCTCCGAACTATTTGTTTGTAAACACTTATAAGACAATACTATCTTATTTGTCATGCCTTTTAAGATTTACTAACTAATATTTAGTCAAGAATTTACATCCAAAAATTTTTGTAGAAAAACCGGTCACTCATATTGAGTAACGCGCCGCTGCTGACCTTTGAGGCTCGAGATAAAGTACTTTCTGGACCTGTCGCGGATTTGTGCCGCTCCTTTAACCGCGTATTATACGCAGAAGGAGAACGACTATGGGAACGAAACGTACAGTAGAGTTTAGACAGGAAGCGGTTCGGGTTGCACTAACGAGTGGCC
>JAESUH010000230.1 GCA_016763155.1 Rhizobiaceae bacterium
GCAAAAGCAACGATGGTTGCCGCGCCTTGCGACTGGCGAATTAATTGGCGCAATTGCCATGTCTGAACCTGGAGCTGGCTCCGATCTGCAAGGTATTAAAACCAGCGCTGTTCAAGACGGCAACCAATATCTGATCAATGGCTCCAAAACCTTCATCACCAACGGTCAAAATGCTAACCTGATCATTCTGGTTGTGAAAACCGATCCGGAAAAAGGCGCTAAGGGTACTTCCCTTATTGTCATTGAAACCGAAGGCCTCGACGGATTTCAACGAGGTAGAAACCTCGACAAGATCGGCCTGAAAGCCAATGACACCTCTGAATTGTTCTTTGACAACGTCAAAGTCCCGCTGACCAATCTGCTCGGCAAAGAAGAAGGCCTCGGTTTTTTCCAACTGATGAACGAATTGCCTCAGGAACGCTTGCTAATTGCAAATCAGGGCATCGCCTCAATCGAGCGCGCTTTGGCACTGACCATCGAATATGTGAAAGAACGCAAGGCTTTCGGAAAATCAGTGATCGAGTTTCAAAACACACAATTCAAACTCGCGGAAATGAAATCTGAAGCCACTATGGCCCGGGTTTTCGTTGATCATTGTGTGGGCGAACATTTGGAAGGCCGACTGGATCAGGTCAAAGCCTCCATGGCCAAATTACTGCTGACAGATCTGCAATGCAAAGTGATTGACGAATGCCTACAATTGCACGGCGGATATGGTTATATGAATGAATATCCGATCGCCAGAATGTTTCGCGATAGTCGCGTCCAGCGCATTTACGGCGGTACAAACGAAATCATGAAACTGCTGATTGCACGCAGTCTTTAGGAATATCCAAATATGAGCGATTACACCCTTCAATGTTTTCTTGAATCCGGCAATTCTTACAAACCAGCATTAATGCTGGAACTATGCGCGGCAGACTGGCAAGCCGAATGGGTCGATTTCTTCAATGGCAAACACAAGTCATCTGAATTTCGCGATCAAAACAATTTCGGCGAAGTACCGGTGCTGATTGACCACACCGAGGACGATCTGACGATCAGCCAATCCGGTGTAATGCTTTATCATCTGGCCGATAAATTTGGAAAATTCGGACCACTGAACAAAGCTGAAGAGCGCGAAATTATGCGCTGGATCCTTTGGGATAATCACAAGCTTACCGGCTACGTCGCAATTTGGCGTTTCTTGAAAAAATTCCTCAAGAAGGACGGAGACCCAGAGACCGAATTCATGAAAGGTCGGGCAATCGCCGCCATCAAAACCCTCAATCATCATTTGGCCGATCACAAATGGGTTGCCTGTGGACGCCCGACAATCGCGGACATTTCTCTTGCCGGATATCTATTCTGGCCTGATCATATCGGCATTGACTGGAATGATTTCCCACACATCAATGATTGGCTGACACGCATTCGCGAACTTGACGGGTGGAAAAGCCCGGAAGATCTTTTACCTTCCAGCGCATAAATTGAACTTAACTTCGAACCCGAACTAGGAGAATAGTATGTCCAAAAAAGGTTATTGGATGGCCCATGTAGAAGTGCATGACCCCGAGCGTTACAAACTTTATATTGAAGGTGCCACACCTGCGTATGAAGAATACGGCGCTAAATTTCTAGTCCGTGGCGGCAAGAGCGAAAGCCCCGAAGGCAACGGGTTTTCCCGAAATGTCGTCATAGAATTTGAAAGCTATGATCAGGCCCTCGCCTGTTACAATTCCCCCGCTTATACCGCAGCACGCGAACATCGCATCGCTGCATCTAACGGACAAATCACAATCGTCGAAGGCCACTAAGGCTAACGATTAAGAATACCTCACCAATAGGAGGCCATAATGGCAGACGCATTTATTTATGATCATGTTCGCACACCACGCGGGCGCGGCAAAAAAGACGGTAGCTTGCACGAAGTACCAGCCGTTCGCTTGGCAGCAAAAACGCTGGAAGCGGTTCGCGATCGCTGCGAACTCGACACAAAACTTGTCGATGATGTTATTCTTGGTTGCGTCGATCCTGTTGGTGAAGCGGGTTCTGATATTGCGCGCGCCGCAATCTTTGAAGCAGGTTATGATACACAGGCCCCCGGCATTCAAATCAACCGTTTTTGCGCCTCTGGCCTTGATGCAATCAATCTGGGTGCAGCGAAAATTCAAGCTGGCAGCGATGATATCGTCATTGCAGGCGGCGTTGAATCCATGAGCCGCGTTGGCATGGGCATGTCCGGCGGCGCATGGCCGATGGACCCAAGCGTTGCTGTGCCAAGTTATTTTATGCCTCAGGGCATATCAGCCGATCTGATCGCCACCAAATATGGCTTTTCTCGCGATGATGTGGATGCCTATGCGGTGGAAAGCCAGAAGCGCTCTGCCAAATCATGGGAAGACGGTTTGTTTGATAATTCCGTCATTCCGGTAAAAGACCAAAACGGCATCACCATTCTTGCCAAAGACGAGCATATGCGCCCCGGCACTGACATGCAAAGTCTTGCTTCACTCGATCCATCCTTCGTTATGATGGGCGAAATGGGCGGCTTTAATGCGGTTGCCATTCAGGCCCATCCGGATGTGGAAGCAGTTCGCCACGTCCACCATGCGGGCAATTCATCCGGCATTGTGGATGGTGCAGCAGCCATCCTCATTGGTTCAAAGAGAGCCGCGAAAAAAATTGGCACTGCACCACGCGCAAAAATCCGCGCCTATGCCAATATCGGTTCCGATCCGGCATTGATGCTTACCGGCCCGATTGATGTAACCGAGAAGCTTCTCAAACGCGCAAAAATGACCCTTGATGATATCGACCTGTTCGAACTCAACGAGGCTTTCGCCGTAGTTGTTCTGCGCTATATGCAACACTTCGAAATCTCCCACGACAAGATGAATGTTTGTGGCGGAGCGATTGCCATGGGTCATCCTTTGGGTGCAACCGGTGCCATGATTATGGGAACCGTGCTCGACGAGCTTGAGCGCCGTAACCTCAACACTGCATTGGTTACCCTTTGCATTGGTGCAGGCATGGGAACAGCAACCATCATCGAGCGGGTTTGACGTCTGGTTGAATACCAGTCGAAAGAAAGAATTAGAAAATGACTTATAAGAATTTCACAGTCGAAAAAGATGCCGATGGCATTGCCCTTGTCACATGGGATATGCCCGGCAGGTCAATGAATGTCATTGACGCAACGGTACTTGAAGAATGGGAAGCCATTATCGATCAGGTAGCCGCCGATGACACCACAAAGGGTGCTGTTATCACCTCAGGCAAAAAAGCCTTTGGTGCCGGTGCTGATTTGGCCATGATCCAGCAATTAGTGGGTCGTTTCCAGGCTGAAAAAGACGCTAATCCGGAAGAAGCTGCCAAGGCTCTATTCGAAGGCGCCTACCACATGAACCAGCTTCTTCGTAAGCTGGAAACCAGCGGCAAACCTTGGGTTGCTGCCATTAACGGTCAGGCACTTGGTGGGTGTTTTGAAATCACCCTTGCCTGTCATGCCCGGGTGATTGTTGATAATCCTGCGGTTAAGGTTGGTCTACCAGAAGTTAAAGTTGGCCTGTTGCCCGGTGCTGGCGGCACCCAGCGTGTGCCTCGCCTGATCCATCCGCAAGAAGCATTACAACTATTATTGCAGGGAAAAAACTATAATCCACAGAAAGCCAAAAGCCTTGGCCTTGTAACTGAAATAGCTTCTGCTGAAGACCTCATTGCAGTTTCCAAAAAACTCATCCTTGATGGCCTGAAACCCGTGCAACCATGGGACGTAAAAGGCTTCAAACTTCCTGGTGGTGCCGTTTATTCACCAGCGGGTTTCCAACTATTTCCACCAGCAAATGCCATCTATCGCCGCGAGACTTATGATAATTATCCCGGCGCCCGCTGCATCATAAAATGTGTTTATGAGGGCCTGCTGCTTCCAATGGATTTGGCTCTTAGAGTTGAAGCACGCTATTTCACAGAGGTGCTGCGCTCCACCGAAGCTGGCATGATGATCCGCACCCTGTTCATGTCCATTCAGGAACTGAACAAAGGCGCTCGTCGTCCCGAAGGTGTTCCGGAAAACAAAATCAAAAAAATCGGCGTTCTCGGCGCTGGCTTTATGGGCGCAGGCATTGCTTATGTCTCCGCAAAAGCTGGCATTGAAGTTGTGCTGATTGATCGCGATCAGGCTGCGGCCGACAAGGGCAAAGCCCATTCAGAGGCTTTGCTCGACAAGGCCATTAGCCGCAAACGCTCTACACCGGAGAAGAAAGAAGCTCTCCTCATCCTCATCACACCAACAACGGATTATTCAAAATTATCCGATGTGGACATGGTGGTTGAAGCAGTGTTTGAAGACAGCGAAGTCAAGAAAATCGTGACGATACAAGCCGAAGCAAACATGCCAGAAGATGCAATATTTGCTTCCAACACCTCGACCATTCCA